>DASYCD010000159.1:0-35734 GCA_036500405.1 Bryobacteraceae bacterium
GCGCCGGCGTTCACCTCGCTTCGATTCGGTGATGCCGGCTATTGTCAACTCAACTCCCGTTCGGGCGATTCCATTTTGAAGGGCGCCGACGACCAATCCGAAATGGGAGTTTTTCACGATCTTTACCAGCCGCAGCGCGCCGCGAATCTGCAGACGATGCTTACCGATTATCTGCGCGCCGGTCTGGAAGCGGGACTGTTTTACGCGACGTAGAGGAGGACATACCTATGGCAGGCGATTTTAGTCGTAGATCGACTTATAACCCGCGCGGTTATGCGTCCGTGTTGATGCAGCAGGGACGCGTCCAACTGGATGCCGACTGGAACGAGCAAAGCGCGCTTCTCGAACACCGCATCAACGCGGAAACGCGGGACACGATTGGGGCTTGCGGAACTCCGGAAGGAAAGAACGGATTCAGGCTGGAGCTCACTCCGGCGGGCGACGATTTCTTCATCGACCCAGGGCGCTATTACGCGGATGGCCTTCTCTGCGAAATCAATCCGGAATGGGTGGACGTGACGCTTTCCCCAGCAGGGTTCACCTTCATCGCGACGCCCGCGACCACATGGCTCGACGGCCGCCCACTGAAGGCGGGCGATTGGGTGGAACTCAGTTCGCCGGCGAAACAGAAGTATCAAAGAGCTGTCGTCGGAAGCGTGGCGCAAAGCGGCACTTTCGCTCTGGATTCCTCGGTGACCGCTTATCAGAGCCTGCCGGGACTGCGCTTGCGGCGCGTTCTGACTTATTTGACGCAGCCGTTCTATCCGTGGCCCGATCCTTCGCCCGGTATTGATAGCCCTCCAACAAGCCCCTTATCCAGTCCGCTGGCCGGCGAAGGTGTCCAGCTTGCCGATGGCGAATATCTGGCCTATCTCGAAGCATGGCAGCGTGAAGTGAATGCGCTCGAAGACCCCCATATCCGGGAAGTCGCGTTGGGCGGCCCCGATACTGCTGAGCGCCTTCAAACCGTTTGGCAGGTCCGGCTGGCGTATGTTTCGGATACAGCGGGAAGTCCGCCGCAACCCAAAGGTCCGTGCGCCGCGCAGGTGCCCGATGACCAACCCGCGTGGGGTGACATCACGTCCCGAGCCGCGACTACCGGCCTGATGAATGCCCGTTCCGTGCCGCCCACACCGGATACAAATCCCTGTATCCTCCCGCCGTCCGCTGGTTATCAGGGTCTCGAAAACCAGCTGTACCGGATTGAGATCTTTCGGGCCGCGTCCACACGGGCAGGCTCCACCATCGTCTGGTCCCGCGATAACGCCACGGTGGAAAGCTCCATCGTGAGCGTCGACGCTGTAAATACCAACGTGATTACTGTGACGGACCTCGGCAAGGACGATCTGCACAGATTCGGAATCGGAGATTGGGTTGAAATCGCAGACCGTGACGGCGAATTGCAGGGCGCGCCGCGATTTCTCGCTCAGATCGTGGCGCCGGCGCCCGATCCCACAACCAACGCGATCACGCTGAGTTCGCCTGTGTCGAATCCCGGCGCAATCAACGATCCCGGGCAAAATGTGTTTCGCCTGCGGCGCTGGGATATGACGGGTAGCGCGGTGACCTCGGCAGGGATCCCGATCGTCGCCGGGTGGATGCCCATCGAAGCGGGAGTTCAGGTCAGCTTCGATGAAGGAACCTATGCGCCGCGCGCCTTCTGGATGGTTCCCGCGCGAACAGCCACGGCCGATGTCGAGTGGCCGCCGTTCCAGTCGCCCAACACAAATCCTGTGCCGCAGCCCCCTGTGGGGGAGATCCACGCATTTTGTAAACTGGCGCAGCTTTCCGTTGTCTATGGCAGTACGACAATCTACGATCTGCGAGTCCAGTTCGCGAGCCTGACAACTCTCACCAATCTCTACGCCAATCTCCGGTTCCACAAAAAGATGCTGCATGGCTGTGGCATCGTCTGCGGTCTTGAGGTTCAATGCACGGGCAATGGAACGAGCGTGCGAATCAATGACGGGTATGCGATCGATTGCAACGGAGACGATATTCTCTTCTGCAACCCGCGCAACTTCGACGTCATTTCCCACATCACTACCCCGAGCGGCGTCGCGGATGGCGACTACAGCCTTTATATCGATGCCGCGAACGGAAATACTCTCGGCATCGAACCTCATACGTCAAAGGAAACGCTTGCAGACGCTTTTAAAAATACCGTCTGGGTGGATTTCTATGACCAGTATTTGAAGCCGTTTCAGGCTCTGTGGAAAGAGTATGCAACCCTGCCCACGAATGAGATTGTGAAGAATCAGCAGCGGGCGTTGTCGTCTTTGGTGAATCTGTTTTATCAGGCATTTAACGCAACGGCCGGCAGCGAAGTCTTCATTTCGAAAGACGAAGACGCGATTTTGCGCAAGCTGTATGAAGACATCCGGGCGATTCTGAAGAGCAAGACATTCTGTAGTTTGCTTTCAGACATGCGTCCGGTGCCGCAGTACCCGGCCAGCATAGGCCAGATGCGATCCGGCTTCGGCACGGGATTCAAATCGCGTCTTCGTATGAACACGGACGGAACCGTCGCATTGGCGACGGGGAACAACAACGAAATTCATCTCTATGCCTTCGAAGGCGGCGTTCCGGTTCTGAACCGGGTGATTACGTTTCCGGGTTCGTCGTCTCTAATTGTTGAAGACGCCGGTTTTGCTGCTGAAGGGCAGCAATTCTACGCAATCGCCAACGACGGGACGAATAGCACGTTTGCGGTACTGACGTTCACCGGGACGGCAGCCGCTTCCCTGGCTGTCCCATCGGTAATTTTGAAAACGCTGGTCGTACAGGCAGGAAATATCTTCGCAACGGGCGTTTCGAAAGGACTCTATTCCTTCACTCAGGTCAACGCGGGCTCCTTCACCGTGACCCAAATACTTGCATTCAACGCCACCGGTCAGATGGTGGATGGCGGCCCCGGCGCCGTCTTTGCAGCCGCCAATTCCACACAATCGGTCGTAGGGCAGATCAACGAAATACTTCTGATTCGTGCAGCTACCGCAGCAGGCGGCGCACTGATAGCGACCACCTTCACCTTCCCGCAGGGACTGTCCGGCGGGGTCGACGACGACCTCGCGGTTGTGTTGAGTCCGTCGCCCGGTAATCAGCCGCAAAGGGTCTTTGTAACGGCGAATTCCGGGAGCACTCGAACGTTACTGGTGAACTATTCCATGGGCGGGGTTGAGGACACCGGTCAATGGGCGCAGGCCGCGCTGGGTGGCGACACAATCGTCCGGTTTGCGTGGACCGGATCCCAGATGTTGATGTCATTCGGGACGAGTAACACATTCGCGGCTGTCTCCGAGAGCGTGGTTATTGGGACGACGCTCCGCCAGGTCTCGTGGACCACGATCTTCCCCTCCGAAATTACGCCCGTCTCACTTGCGGTCAGCCGCAAACAAAATGGCATCTACGCACTGAATCTCGTGAGTGACACGATTACGGCGATCCCGATGGACCAGAAGCCATGGAGCGCAACACAAACCACCGCGCTGCGCAGATATCGCGCGGAAATGCTGGACGCATGGTACGACCTGACCGGGGCGCTCCTCCAGTATCTGAAGGACGGATTCTGCGATCTTCTCGTTTTGAAATGCAGGGCCTGCTGTCCGGACGCAAACGTGATTTATCTCGCCGGCATAACGGTAAAGGGCGGCAAGGTCCACAAAACCTGCAATTTCTCGAAACGTCATTACGTCAAGACATTTCCGGGCGTGGAATACTGGCTCTCTCTCATCCCCGTGCTGCCGGTGATCGAATACGCGCTCCGGGAATTCTGCTGCATCACGTTCACGGACCTTTTTGCAAACCTCTCGGCGCCGCAGCCCAGCGAGAAGAAGGCGCGCATCAACCTGGATCCATCGGTTTCTCAGCTTCATACGGTCACCTCGCGCCTGAAAACTCTCAACATTTCCTCGCTCAAAACCACGCTGGCCGGCAAAGTCGCATCGGTGTCTCCTGCCTTGTCTGACTACCTGGGGAATGCGTTCAAATCTTCGTCGCCGTCTGTGGTGAACACCAGCGGAGTTGTCGGACAACAGGCCGATAAACTCCAGCAAACTCTGCAGCAGTCAAACATCGCGGTGACGGTTCAGCCATACGATCCAGGCAACCTGGCGTTCAACTTCTCCAATGCTCTGAAAACGCCGGACACCATACCGGCTGGCTCCGCCGTTACCCTGCTGACCGATTCATCCGGAACCGTGCGGTCGTTCTACGTTGCTCCTCCACAAATCACGGCGTTGAGCTCGCAAATCGTCGAGGTGCAAAAAGAACAGGCGCAAATGCAGCCGGACGCCGCGACGACCGCATCGCTGAAGACGGATGTCTCCAATCTGAAAACGCAGATCGCGAACCTGCAGGCGCAGCATACCCAGGAGCTCGCTTCACGCGATCAGCAAATTGCGCAGTTGACGACAACGGCGCAGCAAATGCAATCTTCGTTGACCGATTTGAGGACGCAGTTCACGAAATTGACGCCGCCGCCAATTCCCCCGAAAATAGGATGACTCCTATGGTCCTGATCGGAATCGATGCCCGCGGCCAGTCAGATCGATTGGCCGCAACGACGCGTGCAATCACTGCCCATACTCCTGAACCGCACCGAATCATCGCGATCGAGACGGGTGAGAAGCGCGGAGGAGCGGCGGCGTTTAACGCGCTCACCAAATTCGAGCCTGCCGATATCTACGTTCTGATGGAATGTGGCGCGTTGCCGGCGCCGGGATGGCTTCGCCGCATCCTGACCGCATTTTCATCTGTCCCGGATGCAGGGCTTGCCGGTCCTTCGACAAATCAGGCCTGGAACCGCCAGTGTGTTGTCCCGGCAGGAGAGCAAACGCAGGACCCCATCGCTCTCGGGCGAATCATAGACCGCCGCTTCGGCGCGTCACGAAGGTTGCTGGAGCCACTGCATAGCCTGGCCGATTTCTGTTATGGGGTCAAACGGCCAGTCGTGGATGCCCTCGGAGACGCGGACGAAGAATACGGACTCGGCCCGTGTTGGGAGATGGATTACAACGTTCGCGCGCACCGCGCGGGGTTTAGGGGACTGTGGGTGTGCGGGGCTTATGTTCACCGTCCACCGCTGACGCCGGAACGGCTGGCCACTGAACAGCAATTATTTGAAGAGAGCAGGCGTCGTTATCAGTCGAAGTTCTGCGGTCTGCATCTTCGCGGTCTGAAGCAGGATTTCCGCGAGCACTGCCGCGGCGATGCATGCGCAAACTTCGCCCCTCGTGATCTGATTGCAATCCGGGCTGGCGATATGCCCAAAACCACGGCTGCGGCTGGAGCGCCTCTGGCGAGCTGCATCATGCCGACGTTTAACCGCCGCGCGTTTATTCCCTCTGCGATAGCGGGATTCCTCGCGCAGGATTACCCGCGTTGCGAACTAATCATTGTGGATGACGGCGCCGACCCGGTTCGCGACCTGATTCCCCATGATCCGCGGATCCGCTATCTTCGCCTGGAGACGCGCGCCAGCGTTGGAGAAAAGCGCAACATTGCCTGCGCGGAGGCGCGCGGAGACTTCATTCTTCACTGGGACGACGATGACTGGTACGGACGAGACCGGGTGAGCCGGCAGATATCCGCCCTGCTTCAAAACAACGGCGAAGCGTGCGGCTCCAGCACGCTCTATTACTACTCCCCTGCGACGCAACGCGCCTTTCGTTACGAATACAGAGGCGCCGTAACCGCGTGGCTGGGAGCCCTGGCATATCCGAAACGGGTGTGGCAGACGCACCCTTTCGACGCAGTCGACGTCGCTGAAGACGTGAAATTTCTCGCCAAAATCCCGGTGGCGGCTCGGGTGGATTTGAAAGATCCAGCGCTGAGCATCGCGACTATCCATTCCAGCAACATCAGCCCCAAGCTGACCAATGGTCCCTTCTGGGTTCCGGAGGATGCGGCCAAAATGCGCGCCCTCATGGGTCAGAATCGCGTCGATCCGGCGCGGATGATCTCCTGCATTATGCCCACCTGGAACCGGCGGGCATTCATTCCACTTGCGCTCGAATGTTTCCAGGCCCAGACCTATCCATTCAAGGAACTGATCCTGGTGGACGATGGCGACGACCACATCGGCGACTTAGTGAAAGATGTTCCGGATGTGCGCTATCTTCGTCTACCCCGCCGCACGACCATCGGTCAGAAGCGAAACGCCGCCTGTGAACTCGCAAGCGGGGAATTCATCGCGCACTGGGATGACGATGATTGGTACTCGCCGGAACGTCTCGCCCGGCAGGTAAATCCGTTGCTCGCGGGGACCCATGAAATCACCGGCCTGACGAATGATTTTATGGTGGAAATGCCTCGCGGCGCTTTCTGGCGCACAACGCCCGATCTGCATCGAAGGATGTTCTGCGGGGACGTTCACGGCGGCACAATCGCCTATCGCCGTGATCTCTGGTCCGGTGGCATTCAGTATCCGAACGCGAGTCTTGCCGAAGACGCCGCATTTATCAGAAGCGCGACCGCCCGGGGCAAACGCCTGCTGCGGATGGAGAACAACGGGGAATTCGTCTACGTTCGGCACGGAACGAATACATGGAAGTTTGAAAGTGGAAGCTTCCTCGATCCCGCCGGATGGCGAAGGGCCGAGCCGCCCGGTGGATTCACGCCCGCGATCCTGGAGGCCTATCGAAGTGTCAGCTGTCAGTGAGCCGCTGGTAGAGAGGATCGGAACCGGTGGCTTTCCCGTGTCTGTACTGGAAGAATTCCCCGAAACATCCTGGGAGTGCGTTCAGGGAGGCCGCAATAGCTGGAATAACGGTGGGATGGTCGTCTCGACGCGTGGCGCTGAATGGGCCGGCGTGGAACTGCGCAGTCCCTGGTGGCAGCGACTGCCTTCCTCTCGAAATCTTTTGCTCCAGGTTCTCGTCAGCGGCAACGCCGAACTGGCTGGTCTCAGCTTCGGCGACTGGAAGGACTTTCTTGCTCCCCTGAATACTCCGCCCGCCACGACGCATTGTCTTCAGCTCGAGCTCGACAGAGATGAAGGCTATTGGCTGTTCCGTGTGGATGGGCGCATTCAGGAAAGGCAATGCTGGGAGGGCGCTATTCGGAATCTGGCTGACATTTTCGGCGGCCCCCTCACTCTCAAGGCGCGAAGACCGCAGGAGGTCTGTTTTCGCAACCTGACGATTCACGCGTTCGAATCGAGTTGCCGGTTGTCGATTGTGATGACTTGTCATCGTTTCCTGCAGCGCCTTCGGGTGACACTGGGCAATTGGCAGCGTCAAGTGGTCGATTCCGGAGCCTACGAGGTCATCATCGTGAATCCCGAGAGTCCGGACGGTGTCTCGGAGCACCTGGCGGCTGTTGCGGCATCCTGCCCTCATCTTCGGATTCGCGAAGTCATTGCGCCCGCCTCCTTTGCTCGCAACAAGGGCGCGCTGATCAACCGCGGGGTTCGCGCCGCCCGTGGTTCCTGGATATGGCTCACGGATTCCGATTGTCTGTTCGATCCGCTCGCGGTCTCCCGTGTCCTGCGCGCCGCCGCCCAGCGAAAACGCCAGCTCTACTATTGCGAACGGCGATTTCTGTCGTTTGAGGACACGCAGGCCTTGCTCGCCGGGACGGTCGATCCACTCGAAGAATTCGATTCGCTGTCTGAGCGAACTGGATGGCGCGAAGCACAGCCCTACGGCTACACCCAGATCGTGCCCGCGGACGTGTTAACGCGGTGCCGGTACAGGGAAGACATCAATCACTTCGCCGAAAGCGACCTCAGCTTCGTCAGCCGGTGCTGGAAAAATCAGATACGACCGGCGCAGATTGAAGGCATGCACTGTCTGCACCTCTCGCATCCGTTTGCATGGCACGGGGCGCCTGTCTTTTTGTGAAGCGGCAACCCCTTCTGCGGAGGGGCGCGCTTTACATCACGGACACCCCGGAATTATTCCAGAGGCGAGACGCCATGGGTGCGGTTACGTTCAACGCGCACCCGGAAACATACGCGGGCCGATTGCCCTCGAGTTCGCTATACGACAATCAGGGTCTGCCTAACTCAAGCAAATATTGGGCTTAACGCCAAATTATCGAACAATTACTGGCTCCCTTTGTTTCCGGTCGCTTTAATGTAGTCTTTGCGGCCGGATTTACAGTATGTTTGCGAGCTTGCTTCATCAAGGTCGCCACCGCTACGCTCGAATACATAAGACAGAGAAGTCTGGCTGTTTTGACGGAGAGTGTAAGGCTCCGTGCGATATTTCGCACTCTCCCGCTCCACATATAGCTGTCGCCGATAACCGGAAAAAAGCAGATATGCCGGAAAGGGGCGGAGCTACGTCACAGGGACCGAACAAGTCGAACCTGAGGGAGCCCGTAGTCAGTTTGTCACTGGCGCCCCTTTTCAAATCCAGTCTATTATGCAATCCCCCGATGAATATTCGCCGGAACGGATCTCCGCCGCGTTGGCGTTGAGAACCCTGCGGCTATTCGAAAACAAGGCAGCCGCGCCGCGCGTGCAGAGTGCCGCCACCGCTCCTGTTCTTATGCCGCCCAACGAGGTCGGCTCCCATTCGGCGCGCGTCGCGAGCATCTCAGAGACTCGTTTTGACCTATTCGATCCCATACACCGTCGCTTCGAGCAGCAAGCCGCGCGTTATCCGCAGGAAATTGCGGTGGTCTGTGGCATTGAGAATATCGCATATGGCGAACTCAACAGCCGAGCCAATCACCTCGCGCGCTATCTCCGGCGCGTAACCGCGTCGCCCGCAACTCTGGTCGGGATTTTCATGGAACCTTGCATCGGAACCGTAATTTGTCTGCTTGCGGCGCTGAAGGCTGGAATTCCCTATATCCCGCTCGATCCCAATACGGCCGCTGCGCAAACAGCCGCCATCCTGTCGGAGACGGAAGCTCTCGTTTTGCTTCCCTCTGAATCGACGCCAGCCTGTTTGCCTGCGCGACGCGCCCGCGCCATCAGCGTCGAGAGCGAGAGGGAAAGCATCGAATGCGGAAACGGGAGTAACTTTCCGCGAAGTGCGGTAGTCGAGGCGCCGGGAAACGCAGCCGTTTATACTTTTTCAGCCGATCAAAAGGGACGGCCACTCTCACATGGCGCCTGTATCGATTCGATTGACTCCCTGCGGGTCGCGCTGTGCCTGACGCCTACGGATAAATTTGTCGCAACCATGCAGCCCGATCTGGCGCTTTGTGGATTGTGGATATTGGGGCCTCTGGTATACGGCGCGCGGCTGATCCTCGCGCCGGCCCATGGGCAGATCAGTGATTTCCCCTTCGATGAGATTGAGCAGTCCCGTGCAGTCATACTCCAGGCGACTGCCTCGATTGCAATCGCTCTGCTGCATGACAGGCGGCGCCTCGGAGGCAAACTAAAGTTCGTTTGCGGCGCCGATACCTGGCCAGGTGAACTTCTGACGCGGCTGGAAGAAGTGGGAGTTGAGGTATGGCAACTCCAGGGAAGCGCCGCGAGCTATCAAGTGTCCCGGAGTTCCGTCCACCGCTCGGGATTGAGTGTCGTGGTCGGCTGATCCGCCCGCCGTTTGACTGTTCTTATCTGCTTCGCGGAGATATCCAATGAAGATTCATTTCCTTGTTGTCAGGGATCCACAAAAAGGCAGCGGTATCGAAGCCTGGACCCGCGGGGCGGGAAGGGTGCTCGTCGAGCGTGGCCATGAGGTGACGGTCTACGCCACGGGCCAGCGTGGCGACTCGCGTTCCGTTGTGGATGGCATGAAAGTCATCTGGCTTCCCCGGCTGGGGCCGCACTCGACCGAAAAGCTCGCGGGCTCTTTAATGGCCACGTGTATGGGGCTGACCAGGCGGCGGCCGGATGTGTTTCACCTCCACGGTGTGGCCGCGGGCGGCATGACGCCGCTTCTGACTATGCGCGGTGTGCCATGCGTGATTCAGATGCACGGTCTTGAATGGATGCGGAGCCGGTGGGGCAATATGGCGAAAAACGCCATCAGGACCATGGAGCGCTGCTCCGTCGCGTGGGGAGACGCGCTGACGGCGGTCTCTCACGAACAGTGCGATTATTTCAACCGCCAGTACGGCGTGGCCTGCGAATACATACCACCGGCGGTTGATATGCGGGAGCCGCTCGCGCCGCGATTGTTGCGCCGGCACGGGTTGCCGGAGCGTGATTACGTGCTTTTCGCCGCGCGTCTGGCTCCCGAAAACGGCGCGCACTATCTGATTCCCGCCTACAGCCAGTTAGAGACGGATTGCCCACTGCTGATCGCCGGCGATGGATCGCAGTCGCCCTCGTACACGGCTCACCTGAAGGATTTGGCGAATGGCGATCCGCGAATTCTTTTCATGGGTAACGTGAGCGGCGAGTTGACCAGGGAACTCCTTTCCAATGCTCGTCTATTCGTCCACCCCTCTGAAATGCAGGGCCTGTCAACCGGACTGCTCGAAGCGATGAGTTATGGCATCCCCTGTGTCGCCAGCGATATTTCGGAAAACCTCGAGGTTATGGGCGACGCCGGTCTTCGTTTCAGAAGCAAAAACGTCGAGGATCTCCGAGTGATTCTCGATGAGGCCCTGAGCGATTCCCGCCTGGCGGAACAACTGGCGGCCCGCGCCCGTCACCGCGTGGGGTCCCGCTTTACCTGGGATCACGTGGCAGACCAGCTTGAAGATCTTTACAGCCGCCTGCTCGCCGGCTGGCGGCCGCGTCCCGTAGCGCAGGCCCAACCCCGCTGGGCTCGCCCGGCAAAAGAACACTCGACAACCGTACCCCGGTAGATCCCTATGTATCCACTATTTCTGTTGGCCGGGCTTGCTTTCCTGCTGTCTCTGGTGCTGGTGCCCGTCTGTCGTGACGCTGCATTGCGCTGGAAGCTCGTGGACTACCCGGACCTCGCGCGCAAGATTCATCTCCGCCCTATCCCGCGTATCGGGGGCGTGCCTTTGCTTCTGTCTATAACGATCTCCTGCGTCTCCGTTTATCTCATCGGAGCCCGGCAAGACGTTTGGAAAGCGGAAATGTTTCGCGTCCTCTGGATGATGGCGCTTCCCGCCTTCGCAATGTTTCTGCTGGGACTCTTCGATGACCTCGCAGGCATGAAGGCTACGCATAAGCTGCTGGGCCAGATTGTCGCCGCTTCGAGCGCGGTCGCCGCCGGTATCCGCATTCATGCCATCGCCGGCGTCACGCTGGATCCGTGGGTTGGCGCTATCGTGACCGTCGTCTGGCTGGTCGCATGCGTGAACGCCATGAACCTGATTGATGGCGTCGATGGATTGGCCTCGGGCATAGCGCTCATCGCCGCCTGCGCTTTGATCGCCGGCGCGCTCGCTACAGGACACCTCGAATTCGCCATCGCTTTCGCGCCGCTCGTGGGCGGACTGCTCGGCTTCCTCGTCTTCAATTTCAATCCGGCCTCCATTTTTCTGGGAGACTGCGGCAGCCTGCTGCTGGGAATTCTGCTCGGCTGTTCTGGCGTATTGCTCGGCAACGAGCCCGGCATCTCCGGGGGCATGCTCGCGCCGCTGATCATCTTTTCCATTCCGCTGGCCGATGTGAGCCTCGCGATGAGCCGCCGGTTCCTCCGGAGGCAGGGAATTTTCACCGCTGACAGGTCCCACATCCATCACCGGCTGCTGAGTCTCGGGCTCGGGCCGCGCGGAGTGGCCCTGGTAATGTGGTGCGCCGAAGCAGTGGCGGGATCGGTCGCTCTCTTCGTGGCATTAACCAGAAGTAACTGGGAGATCGGAATCGTTGCGCTCTTCGTCTGTGCCGGCGTGCTGTGTATCGGGAAGCTCGAATACGCCGAGTTCCAGGCGGTCCGGCGCATTTTCCGCGACGATCTCTTCCGGCGGGCGGTCTGCGGGCACGTCGCCGTACGGAACTTCGAAGACGCCGTGACCAACGCGCTGACCGCGCAGGAATGCTGGCGAGCCGTTGAGGCTACGTCGAAGGTGCTCGGTATTCATCGTGTGGAGATGCGGATCGGCGGCAACTTCTTCCACTGTCACAGTTCGTCGACTGCGATTCGCGCGTGGCAAATCTACGTGCCTCTCTCTGAGTTGGATTGGGTAGAGTTCTATCAGGATCCCGGCCATGCGGGCAAAGGCCATGCCGCTGCGATCCTCACATTTGCGGAAACCGTCCGGCGGCTCCTCACTTCCAGATCTTTCATTTCATCGCGGCCGGCCGGTCACAGCACGCTTATTTCTTCTTCGATCATGCATCAGGAAGCTCTCGCCCGGGCGGCAACTGGTTCTCAGGGGCAATCCAACTGAGATGAAATCCATGCGGCTATCAGAAAACGGCAGTGCGTGCGCGCCTGTGATTTACAGCGTCACGGCGCTCCAGGAAGTATTGCTGGCTTCCTCTACGGACTCGCTGCAGGCGGGCGCGCGCAACGTCCGTTTGATTTGTACCCTGCGCGGCGCTATCAATCCCGATCTTGCGCGGGCAGCCTTCGATCGTCTCGTGGAACGGCACGAAATGCTGCGAACGTTTTACGCACGCGACGTGTCCGGCGCGTGGCAATGTGGGGCGGGTGAGTCGCGCTGTGACTTTGAAGCTCCAGGGCGGAGCGAACTGGCCGCCGCTCCGTTCGAGGATTATGTGAATCGGGAGACCGATCGGTCCTTCGATCTGGAAAATGGGCCGCTGCTGCGGGTTCGCCTGTACAAAGGCGCGGCGAACACAGCTTCACTGCTGCTATGTGCTCCTTTTATCGCAGCCGATCTCGCGTCGCTGCGAATTCTGATGAGCGAATTTGAATCGGTCTATGGCGCTCTGCGGAGCGGATCCGGTTTCCGGCTTTCTGCGCCGCGCGTGAATTATTTCGATTACGTGCAACAGAGCCGGGCGCAGTCGCGGTCGCGACGGGCGCGTCCCGCATGGGGGCCCACTGCAGACAGCCTCCCCGTCCTTGATCTGCCGTTCGATCATTCGGACGCCGCGAGCGTGAGTGATTCTCAGGGCGAGGTTCTATTTGAGGTGCCGCCGTCGCTAGCTCAACGGATTGAGTCTCTGACGTTCGGATCGGAGAGCGCTCAGGCCGGCCTGTTCCTTGCAACCTTTGCCATCCTGCTTTCGCGGTACAGCCTCAGCGAACGGATTCCGGTAGCGCTGCCCGTGAGCGATCGAAAAGCGGATACCCGAAAGGCAGTGGGCAACTATTCGCGTTTTGATGCCGCTGTTGTCGAATGCAAGCGCCAATCTCGCTTTCGCGAGATGTTCGAAAAGGTCACACTGACGGGCGCGCTCGCATCCGATGCGGAGGAGATCCCTTGCTCCGCGTGGTATGGGTGGGAAAACGGCCGCGCACTGCGGCTCTGTAAGAGCACTTCCTTCGAATCGGTTGAAACCGGATGTCTGCCGGTTCCCGGCTTGTTCCCGCTGGGACTGCGAATTAGTGAGGGCGCGGAATCCATTCGCGGATCGCTCGTCTACCGGCGTGACCGCTTCCTTGGGACAACCGTAGAGCGAATGGCGCGCCAGTTCCTGCAGCTTCTGGGCTCGATCTGCGATCGGCCGGACAGCCTGATCGCCGAACTCGAGATGCTGCCTGACGAGGAACGGCAGCAGGTTCTTGCGTGCGCGGCAGGCCCGCGTGAGGAGTTTCCCGCCGCCTGCCTGCACGAGCTCTTTGCGCAGCAAGTCGCGCGCCGTCCTGAGGCGGAAGCTATAGTGTTCGGCGCCGATCGATTGACCTATGCGGAAGTCGACCGGCGCTCGAATCAGGTCGCTCAATTCCTTCGCGCGAACGGCCTGCGGCCCCTGGAAATCGTAGGCGTCTGCATGGAACCCTCCGCCGACTGGGTTGTTGCGCTTGTCGGAGTTCTGAAAGCAGGCGGCGCGTACGCGCCTATCGATCCGAAATTTCCCCCGGAACGCATCGCCTTCATGATCAATGACATGATGGCGCGCTGGGTGATTGTCAGGGATCCGGCGCCCGTCGAGACGCGAGCCACGGCGACACTGGTCTCGATGAGCGGGCCCGAGTCCGGAATCGCGCGAGCGAGCAGCGAGCCGGTTCCGAATGCCTCCACGCCCGACGCCGCCGCGGTCCTTATATATACCTCGGGAACCACGGGCCAGCCCAAAGGCACACTGATCCCTCATCGTTCGGTGATCCGCGTTGTACAGGAGCGGCATTTCGTTCAGATCACGCAGGAAGATCGGGTGGCGCAGGTGATGAGCCCGTCTTTCGACGTCTGCATTCTCGAAGTATGGGCTGCTTTTACTAATGGCGCAGCGCTCATCGGCATTTCGGAGTATGAACTGCAGACTCCGCGGGCGATGGCCCGGATACTTCAGGCGGAGCGAATCACTTTTCTTGCTGTCCCCGCCGCATACCTCAGTCAGATTGGACGTGAGGATCCGGGAATGCTGCGTAACCTTCGCACGGTAATTTATGGCGGTGAGCCCGCTGATCCCGCCGCGATTCGCAGCATTCTCAAAGCCGGCCCTCCCGAAAACCTGGTGAACGCCTACGGCCCGACCGAAGGCTGCATCGCCGCCAGTTGCTACCGGATCGAGCGCATAGAAGAAAAAGCTTCCTCGATTCCAATCGGCCGTTCGCTCGCCAATGTAACGCTTTATCTGCTTGATGGAAACCTGCGGCCCGTGCCATTCGGTGTGCCGGGCGAGATCTGCATCGGCGGCGATATCGGACTGGGTTACTGGCGCCGGCCGGAACTGACGCGGCAGAAATTCATTCCGGACTTCATGAGTGGCAGAGAGGGCGCCACCCTCTACAGAACAGGCGACATGGCGCGGTTGCGCGCGGATGGCAATCTCGACTTTCTCGGCAGAGCCGACGAGCAGATCACAGTCCGCGGTGTCCGCATTCAGCTCACTGCGATTCAAATCGCTCTGTCTTCTCATCCCGATGTTTCCGAAGCGATTGTAGTGGTTCGCGAAAACGAAGCGGGCAGCCGCAGGCTGATGGCGTACGTCAAGCTGCGGCGCGAGTTGGAGCACGCAGCGCAAGTCCTGCGCCGCTATGCGCAAAGCCGTGTGCCGGAGTACCTGGTTCCAGCCGTGATCGTCATTGTGGAATCCATTCCCCTCAACGCGAATGGAAAAGTGAACCGGGCCGCGTTCGCCGCGCCACGCGAGTGGCAGCGCATTCCGGCCGGCCGGCAGAGTCCTCGCACAGAACTGCAGCAGGCCGTTGCCACTTTGTGGCGAGAGCTGCTCATGGTCGAAACAGTCGGCCTCAATGACAACTTCTTCGATCTCGGCGGCGATTCGCTGCTGGGTATGCGCCTCGCCGTGTCGTTGCATGAATCGCTGGGGATTGGTGTTGCCCTGCAGGCGCTGTTCTCTTCCGCCACCCTGCGCGAGTTTTGCGCGGCGCTCGAAGCGGATGAGATCACACCTGGGCGCATCGAGAGGGTCGCGGGAATTCTGAACCGGATGGACGCGCTATCGCCTCTGGAACTGGAAGAAGCAATCCGTTCTCTGGATCGCGCCTGACACAGCATTTATTTACACTCAACCACTGATTCCAACTAATTACTGAAGACAGGAACATGAATTCAATGCGTTTCACATATCCACAGCAACCCCTGATCGTGCGTCTCACCGCCGCGATCTTTTCTCATTGGCGGCTCGCGCTCGTCAGTTTTGTCGTGGTCTTCGGAGTTTTCGCGGCGGCGGCCTGGTTTACCCCCGCGCAATACCAGGCAGAAACCAAAATTCTGGTAAAAAACGATCGTGCTACGCCAGTCCTCGCCCCCGACCAGCATACGACCAGCGTTGTCTATCCGGATCAAATCAGCGAAGGCCGTTTGAACTCGGAAATCGAGCTGATTACCAGCACAGACCTGCTGCGGCAAGTCATTCGTCAAACCGTACCGCGAACCGCCGATACGGCGCGTCTCACCGAAACTCAGCTGTTGCGTGAGTTGCAAAAGCACCTCACGGTCAAGGCAATCAAGAAGTCGAATTTAATTGACGTCCAGTTTACCTGGTCTGACCCGAGAACCGCTTTCGCGGTAGTGAAGGCGCTTTCGGCGCTTTACCTCGACTCGCGTATTCGTCTGAATGGCGCCGCCAGTACTTTCGCTGTCTTCGAGAACCAGGTGTTCACTTCCCAGCAGGCGCTGGCGCAGGCGAAAGCCGATCTGGTGGCATTCCGCCAGAAATACGGAATTGTCTCCCTGGCGGACGAAACGACCGCGGCGCTGCAACAGGCCGCCTCGTTGCAGACGCAACTTGTCGCCAATCAGGCTGCGTCGGAGGATGACTCGAAGCGGCTGGGGACACTGCGAAGCGAACTGACCCAGATGACGCCCCGTATTACAAAGGAAATTCGCAGTCTGCCCAATCAATATTCCACCGAGCATCTGAATACGATGCTCACCGAGCTGCGCAATAAGCGAATTACGCTCGAGAGCAATTATCGGCCCGATGACCGCGTCCTCGTTTCACTCGGACAACAAATCAAAGAAACGGAGCAGGCGCTGGCAGACGTCACCCGACTGGACGCCGCGGAACATACCACCGACATAAATCCGCTTTTTGAGTCCACGAACACGGAGTTGACCCGGACCACCGCCAACCTTGCCGGCATCGATGCGCGCGGCAACGTTCTGAACGATGCGCTGAAAAAGGTTCGGTCCCGCCTTGTGGCGTTCGATCAGATCAGCGTAAAGCACGATGAGCTTACAAGGCGCGTCAAAGAAGCGGAAAGTACTTATGCGTACTATGTGCAGCAGCGCGACCAGTCGCACACGAACGAGCTTCTGGATCGTAATCAGGTCGCCAATGTGGCCGTTTCCCAGCAGCCTTATCTGCCCGATACGCCGGCCTCGCCCGACCGGCCACTCATTCTCCTGCTTGGTGGTGTGTGGGCCCTGTTAATGGCCGTCGTGGCGGTCTTCCTGACTACGAAAGCGACCCACACCCTCCCCGACGCAGCCGCCCTGGAGCAGACATTTGGACTGCCCGTGCTCGCTACTATTCCACGCAATCTAACGAAGGGTATTGAAGGCTCTCTCCCGTCCGCAAATTTTGTATAAATCAGGAACCACAAATGACTATTGAAAACTCCGCGGAACAAGCGATCGACCTCGCGTCGCCTCGCACCTTGCCGATTTCACATCAGAAAGCCGCCCACGCCGCCCCCCTGGTAGAGGTGGAAGTGGGCGGCCGATATACCGAACTGATGCGCGTCGCCTTTTCGGCGCATCAGGCCGGGCAACGGCGCATCGTGCTGTTCACGGCGCCGTCACCGTGCGCCGGTGTTTCTTACGTCAGCTCTGCTGCCGCGAAAGAGCTATCTGCGCTTGTATCCGGGTCAATCCTGGTAGTGGAGGCAACTCTGCTGGAACTGCTGCGAAGCGAGGACCTGCAGTCGATCAAGACTCTTCTTCTGAAGTCCACACAACAGAACAAGGTCAATCGGGCCAGCACCGATCTGGTCAGGCGTACAAACGGGGCATATCCGAACCCGGCGCGCAGGTCACTCGCTGACCTTCTTCAACTCATGCGGCTGGAATTCGACTACATCATCATTGATGCGCCGGCGTTATCGCAGTCCGATCTCGCGCTGCGCCTGGCGGCGGACGTGGATTCGGTGGTGCTGGTGGTGGAAGCCAATAAAACCCGGACAAGCGCTATTGCAGCTGCGTGCCGGCGGCTCCATACGCTGAATGCCACGGTCGCGGGCCTGGTATGCAACAAACGGACGTATCCCATTCCGGGATGGATTTACAGGCTGATCAATTAAGGAAGCGAACCCATGAATAACTTATTTCGCCGTCTCGTTACGCCGTTGCTGTTCAGCATCTTTGTGCCCGTGCTGCCGGCGCAACTTCAAACCGACCGCGCGCCGCAGTATCGCCTGCAGTGCAGCGATGTGCTCGATATCCAGTACCGGTATACGCCGGAGTTCAATCAGCAGGTGACTGTCCGGCCCGACGGCCGCATTACCGTGAGCGGCATGGGCGACGTAATGGCGGCGGGCCTGACGCTTCAGCAGATGACGCAAGCCATCACGACCTTGTCAGAGCAGAGGCTGAAGGATCCGCAATTGACGGTGGTTCTCAAGGAGTTCCAAAAGCCGTTCGTGTTCGTAGGCGGCGAGGTCGTGAATCCCGGCAGGTTTGAGCTGCGCGGTGACCTGACGGCCATCGAAGCAGTGAACCTGGCGGGCGGTTTCAAATCCTCAGCCAAACACTCTGAGGTCCTGCTGGTACGTAAGACGGATGGCGAGCACGTCCAGACAAGCGTCCTCGATCTCAAGACGATCATTGCCCATAAAACAATGAATGAGGACACAACATTGAAAGCCGGAGACATGCTCTACGTCACCACGAACACACTTTCCAAAGTCGAGCGTTTGATACGCGTTGTCCCTCTCAGCATGTACTACGATCCCGTTCGATAATTCGCGCCCCGGCCGTCATCGCGTCGGCTGGTTTTCTTCTCCCACTGAGGCCGCGCGCCTCGAATTCACCAACATCAAGGTCCGGCCGGCGGGAGCTCGCGCTGGCCACAAACATCTGGAGTATATGCCGTGTTGTTAGCTCATCGGAATAGCGCAGAGAAGATGCCGGTAGCCGTTTACCTGCTCGCTGCTCTCCCCGTCTGTGACTGTATCCTGAACCAGGTGAACACTGCTTTTGAGTTCACGCTGGGCCCCCTCAGTATGCTGCAGGCGGTGCGCTCTGCCTTATTGGTTCTGCTTGGCGCGATCGCACTATGGCGGCTCTCGCGGGATCAGGTCAAATTAACCGGCTTCCATTTTTGCGGCTTCGCCGGTCTGGCGTTCCTCGGGATCGCGATCTCGCGGGAGCTGCTTGTATCGGGCAGCGTCTCGATGCCGAGTGTGGGTTCCTACGGCCAGCTTGCTTACTGGCTTGTACTGGGAATGGTGGCAGCCAGTATTTGCGAAACCCGCCGGCATGCGATCACCATTTTGTATGGAGTTGCGGCGGGGGCGCTCGCTTCGGCGGCTTCCATCGAGCTCGGCTCTCTCGTCGGCGGTCTGAACCCTTACGCCAGTGATAACGTAAGCGCGTCCGTAGGCTGGTTCAACACCGCCAAGACAATTACGGGCGTTCTGTTGACCGGAAGCGTGGTTCTCCTCTATCTCGGTAGAAAATCCAGAAGCTGGTGGCCCACTCTACTGGCTTGTTTCTGTATAGCTGCGTCAGTGATGACGTTCGCCAGGGCGGGTGTCGTGGCCCTGATCGCCGCTATGATTTGGTTCGCTTGCTGGTTCCTGCGGTTTCACGGCTCTCGCAGGAAGACGTGGTTATCCAGAATGCTATTGGTCGCCCTTGTGGCGGCATGCTGTGCCCCCATTTTTGTTCATTCTGCAAGCTGGCAGTCGCGATGGGAAGACATCGATGATTCGTCTCAGGCAGGCTCGGGCCGCGCGACGTTTTGGCGTATTGCTCTCAATGCCTATGCGTCGGGACAAACAGCCGAGCAGGCATTCGGTTTCGGATACGAAGGTATGGCGGAACGGCTTTTTCAGGATTATGGCGACGATATCAAGCACACCCATAACGACCTGCTCGACTCCATGATGGTCGGCGGCCTCGTCGGCGTTCTGTGGTTTGGGCTGTGGATCTCCTGGCTCGCCGCAAAAACTCTGTCGCTGCCGCTCTCCAGCCCCGAAGGCGCGGCCGCTGTCGCCGTTCTCCTCATCTATCTCTGTCATTCGCAGTTCACGGGTCAGCTGTTTGGTACGGATTCGATGGCGTCATACGTAGTGACGCTCGCCTGTCTATACCGCATCGATAGCTTTCGGCGTGAACGCGTACCGGTATGGCAGCGTACGCTCAACTATCGGCGTCCGGATCTTCTTCGGTCACCGCAAATTGCGCCGGCCCTTATCGCCACCAAATAGCAGCATGTGTTCGTCAGGACGGCCGCGTGACAATGTCGCCGCAGGTCTGTCCAGCTAACTCGCTGCAACTTGTCGGCGCCGCACCTCCCCGCATCGGACGGTATGTTGCACGTCCTGCGGAATGATTCCACTTAGAAATCAGGTAACCGCTATGAGTAACACGATAACTACAGCCACCCTGCTCGGCACCGACGTTGCCGTGATTACTCACGAACAGGCGGTCGACAGAATTCTTGTTTTCGCCGCCGCCCGGCGTCCGGCTTTCGTGTGCTTTGCGACGGCTCACATGCTGGTGGAAGCCGGTGAGAACCAGGCGCTGCGGTCTACATACAACCGGGCCGACATTATCACTCCGGACGGCAGGCCGGTGGCATGGGGGCTGCGTCTCATGGGGTATCGCGATACGCCGTGCGTGAGTGGCCCCAACCTTGTTCCCCGGCTTCTCCGGGCGGCCGCCAGCACCGGCGTCGCGGTTGGCTTCTATGGTGGCCGGCCTGAAACGCTTCATTTGATGACAGAGGCCTTGCGCAAGCGGTTTCCGTCTCTGCAAATTGCATATACGTTTTCGCCGCCATTTCGTCCCATGACGGAAATCGAGACAGAGCAGGTCCGCACGGATATTTGTGAAAGCGGAGCGCGCCTGGTGTTTGTCGGTCTCGGATCGCCGAAGCAGGAATTGTGGATGGGCGAGCACAGCGCCTCACTCCCCTGCGTTTTGCTCGGCGTGGGCGCCGTATTTGAATTTTTGTCCGGCGAGAAAAAGATGCCGCCCGAATGGGTGCAGAACCTCGGCCTGACATGGCTGGCTCGGTTATGTCAGGAGCCTCGGCGATTGCTCCGCCGGAACCTTGTCTATTCGCCGCGATTTGTATTTCAGTTTGTAAGCCGCCATCTTCTGGGCGCACGGGAGAGGCGCAGAGTTCAGGATCTCTAAATCAACCCCGGGCGCCTCAATAGATCGCCCGGGAAACTTAACGAATCACAAAGGAATCTCATGACGAAATCGGCACTAATTACAGGCATTACGGGGCAGGATGGCTCCTATCTGAGCGAACTTCTGCTCAGCAAGGGCTACACGGTACATGGACTGGTCAGGCGAAGTTCGAGCTTCAACACTTCGCGCATCGACCATCTGTATTCGGACCCCCACGATGAGGACACACGGCTGCATCTCCACTACGGCGATTTGTCCGATGGGTCCGCTCTCAGCCGGATCATCGAAACCGCAATGCCGGATGAGATCTACAACCTCGGCGCCCAGTCGCACGTCAAAGTATCGTTCGAAAATCCGGAATACACCGCCGACGTCGACGCTTCCGGTACTCTGCGATTGCTCGAGTGCGTACGGACTCACGTGCAGAAGACGGGACGCAATGTCCGGTTCTATCAGGCAGGTTCTTCGGAAATGTTCGGCGCCGCGAGGCCGCCGCAGAGCGAATGCACCCGCTTTTATCCACGCAGCCCCTACGCTGTCTCGAAAGTGGCTGGCTATTGGTACTCGGTCAATTATCGTGAGGCCTACGGGCTTTTTGTCGCCAACGGCATTTTGTTCAATCACGAATCGCCCCGGCGCGGCGAGACATTCGTGACCAGAAAGATCACCAGGGCTCTGGGTCGCATCAAATACGGGCTTCAGGACAAGCTGCACCTGGGAAATCTCGAGGCTAAACGGGACTGGGGATTCGCCGGCGATTATGTCGTCGCCATGTGGAAAATGCTCCAGCACCACGAACCGGACGATTTCGTGGTGGCGACGGGCGAGGCCTTTTCAGTGCGGGAGTTTCTGACGGTAGCGGCCGAATATGCCGGGGTCGACTGGAAGGCGCACGTCGAAATTGATCCCAAATACTTCCGCCCCACCGAAGTGGATTATCTGCTGGGCGATTCCTCAAAGGCGCGGAAGGCGCTCGATTGGCAGCCGACTACAAGCTTCAGGCAGTTAGTCCAGGTGATGGTAGCCCACGATCTTCAGGCCGCCGAAGAAGAACGCCTGATTCATGACCGGCGATACGTGACTTCGCGCCCCGAAGCCATCGGCGCGCCTGTAATGGCGCCGCTCGTTCAGACAGTGGCTCGCGCCTAGACAAAAGCGAAATCCATGCCTCTGACAAAGAATGCAAAAGTGCTCGTGGTGGGTCCAGGGGGCGGCATCCGGGGCGGAATCGACTCCGTGATCGACGCTCATATGCGTACCGCAACCTGGCAGGAGTACAAATGCGAGCTTATCCCAACCTACGCGGACGCGAGCGCCGCCCGCAAGCTCTGGGCGGCCGCGAGAGCCTATTTGAGGTTTTTCGGAACCATATGGACCGCCGGCCTGATTCATATTCATCTTGCCGGCGAGTCCAGCCTCATTCGCAAACTCCCTTTCGTCGCCATGGCCAAATTGTGGCGCAAGCCGCTTTTGGTTCACGTGCACGCCGCGAGCCCCGAGTCTCTCTTTGATCGGACACCGTCGTGGGCTGTTCGCTTCACGCTTTTATCGGCGGACAGGGTGATTGCTCTGTCGCCTCTCTGGGCGAGCAGCATTAAAGACAAGTGCCCTGACGCAAAGATTGCCGTCATACCGAATCCAGCCGTTATGCCAGCGTCAACGCCCGGAGCAGACGACCGGGAGCCGACCGTCCTTTACGTCGGCAAACTGGAATCCAGAAAAGGGTATGCCGATCTGATCCGCTCTGCCGCAGAGGTGGTTCGGGTGCTGCCCGGCGCCCGGTTTGTGTTTGCCGGACATGGAGAGGTGAAGGAGGCGCGCGAACTCGCTGCCTCTCTGGGCCTTGATTCCTCGATCGAATGTCTGGGTTGGGTCTCGAGAGAGGCTCTGCCTGCGCTGCTGAACCGGGCCGCCGTATTTTGCCTCCCCAGCTATAACGAGGGCGTCCCCATGTGCCTGATTGAGGCGATGAGTTACGGCGTACCCGTTGTGATGACTCCCGTGGGCGGAATACCGGATCTGATTCAGTCCGGCGAGAACGGGATTCTTGTCACACCCGGTGATATCGGCGGCTTTAGCCGCGCCATCATCGAGCTCCTGAAAAACGAGGACGGAATTCGAGCCCGATTCAGTACTGCGGCGCGGGACACCGTTCGGGTGAGGTGCGGACTGGAGCATGTAGCGGCGCTCCTGGCCGATCTCTATCGTGAGCTCGGAGAATTTCGAAATGATCCCCCTGCGAGCGCCCGTCATCTCGCTGTAGTCTCGGGCGGCAAATCCCGCTCCTGAATAACATTGACGATCAATCCGGAGAAACAACCAGCATGAACAATCAAAGCCGTATATTTGTTGCGGGACATCGGGGCCTCGTCGGCTCCGCTATAGTCCGCCATCTTCGGAACCTGGGTTTTAATAATCTGCTCCTGCGTTCGCGGCACGACCTGGATCTTTGCCAGGCAGATGCCGTGAACCGGTATTTTGAGACCGAGCGTCCGGAGTATGTCTTCCTCGCCGCGGCGAAGGTAGGCGGTATTCTCGCTAACTCCACTTACCCGGTCGACTTTCTCCGCGAGAATTTGGCGATTCAGCTCAACGTGGTGGATGCGGCCTGGCGCTTTGGCGCGAAAAAACTGGCCTATCTGGGATCGTCCTGCATCTACCCAAAATTCGCCGCCCAGCCAATTAAAGAAGAATACCTGCTCTCCGGCGCGCTGGAGCCCACCAATGAGTGGTACGCCGTCGCCAAAATTGCCGGTATCAAGCTTTGTCAGGCCTATCGCGCTCAATATGGCTTCAATGCAATCTCGCTGATGCCGACGAACATATACGGTCCTGGGGACAATTTCGGCCTGAACAGCTCGCACGTCTTGCCGGCTCTCATTAGAAGACTGCACGACGCCGCGGCAAGTCAGCAACCGAGTGTGGAGGTCTGGGGCACCGGGACGCCGCGAAGGGAATTTCTGCATACGGACGACCTGGCTTCGGCCGCCGTCTTTTTGATGCGGCATTACGATAAGCCGGACATCGTAAATGTAGGCGTCGGCGACGACGTTACGATCGCCGATTTGGCGTCGCGCATAGCCAGATGTGTGGACTATACGGGAGAGCTCGTGTTTGACCCGGCCAAGCCGGATGGGACGCCTCGAAAACTTCTGGACGTTTCACGAATACATTCGCTCGGATGGCGTCATTCCATTTCTCTGGATGACGGCATACGGACTACATACGAGTGGTTCCGCCAAAATGGCGCTTCCGCCCGTCTTCACGACGCTCAATTTCAACACGCGTCCTCCTGACATTTCGGTATCCCACCCGGAGATGTGGAATCCGGCGTATTCGGGTGGAGCAGGGTTTTATCGCAGGCTCGAATGGCGGGCGAGTCAGCGATTTGTGTGCGTGGGCGCCGGGCAATATCGATCCGTCCTCGCGCTCAAAGGCCGGGATCCCGCTGAATTACTCTGACGTACAACTTTCTTACTACGAGGCATAAATGATTAAACGGCTGATACTTTGGCAGGCATGCGCCGCGTGCCTGTTCGCAAACACCTACTACGTGAGTCCAACAGGAAATGATTTGTCTTCCGGGACGAGCTCCACAAGCGCCTTCCGAACCATTGATCGACTGGAAAACGCCCCATTGGCCAGTGGGGATACTGTCCTCTTCCAGCGCGGAGGCGTCTGGCGGGAATTGCTGTACATGACGTCGAGCGGAGTGACTTTCGGAACATACGGGACGGGCGCCAGACCCATAATCAGCGGGGCAGACAAGATTACGGGGCTGTGGTCGTTCGCTTCCGCGAATGTCTGGTCGATGGCCGTCCCGGTCGCGCCCACCCAGGTATGGTTCCAGGGCGCCAAGGGAATTGGCGTGGCTACGCCATCGGCTGTGCAGGGCGTGAATGAGTGGTGCTATAGCTCGGGGCGATTATATATCTACTCGACCGTAAATCCGCTCCTGAGCAATATCGAAGCTGCCCAGCGCGGAAGCGCTGTCGCTATGGATGGCTTCAGCAATGAGAAATTCCAGGGACTGCAATTCTCCAATACCAACGCTGTCACGGTGTTCATCGGTCCGTCCATGACTGGAACACAGACCTTTCAGGATGTTGTCTGGGAAGGATCGCCCGCGGAAGGGCTTATGGCGCTCGGCGGAGCCGTGAACATCACCTCGAGCATCGGTCAAAACAATCTCTACGGGATTGGGATCTATGGCGGCACAGGCCTGACGTTCAATAATTCTATTCTCAGTGGCAACACCGATATGGCCCTCATGATCGACGGTACTTCGGGCCCCAGCTTTATTCAGACTTCGACCATTACAGGAAATGAAAGCCTGAACAACACTGCTCATACTGTTAACAATTGGAGCACTCAGCCGTTAACCGCATCCAATTCTGTATTGTTGCCGAACCCCTACCTTCCCGCGGTATGGAATTTCACGGGCATGACCGACGACGGCACCAACGTCTTCAAGAGTCCTCAATTCACATCCCGGGCGACGCCATTTATCGTTGTTCCTTATGTCGACGATATTAATAACCTGTCGGTTGCTGAGTCAGTAGCGAGTCTGGCCCAGTCCTACGGCTTCCACATCAGCTATGCGGTAAACACCCGGAATGTCCAGAAAGCAGACTGGCCAAGGCTTGTGGCGCTGCAAACTGCCGGCAACGAAATTGTCGCCCATACCCGCACACATTCGGATCTGGCCGATCTCAGCGTGTTGACGATTCAATATACTGGCGCGGCTTCAACTGCCACGCTCACCATCAATGTCCCGGCGGGCAAGGTACAAACGTTCCTCAATAACTCGGCGACGCCTGATCTGAATCTGACGCTGTCGAACTATTTCGCTGCAACGGACCTGTGCACCTTTTTAAACGCGCAGCCGGGGTATTCCTGCTCGCAATCGCCGACGCAATTCTGGTTCGATCCGGTCAATCTTGCGGATATTAGCCAGGTGAGCATAACCACTCCTTACACTGCGAATGCTGACCCGGCTCGCTACTACCCATACGAGATCAATGGATCGAAGGCGGATATCGCCGCAAACATGGCGGGTTACCAGGCGACTACCTTCGCAACCCCTTATTCCTCGTCTACTCCTGCTGTGGAGAGTCTCGTGAAGAACGCGGGATTCATCCTGAATCGGAATGGCCTCCCCGATAATCTCGTGCCCACCTCTGTCTGGCTCGGCCATATCAACCTGTTCGAGATTTCGGGCGAGTTACTGGACACTGCCTTCGATCCAACGAAGCTGCAGGAATCTGCGGATTCATTGGTTGAAGGATTGGGCTCGACCGGCGGGATTCTCGCAATATACGCTCATGGATACGACGAATTCACGCTCGCTCAGTGGGGCACGGTATTCGCTGAACTGAAAGCCATCGGCGCTCAAACCATGACCGCGTCGCAGGCTTCGGCTTATATCAAGTCCCACGGATCCATGGTGGCGGACGGCACCAACACGCTGTGGAACGTCCCGATCACTCTTGCTCCGAACTACACGCCGACCTCATCGTCGCCGGCGCAGGGCGCTCATCTGCCGTAGGCAGACTCGCGCATAGAAAGGCGGCTTCGGGACAATGGATTGTCGAAACAATCCCATTGTCCCGAAGCCGGCTGAGTTATGGCAATACGCCGCTGAGATCAACGGGCGGCGGATTATTCGTCAGTTGCGATTGCGACGCTGTGCTCATCGCAAAAGAGCGCCAGTCGTTAGTGACGTATTTCATCTTGCCGATTGCCACTCCCGGACAGCCGCCGTTATCGCCTACCGGACAGTTACCAGTTAAGCCAGGATAATAATCAGCCCCGGCATCCGCTACAAATCTGGCGCTGCTGCGATCGTCGGTTCTGGTCGGATCGGCCGTGATCAGACGCGCCTGGTACACGACAACGATGCCGCCAATATCGCTTGGATCAATGGAGGCGCGGGGGTCAGGATAGAAGTGAAAGCAATATCCACCTCCGGCCGTGACCGATATCGTTCCGTCAGACAACTTGATGATGTCAGCGGGAATATTTTCATCGTTGGAAAAATTTTCCACATAGTGAGCGCCCGTCGGAGTGCTCGTGCCCTGAATCATGGACCATGTTCCCTTGCTCGCCGAGAGCACGAAGAGCTGCATGTCCCGAATGTTCACGCGGGTGTTGACGGCTTTGCTCCCCTCTGAGGCGACATATATCAGTCCCCAGGCTTCGACTGCCCGCCACCCGTTGGAATTGTTCCCCATCTCCATTGCTGGGCCGTTCGCCCAATCCCAGTCCGAAGGAACGCCGTGCGGGTGCCCCTCATTGGCTCCTTGCATGTCGCCGGCAATCTGAGCTCCGACGCCACTGGAGGGCGCGGCAGCAACAGGCGGCGTCGTAGAAGTCGAGGAGGGCGAAGAAGGGTGACGTCTCCGTCTCTGCTCTCTCTGCTGTGCGTTCGCAGGAGTGGCCGCCTGCATCACGAGCAATGTGAGCAGGGCAAGTCCGAAGTATTGTTTTAAGCGCAATCTAATCTCCATTTTGATGTATTTATCCATTCTGCTGCTTGTGAAAGGGGTTGTACACTCAGTCCCTTTGGACGAACCTCTGCGGGAGCTTCCGGGGAGACCGAAATCCGTTGAAAAATCAGCATGATGCCACGCCAGAGTCGAATCAGGCTGATTTGGCAAAATTTTGTGATGCCGGGAGTGTCATCGGGGCAGGGACGCGTCAGGCCTGACGTGCCCCCCCTTCCGATGGCAATTCCCGGTTAGGGTACTGATTGCTCGGCTGACCGCCGGTGAGGGCTGGATAAGCATCGATGTGGGCGCCGGCCAGGTCACTTGGCCGGTTTGTGAAAGCCCGGGATCACCCGGCAATCAGTCGCCTCACAGGACATCCGCTCTCCCGTCGTCGCTGACATCTGCGCCGGAGTCACTGCTTTCGTCCGAAGGCGCTGTGCCTGCGACGATGACGTTCGCCGCGGCCAATACGCTGGACCGGCGGCTTTCCGTAGCTGGGACCGCGATGGCGTGCGCCCCGTTCACTGATAGCGCGAATTCGGCCCACGTCGATAGAACCGCGTTTGCATGCGTTTCATACCACCTGATACGTGGATTGCGTTCAGTTTTGCGGTCGCCGCGCCAAACATCCCCGGCGCTCTCAAGTAACTTTACTAGCACTTCTCCAAAAAAGTGAGTTGAAGAAAATCGTTTCCTGGTCCAGGACACGGTATTCTGCCTGGTTGCTGGCTCCTGACCGTCCGCGATCGTGAATGTTAAGCAAGCTTTTTCAACCATTTAGAAAATAAACGCAGCGTCGCACTACCGTCGGCCAGAAAAATTACTTGTGCCTGGTTCATTCAGGTCCGGGGCCGCGTGCGAGGTGATGGAGGTTTCCCACTCCGAGCCTCTTGCTTTAAATCCGACTTACTTCACCAGCGGCAACGCTTCCCCTCGAGACCGAGTGACTGAGCCAATCTATCCCCATTCCCTGCGCGATCTGCGCGAGCAACTCTCCTCTGAGGAGGCCTGTCGTGATTTTCTGTTTGCCCTCAGATGGCCCGGAGGATTCCGTTGCGCCCGATGCGGCCACCGGAAGGCATGGCTTTTAGGAAATAAATTATACGAATGCGCCAGCTGCGGGCAGCAGACCTCGGTGACAGCCGGAACCGTATTCCAGAACACGCGAACGCCGTTAACCGTATGGTTTCGAGCAATCTGGTGGATGATGGGCCAGAAATACGGAGCCACTGCCGCCGGTCTCCAGCGCGCCACGGGGCTGAGAAACTACGAGACCGCCTGGACCTGGCTGCACAAGCTGCGCGGGTTAATGGTGGCGCCCGAATGGGATCGATTGAAGGGTCTCGTCGAAGTGGGATCCGGCGAGGCGCGAATCAACGCGTTGCCGGGAGGGGCCGGACGTGTATTCCGGGCCACAATTGTTGTCGCAGCACAATCGGACAATGGCGGAATCCGCGAGATCCGGCTGCGCCGCGTAGCCGAGCTGAACGAGGACTTTCTTACCGGTTTTATTCGCCGTACGGTAAAACGCGGCGCAGTCGTAGTTACCCACGAGTCGTTCCCGGTCGGTCATCTGGGCCGGTTCGGGTACATACATGAGCGCATTCCGCGCGATAAGAATGCCGGTCCGGAGGATCAGCTTCATAGAGTCCAGACCGTTCTGACGGACCTCGAGCTTTGGTTGAATCAGGCGCGCGAGCACGAACCCAACAGCCACCCGCTTTCTTATCTCGAAGAATTCGTATTTCGATATAACTCGAAATCGAAGAGCCGGGGGCAGGCGTTTGTCGATCTCGTCCGCCGCGCCGTGACGGCGGAACCCAACGCCTCGGATCCCCATGACGGGGCGCGCTCCGCAGGTACCGCATGATGCCACACCCGCCCGCATTTCCCGCCACCATCTCTCCACAGAAAACGCTTTTCCATCCCTCGCCCTCATCCTCTTTTCCTTCCCCACACGCCAGAACCCGCAGCGCCATTTAATCAAAATAACGCTAAAATAGTCGGAATAACGCGGCGATCGGCCTGGAGTCTGACCCCACGACTCCACCGCCAACTGGCGCGCGAGGTTCTACCACACGTGCCAGGCAACAAGCTCAGGCTGAGCCGGCGTGTTGCCAATCACGTGCGTGTGAAGAATGATCTGGAGATTCTTGTTTTCCCAACCCCGGGGCAGCTTGTGCAGAGTGGTCTCGAGCGCCGCCGGATCGGCGAGAAAACGGCCGGCGGCTTCCGTGCCGAACTGTTTAATCCCGGCCGACACGATCACAAGCCCGCCTGTCGGCGAGTTACGAATCCGGCAAATAAGGCTGTAATCCTCAGGCGTAGAACCGTTGTCTTCCGCCGGAATGGTCCACTCCCGCGAAGGATTCTGCTGGGTATCGAAAAAAACCGGGTGATGATCCGCCGTCCATTTGAAGCGGAAGCGCCAGTTCTGGCTGAGTTCGACCGTCCATTGGTTGCTGAACGATCCTATTAAATAGACTTGGGAACTTCGCAGATCGGCGAAGGGGATGCTGCTCGCCAGCATCAGGCGCACGCGCCGCGAACGCCGCGCCAGCATCTGGCTAACCTCCTCCGATGCCACCATATCGCCGAAACCGACATACTGATTCAACACAGGAACCATGTCCGATCCCGTGAGCTGGCTCGGAGGCAATTCGATTTTTTGCTGTTGTGGGAGATCGCTTGGCGGAAAGAGCTGCGCATTGAGTCGAGAAATGCGTCTCGACGGCATGTAGACAATCGGGTGACCCACGCCTATTAACAAAGGATCGGCCGCTTGAAAAACAGGAGCCCAAAATTTTTCGAATTCCGTATCGGATGTCCCTGTGGCCGAGCGATGCGCCAGTATAAGTCCCGCCGTGAGGATAACCAGAGCTGAAGACGCAATGATCAAAAGACGGCGAGACCAGCGCTTTGCTGGCGAAGGAGGCTTCAGTTCGACTGGCTCCGGGGTTGTCGCGACGGTATCAGGGCGGGGAACCGCATAGTGGAAATCGGGGACATAGGCGCCGGACGCCAGGTCGATCACCACCGGACTTCTCACGCCTTCGGGCGAGACGTAAAACTGGGCCAGCCGCTTGCGAACCTCGCGCGCGCCTACCCGCACTATGGTGTCTTCTCCGTGTCCGGCGGTGTCGGGGCGGCGTCCGAAAACTTCTATTGCGAGTATCTTCTCCTTTAATGCTCCGGATTCTCCCGACAGCGCCTTGCGGCACACGTACTCCAGAAACTGTTGGCAGCGCTTGCTCCCGTGGAATGCGGGGCTGGAAAGAATGCAGCGGAGCTGCGCCCCCACCTCTTGCGCCGTAGGTGTGGTCGATGCACTGCTCCCAACGCGTTCGTCGACATGCGTGACCGCTGTCGTCATCCTTCGCCCCCTCGCTCCCCAAACACAAACATTCTGTCACCGGGCGGTTGTGGAAGGCAAGGGTTGTGAGCTAAATCCCGGATATTCCGGCGGATACACGGTGTGAAACCGTGTATCCCGTATCGCAGCTGCTGTGGAAAGAGGTATCGTTCTTCTGCGCAGGGGTGCACTCGCCCCTCTTTCAGGAGATCAAATGAAGAGATATCTGGCACTCATTGCAGTCGCATTCGCTCTGGTCCCATGCAGCCTGGCTCAAAACGCGACCGGAACAATCACCGGCACCATTACGGACCCGTCCGGCGCATCTGTACCAAACGCCACGGTCAGCGTCGAGAATCAATCCACAAATGTCAAACTCGGGACGGCGACAAATTCCGAGGGACGTTTTAACCAAAGATATCTGCAGCCCGGCAAATATAACGTCACGGTCGAAAAAGCCGGATTTCAGAGGTACATCCAGAAGGATATCCAGCTGGATGTCGAACAGACCGTCGGGCTGGACATCTCAATGAAGGTTGGCGACACCGCCACAACCATAGAAGTGCAGGCCAGTACCGCTCAACTCTCCACCGAAACATCGACGGTCACCACCGCTCTCGGCACGAAACAGATTCTGGACCTGCCGCTCGGCGGCAACCGCAATGTGCTCTCGCTGGCGAGTCTCGCGCCTGGCGTCGTCGCAGGAGGCGGGTCTACGCCGTGGATCAGCGGCGGCCGGAATGACTATAACGACGTGACGATCGACGGCACATCGGTAATCGTGCCGGAAAACAATGTGAGTCACCTGCAGGTTGGCTACACCCCTCTCGAGGATAGTGTGGCTGAAATTTCAGTCGTGACCAACTCGCTCGCGGCCGAATATGGGCGCACCGGCGGCGGGTCGATCAATATTGCGACGAAATCCGGGACTAATCAGTATCATCTCGACCTCTTCGAGTTCTTCCGGAACAATGTTCTCAACGCGAACACCTGGGGCAACATCCGTAGCGGCCTGCCTCGGGGTATCGTCCGCTACAACCAGTTCGGCGGCACCTTCGGCGGGCCGATCGAAATTCCCCACGTTTACCGAGGTAAAAATAAGACGTTTTTCTTCGTCAGTGAACAGAGTGTCCGCTCCCCCAGCCCTTCTGTTCTCACCACAAGCGTTCCGATCGACAAATGGCGCACTGGAGACTTCAGTGGGTTTACCAACGGCGCCAGCGGTGGCGTTGGTCAGGCGGTGACCATCTACGATCCGCTAGCCGTCGGCCCCAACCCCGCCTGCCCGGCCACTCAGCCGTCATGTTTTCGGTCGCCCTTCGCGGACAACGCGATTCCACTGAGCCGGATCAATTCGGTAGCGCAGAAATTGCTGACATACTGGCCGTCGGCGAACAATCCTGGCGGTATCACGAACGCCGCGCTTCAGACCAACAACTATCGGAACCAGGGTGAGGCGAACAATCCCGTCGATCAGATTGACGCCCGCATCGATCATAACTTTTCGGACAAGTTCCGCGTCTATGCGCGAGGCTCCAATCAGACCGGTACGAGTACGGGCTACAATGCGTTTGGCAACCCGGGCACTCCCACCGGAACCGGCGACGGTCCCACCAACTATTACAACCGCAACGTCACCCTCAATGCGATTTACACCCTTAATCCTTCCACGGTTCTGAATTTCAGCTACGGATTTCAGCGAGACGTCTCGCTTCGTTATCCGTTCTCGGAGGGAACGAAACCTTCGGATATTGGCCTTCCCGCCAGCCTGGATGGGGTGGTCGACAACTTTGAATTTCCTCAGATCAGCATCAGCGGCAACAGCTCGAGCTATAGCCTCGGTCAGGCCTCCTACACGACGCTGCTGAACCGCCCCATGTCGCATGTCCTCCGCTCAGACATCACCAAAATCGCGGGCAAGCATACGTTCAAAGGCGGCGTCACCTGGGAAAAACTGCTCGTGAATTTCACCCAACTGGGAAGCCCCGACGGACAGTTCAGCTTTGGAAGCAACTACACGCAGCAGAACGCATCGGCGGGGTCATCGACGACCCAGGGTCTGGGTCTTGCTTCATTCCTGCTTGGCCTTCCGAACAACAACGGGAACGATGTTCAATTCACGTACTCGGCTGCGACCGCCAGCGCCTACGCAGGGACCTACTTTCAGGACGATTGGAAAATCACTCCCAAGCTGAGCCTCAACCTCGGTGTGAGATGGGATATCGATATTCCCCGAACGGAACGGTACAACCGCCTCAGTTACTTCGATTTGAACGCGCCGTCCCCGCTGCAGGGTCAGGTCAGTGCGAGCGCCGCCTGCCCGAACTGCGGCAACCTGGTGGGCGCGATGATGTTCGTGGGCGCGCAGAACGCGAAGTACGGCAGACACCAGGTTCCCACCAACTGGAATGACTGGGCGCCGCGCGTCGGCTTCTCCTGGAACGTTCTCCCGAAAATGGTCGTTCGCGGCGCTTATGGCATCCTGTATGCCCCATCGGTTTTCCAGGCGGCCGGCACGTCGGGAACGTCGGGTACGGAAGGATTCACCGGTGGAACCGCGCTGAACACCTCGCTCGACAACGGAACCAGCTTCATCGCGAGCCTCAGCAATCCATTCCCGAGTGGAATCGTGAAGCCACTGGGTCCAGCCAACGGGCCCATCAGCGGCACCCTCACCGATATCGGAGGCGGCATTCAGGACAGCTTCTTTAATGACACGTCTAATCCGACCGTGCAGCAATGGAATTTCAACATCCAGCGCGAAGTGAAGGGCGGCTGGCTCGTGACGGCCGGTTACCTCGGCAGCCGCGGCCATCACCTGCCGGACGGTGAGAGCAGCATCACTTACAACCAGCTCCCCGCGTCATTCCTTCCGCTGGGAAGCGCTTTGAACGCAAATGTGCCGAATCCGTTTTTTGGAATTATCCAGAACCCCACATCGGTATATGCGCAACCGACGATCAAAGCCAGCCTGCTGCTCAGCGCATACCCGCAATACTCGGGTGTGAGTTCCTTCCGCAAGCCCGGCGCAAACTCGAACTATAACTCGCTCATCATCTCTGCCGAGCATCGCTTCAAAGGCGGACTTTCCACGCTGGTGAGCTTTACCGGCGGCAAACTGATCGACGATGCTTCGCAGGTGGTGAGCTACATCGGCCAGGCAGGCTCCAAGCAGGATTATTATTGCCGCAAATGCGAGAAGTCCGTCTCCTCGCAGGATGTTCCACGCCGCCTCGTGGCGAACGCAAATTACGAACTGCCTCTTGGCCGGGGCCAGCATTTCTTTAGTTCCCTGCCAAAAGCCGCCGATTTCCTGATTGGAGGATGGCAGATCAACGGCATTACAACCTTCCAGCGCGGTATCCCGATCGCGATTTCGAACGGCGGCAACAGCACCGGCCTGAACAGCCCGGGAATTCGCGCAACGGCGACCGGGATCAATCCCGAAAACGATGGCTCGATCGCAGGCCGGCTGAACGACTATTTTCATCAGGCGGCGTTCGTTCAGACCCCCAACTTCACGTTCGGGAATGTAGGGCGGTTCCTCCCCAATGTCCGCGGACCCGGAACCCATAACCTGGACTTCTCCGTCTTCAAGAATTTCCGTCCGGTGGAGAGGATGACCGTCCAGTTCCGCGCGGAAGCCTTCAACGTAACCAATTCGATCACCTGGGGCTCGCCGGGAACTACTGTGAACAGCGTGTCGAATTTCGGTATCGTAACCAGCGCCAGCGGCAACCGCACTATACAACTGGCAATGAAGCTGTACTACTGATGCCCTGCCGCGCCATGGAAGTTCCGAAGAACCTCCATGGCGCTTTACCCCGGCACGGGCGGGCGCGGACCTGAAACTCACCACATTGGCCGATCAGATCGCCGCGCGCGCCAACGGTCATCTCACGACATTGCCGTCGCTCGAAATAGGACTCGAAGAAGGTCGCGTGGAAGACCGAATCGCAGCCGCTGCCGCCGATCTCCGATCCGGAAAATCTGTTCGAACGCCTGTTCGGCTCCGACGTGGCGGAATCGCCGGAAGCGCATCAGCGCCGCCTCGCCATGCGTCAAAGCATCCTCGATCAGGTCCTCGGCGACACGAAGAAACTCGAATCCACCGTGGGCGCGGCCGACCGCCGCAAGCTCGACGAGTATCTGACTTCCATCCGCGAGATTGAGACTCAGGTGGAGAAAGCCGCGAAGAGCACCACCGTAATCGACCCCGGCATGGATAAGCCGTATGGTGTGCCGCCGCAATACCCGGACTATTTCCGCCTGATGAGCGACATGCTGCTCGTGGCCTTCAAGGCCGATATCACGCGCATCTCCACCTTTATGATTGGGCGCGAAGGTTCGACCCGAGCTTATCCCGAAATCGGCGTGCCGGACGGGCACCATCCGCTCACCCACCATATGGGCAATATGGCAATGCTGGAAAAAGTGCGCGAGATCAACGTGCTCCATGCGCAAACGATGGCGGCGTTTCTGAAGAAGATGAAGGAGACGAAGGAGGGCGATTCCAACCTGCTCGATAATTCGCTCATCGTCTACGGCAGCGGACTTTCCGATGGCAACGTCCACACGCACGACCAGTTGCCGACGCTGCTCGCGGGCCGCGGACAGGGCTTCGTCAATCCAGGGCGTCATCTCATTTACCAGCGCGAAACGCCGGTTGCAAATCTGTTTGCAACGATGCTCGACCGCGTCGGCGTGCGTCCGGAGCATGTCGGCGACAGCACGGGCGAGCTTGCCGGGCTCAGTCTGAATTCGTGAGCCGCGATGGCCGATAGTCCGATCGGAATTGTCTACAATACGCCGATGACGCGCCCCGACGCGGCGCTCGCACTGGCGGCCATGTATCTCATGGAGAACAGGCGCGAGTCGCACATGGGCTCAGTTTGCGTGGCGGGCGCAGGTCTCAACGCCGCGATTTTCTGCGACATTGTCAGTCACGTGTATTCGTTTGGTCCGCCTCGCAACGGGAATCAGGCGCTGGCAGTGGGGCTAGCGGTCGAACAGGGCGTGCCGGATTCCGCCATGGTGAAGCGCGCCGTGGAACGATAGAACGACAAAAGCGAGCCCATGTACACCCGCATGATCGTGAAGGCGACGGATACCTCCGCGCCTGCGGCGGTGTTGCGGAACGGCGCCATCTTCA
>DASYCD010000160.1:0-7471 GCA_036500405.1 Bryobacteraceae bacterium
ATCGATATCGGCGAGGATGTGGTGTCGCCGTATCTCTGGACGCGATCCATCAAGCGCCTCGACGTGGTTGCGATGACGCACGCGCACTCCGATCACATGGGTGGCATGGCTGCGGTTCTGAAAAACTTCCATCCGCGCGAGTTGTGGATCGGCGCGGCGGGCGAGAGCCCGGAATGGCGTCAGGTTCGCGCGGTCGCCAGCTCACTCGGAATTCGGATCCGCAAACTGCACGAAGGCGCGCCTTTCGCGTGGGGCGGCGCAAATCTCCAGGTTCTCGCGCCCGTGGCCGATTACCAACCCACCGATAAAGCCCAGAACAACGATTCACTTGTGATGCGCGTGCAATTCGGCGCCACCAGTTTCCTGCTCACCGGCGATATGGAAAAGAGGATCGAAGAAGAGCTGTATGAGCGGGGAGTGCTCCACCCCGCCGACGTTCTCAAGGTGGGCCATCACGGCAGCCGGACTTCGACGAATCCCGATCTGCTGAGCGCCGTCCACCCCGCCTTTGGCGTGATCTCCGTTGGGTTCGACAACACCTACGGACATCCCCATCCACTGGTCCTCGACGCGCTCCAGCAACAGCACGTCACTGTCTATCGGACCGATCGCGACGGCCTGGTAAGTATCGCGAGCGACGGTCACCGAATCCGAATTGAAACCGGCCGTAACTAATTCCGCTTGACACGTAGTAAAAACTTACTTAAAGTAATTCCAGATGGAGCCAAAGTTTTCGAAGGCCGAACTGGAAGTCATGGAAGAGTTCTGGAACCACGGACGCCTCTCAATACGGGAGATCCAGGAATCGTTTCCCGAGGACAGCCGTCCGCCCTACACAAGCATCCAGACCATCGTTTACCGCCTGGAAGAGCAAGGCGCGCTGCGCCGCGTGCGCAAGATTGGCAACGCCCACATCTTTGAAGCCGCAACGTCGCGGCAGGAAGCGCGCGGCCGCGTGCTGGAGAGTCTGCTGAGCCTTTTCGGCGGGCGCACCCAGACCGTGATGGCCCACCTGGTGGAAAGCGGCAAACTGACCCGTCAGGATATTCACGAAGCCGAAAAGCTGATCGACGAGCTCGAACGAAAAGGAAAGCCGTGAACGCGCTCTTCAATCATCTGTGGCAATCCACGATCTTCGCTGTCGTCGTCGCGGCGGTTGTCGCCCTCCTGCAGCGCCAGTCTCCACGGCTCCGGTATTGGCTTTGGCTGTCGGCTTCCGCGAAGTTTCTCATCCCGTTTTCGCTGATTGTCTCAACGGGAGCGCTTGTTCAGTTGCCGAAGGAAGCGCCTGCGCTTCGTCCCGCGACAGTGCAGCAGATCTCAACGTACTTCGAGCCAATTTCGGTATTTCCCTCGACCACTGCCCCGGCAGAGAAGCCCGCAACGCTGAATCAGGCGCTCATCGCCATTTGGATCTTGGGAGCGCTGTTCCTGCTCGTTCGATGGTTCCAGCACTGGCGCACGATCCGCCATGCCGCTGGCAAAGGTGTCAGGCTGAACCTGGATTACCCGGTGCCCGTCTACTCTTCAAGCGTCACGCTGGAACCCGGCGTCTTCGGCATCGTCCGCCCCCTTCTTCTGCTGCCGGATAATCTGGCGGAAACGCTTTCGCCCGAGCAATTCGAATCGATCCTCGCGCACGAATCGCGGCACATTCAGTACCGCGACAATCTGACGGCCGCACTGCACATGCTGGTCGAAATGCTGTTCTGGTTTCATCCGCTGATCTGGTGGGTCGGCGCGCGGCTCACCGACGAACGCGAACGCGATTGCGATCACGCGGTGCTGCAGGAAGGCAACCAGCCGGGCGAGTACGCGCGCGGCATCGTGAGCGTATGCCAGAGCTATGTCGAATCGCCGCTCCTCTGCGCGCCCGGCATCAGCGGCTCCGATCTCAAGAAACGAATCCGTGAAATCATGGCATGGCGCGGATCGCAGCCGCTCGCCGGCGGCGGAAAAGTCCTGCTGGCAACCGCGGCGTGTGGCGCTGTTTTGATTCCGTTCACCGTCGGAATTCTTCGGGCGCAGACGGCAGCGGGGCCGGTGGCGTACGACGTGGCAGTCATTCATCCGACCGATCCGGCAGAACGCAGGAGCCACATGGGACCCGACGGCCCGCGCGGTGGATTGCGAACCCTGAATACCACCACCCAGCTACTAATTGGCGCGGCATATCACGTGGAGGATTTCCGGGTAGTGAACGCGCCGTCGTGGGCTGCGTCAGATCGGTTCGACGTGATCATCACACCTGACCGCCGGGAAGTCGTCGACGATTCGAAACCGGAGGAATCGGATAGAACGTGGAATCGCGATCTGCAGCGTCTGCAGGCGGTACTCCATGATCGCTTTCATCTGCGCATGCATCAGGAGGCGCGCGAGATGCCGATCTATTCACTAACGGAAGCGAAAGGCGGGAACAAGCTTTCCGCTCATTCTGCTGAAAGCGCCGGCCCGTCCATTCAGATGGAGAACCCCGGAAGGCTCACTGCCACCGCGGTCACTATGGACACCCTGGCAGGCGAGCTTTCCTGGCGCCTTCACCGGCCAGTTCGGAACGATACTCGACTCGCCGGCAGGTACGATTTGAAAATCGAGTGGACGCCTGACCACGATTTTCCAACGGCCCCGATTTTCGGTGCCATCACGCAGCAACTCGGTCTGCGGCTCGATCCCGCAAAAGGTGCGATGCCGGTCTACGTCGTAGATCAACTCGACCGGCCTTCGGAGAATTGAGCGCCATGAAGACGCCTCTGATGATTGGCGCCGCATCGCTGTCGTTCCTTTTGGTTATCGGGGACGCGCAAACTCAGACCTATCGTTATGCCGCGGTTTCGATCCATAAATCGGATCCAAATGAACGCAATATTCGCGTCTCTGACGGCCCGCAAGGCGGTATTCGGACGACGAATACGTCCGCACTCAAACTTATTTGCTACGCGTACAATCTCAACGACTATCAGATTGTCGGCGCACCGGCATGGGCCTCCTCCGAAAGCTTCGACGTCATGTTCACGCCCGACACAGCGGAGGCGACCCCGCAGTCAGAAGCCGCTCTGCCACAGATTCAGACATTTTTCGACCATAACCGTCCGCGCATGCAGGCTGTCCTGCGAGATCGTTTTGGATTGGTTATTCGAGTCGAGACGCGCGAACTGCCAATTTATCGATTGCTTGAAGCAAAGGGTGGAAACAAGCTGACCCGCCACGCGACCGAGAATAAAAGGGTCGATCTCTCAACCAACGACAACCGGCAAATTCGAGCAATTGACGTCACCATGGACATGCTGGCCGCGCAGTTGTCGATGCAATTCCACCGTCCGGTGAGGAACGAAACGCATATCGACGGCGAATACGATTTCACCGTCGACTGGGTACCCGACCCGGATCTTCCGGAAGGGCCAGTCATCGAAGCGATCAATAACAAGCTCGGCCTTCGCGTGGAAACCGCGAAGGGACCCGTGCCGGTCTACGTGGTCGAAAAGATCGACCGCCCGACAGAGAACTGACTAAGAAGGATCGTCTCATGAACGCAATACTGAATCATCTCTGGCAATCGACCACGTTTGTTGCGGTGGTGGCGGTCGCCGCGCTCATGCTCCGCCGCTATTCGCCGCGCCCGCGCTACTGGCTCTGGCTGGCGGCTTCAGTGAAATTCCTGCTGCCGTTTTCGCTTCTCGTATCGACCGGCGCGCGCGTTCCGCTTCCACCGAACACGTCATCGCTTCGCGCCACAACCGTTCAGCAGATTTCCACTTATTTTTCGCCCGCCGTCACCTCCGCTCCGGTGCACGCTACCTTCCCGTGGACAAAACTGCCCGCCGCAATCTGGATCGCCGGAGCGCTGCTCCTGTTGATGCGCCGGGTCCGCCAATGGATCGCGATCCGCCAGACCGCGCGCAATGCCCGCAGAGTCGATCTCGAATTTCCAGTGCCAGCATTCGTTTCAGCCAGCGCGTTGGAACCCGGTGTCTTCGGCATCGTTCGTCCAATTCTTCTGCTGCCGGAAAAGCTTTGCGACGATCTCACGGACGAACAATTCCAGGCAATCCTCACGCACGAATCGCGACATATTCGGCTGCATGACAATCTCACCGCCGCGCTTCACATGCTGGTCGAAACGCTCTTCTGGTTTCATCCGCTCGTCTGGTGGATCGGCGCGCGCCTCACGGACGAACGCGAGCGTGATTGCGACGAAGCCGCTCTCCGAGGCGGCAGCCGCCCCGCCGAGTATGCGCGAAGTATCGTCAGCGTCTGCCAGAACTGCACCGAATCTCCCCTGCTCTGCGCCTCCGGCATCAGCGGCGCCGATCTGAAGAAGCGTATCCGCGAAATCATGGCGTGGCGCGGCTCGCTCCCCATCACAAAGCCCGCGCTGGCGATGCTCACGATTGCGGCGTTATCGGCTGTATCCCTGCCGTTCGTGCTCGGTATCCTTCGCGCGCAATCTCTCCCGCCGGAGCCCGCGCTGACCTACGACGCCGTTTCCATCCATAAGTCCGCGGCGGGAAGTGGGAATCATCTCATTGGTCCCGGGCCACAAGGTGGGTTACGAGTGGTCAATGTGCCGGTAACCGGGCTGATCGCGGCGGCCTACGGCATACCGGAAGCCCATGTGATTGATGCGCCTGGGTGGGCCTCATCGGAAGGCTTTGACATCGTCTTCACTCCAGACAGGACCGAACCCGCGCTCGGCGCGGCGCCGCAACTGAAAGCAATTCAGGGGTCCATGGACCGCAATGCGCAGCGGATGCGCGCCGTACTTCGAGATCGCTTCGGTCTGGTGTTACGCCCGGAAACCCGCGATCTGCCAATTTACAAACTGACTGTCGCAAAGGGCGGCTACAAGCTTTCTCCCCATGATGCCAGCAAGCGAGGCCCCACGCTGGGCAGCAACGGACGGGAGATCACCGGCGTCGACGTCACGATGTCGATGCTGGCGGGGACCCTCACGAGACTCGTGGACCGCCCCGTTGTGGACGAGACTCACCTTGATGGTCAGTTCGATTTCAAAGTATCGCCCGAATCGGACGGACCGATGAGCGAATCCCTCTTCACTGCATTGCCGGAGCAACTCGGACTGAAGCTCGAATCGGCCAAAGGACCGGTTCAGGTTTACGTCGTCGAAAAACTCAATCCGCCAACGGAGAACTGAGAAAGGACGGGCATGAAGGCACTACGAATAGCACTGCCGTTTGCGCTAAGCTTCCTGTCAGCTCAGACTCCGCCCTCAGCGGCGCCGGTCAGCTACGACGCTGTTGCAATCCACAAGTCGCCTCCCGGAAGCGAACGCCGGCCCGGTCCCGGTATGGGACCTGGCCCGCGGGGCGGCCTCCGCACACACGACACACCCGTGCTCACGCTGATCGCGTGGGCATACAGTGTGCAGACGTATCAAATCATGGGCGCTCCAGGCTGGGCTTCCAGGCAGGGTTACGACATCACGTTCACGCCGGATCAGGCCGAACCTCCCGCGGCCGTTCCGGCCGGTCCGAAATCGAATCTGAGCGGGCCAGCCATGGACCGCGACTTGATCCGGCTGCAGGCTGTCCTGCGCGACCGCTTCGGTCTCATTCTGCGTTCCGAGACGCGAGAACTGCCGGTTTACAACCTTGTCCAGGCGAAGGGTGGAGCGAAGCTTACCCCGCACGCGCCCGCAGCCGGAGAGAACTCGAACCTGAGAGCGCGGGGCGGCCAGATCACCGGCGCCGGCACAACCGTCGAGAGGCTTGCCGGTGTTCTTTCCGGGTTGCTGGAGCGCCCGGTTCGCGATGAGACGCACCTCAGCGGTCAGTTTGATTTCAAGGTCACGCCTGATTCCGAAGGCCCGATGGCCGAATCGCTTTTTACAGCCCTCCCGGAGCAGATCGGTTTGAGGCTGGAATCAGCCAAAGCGCCGGTTCAGGTCTATGTGATCGAAAAACTCAACCAGCCCACGGAGAACTGACCATGGACGCGTTACTCAATCATCTCTGGCAATCGACCACGTTCGCCGTGATCGTCGCGATCGCTGCCGCAATTCTCCGCCGCCATTCGCCACGGCTGCGATATTGGTTGTGGCTCGCGGCATCGGCGAAGTTCCTGGTTCCGTTTTCGCTCATCCTGGTAACCGGCGCACACATTCAGCTTCCGCCCGATACGCCAGGCCTGCGCGCGACGACAGTTCAGCACGTCTCCATGGCTTTCGCGCCGGTAAGCATCATCGCGCCGGCCCGTGCAGGCTTCCCATGGACGACTGCGCTCACGGCTGTTTGGTTTGCAGGCGCAGCGTTCTTCGCGTTCCGCTGGTTCCGGTGCTGGCGGCAAATCCACCGCGCTGCGCGTCACGCGACGAAGTTGCCATTGCAAAATACACTGCCGGCTTATTCATCCGCGGCCATGCTCGAACCTGGCGTCTTCGGAATCTTTCGTCCCGTACTTCTGCTACCGGAAGATCTGGATCGTCATCTCTCGCCCGCGCAGTTTGAAGCCGTACTGGCGCACGAGTCAAGGCACATCCGGTATCGCGACAATCTGACCGCCGCATTCCACATGCTGGTCGAAACGCTGTTCTGGTTCCATCCACTGGTATGGTGGATCGGCGCGCGGCTCGTGGAAGAGCGCGAGCGCGATTGTGACGAAGCTGCTCTCCGTCAGGGCGGTCACCCAGGTGATTACGCGCGCGGGATTGTCAGCGTGTGCCAGTCATATGTCGAGTCTCCCCTGCCCTGCGCATCCGGAATCAGCGGCGCCGATCTGAAAAAGCGGATCTGCGAAATCCTGTCGTGGCGCGCTTCGTTGCCCATCACTCGAGGCGGCAAAGCCGTGCTCGCCGCCGCGGCTATCGCTGCGATATCCCTTCCATTCGCGATCGGAATTCTGCGCGCGCAAAGCTTGCCGACTCCCCCGCAATATCTGTACGACACCGTATCGGTTCATCGCTCGGCTCCGGACGCAGTTGGTGGGCATATCGGACCGGGTCCGCAAGGCGGCCTCAAAACGGAAAACACGACTCTCATGCTTCTGGTGACGTTCGCATATAACGTACGCGATTATCAGATCGAGCGCGCGCCCGGCTGGGTAAATTCGCAACGCTACGACGTTACGTTCACGCCGGATCGGAGCGAAACGACGCCTTCACCAGGAATGCCGCTGAAACAGATGCAGGGATTCATGGAGCGCAATCGCCAGCGCCTGCAGGCTGTCCTGCGGGATCGTTTCGGTTTGTTACTGCGCACCGAAATGCATGAGCTTCCGGTTTACGCCCTGACTGTCGCCAAATCCGGCAGCAAAATGACGACCCACACGGAAGGACCTCCCTCCATGCAAATGGGAGGACGCGGTGATCTCCGCGCGAGCGGCGTCACTATGCAGATGCTGATGATGCCTCTGTCACAGGAACTGGGCCGTCCCGTTTCCGATGAAACCGGACTCAACGGACAGTATGATTTCCGTCTCACCTGGACCCCGGATGTTCAGGCGACGCCAAACGCTG
>DASYCD010000161.1:0-22459 GCA_036500405.1 Bryobacteraceae bacterium
CTTATCGGCCGGGGCCGATATTGGGCAGATTCGTCTGCGCTTCCGGGATGAAGTAGAGATCGCGCCAGATGGAGGCCTGATCGCCCGCAGCCGATCGGGTGAATTCCGTGAGGAGAAGCCAGTCCTGTTTGAGGAGAAATCCGGCGTGCGAATTCCCGTGGATGGCCGCTTCGTCAAATTCGACGCTTGGACTGTAGGATTCGAGGCCGAGTGGGACGGTAGCAGCGCCCTGACTATCGATCCCTCATTGCAGTTCAGCGGCTATTTCGGTGGTACCGCCCAGGACGATATAACGGCCGTTGCGGTGAATTCCGCGTATACGGTGATCGCCGCGGGGTACAGCAACTCTGTCGATTTGCCGTCAGCGGCGGGAGCGCGGCAACTGAACGCGGGGGGCGTGGACGCTTTTGTCGCGGCCTTCAGCCCGGCGAGCGGTCAGTTGCTCTACTGCACGTATCTTGGCGGCTCGGGGGACGATCGCGCGTTCGGCGTCGCGGTGGATTCGGCCAACAATACTTACGTGACCGGCTGGACCTCCTCGCGCAATTTTCCGGTTCGCAATCCACGGCAGGCACTTCTCAGCGGCGCGCGCGATGCTTTTGTCACCAAACTCGATCCGGCGGGCGATGCGCTGGTCTACAGCACCTATCTCGGGGGCTCGGGCGTCGATTTCGCGAATGCGATCGCGGTCGATGCGTCGAATCAGGCGGTGATTGCCGGGGACACGACCTCGTTCAATCTGCCGGTGACCGCGGGCGCGTTTCAACGTTCGTCCGGCGGGGGGCAGGATACGTTCCTCGCGCGCCTGACGGCGGACGGCGCAGGACTCTCGTTCCTGACGTATTTCGGCGGAAATAATACAGATCACGTCTCGGCTGTTGCGGTCGACCCCACGGGACCAATCGTGATCGCCGGCGGCACTCTGTCGACGAATCTCCCGGTATTGTCGGCTGCGCAGGCGCGTTCAGGCGGCGGGCAGGACGCCTTCGTGACCAAGTTCAATGCAACGGGCACAGGTCTGGTTTTCAGCACCTATCTCGGCGGCTCTTCGGGCTCAGCCGGTCTGCCGGAACAGGTCAACGGGCTCGTCCTCGGTCCCAGCCGGAATCCCGTGGTCGCGGGCGTCACCAGTTCGACGAATTTTCCGGTCACAAGCGCCTCATACCAGCCCAACTATGGAGGGGGACAGACGGACGGGTTCCTGACCAAGCTCAATGTGAATACGGGCGCAATCATGGTGTCGACTTTCTACGGAGGCTCTTCGAATGACGCCATCAACGCTCTTGCGGAGGATCTGATCGGCCGCCTCTACTTCACCGGCTATACGCTTTCGGTCGATCTGCCTGTAAAAGCCGCGGGCCAGGGAGCGCCGGGCGGCGGAACATTCGGCAGCATGGAAGCGTTCGCGGCTACGATGAACGCTGGCATGAACCAACTGCCATTCGCGACGTATCTCGGCGGGGCAGGCAGCGATTCGGGAAACGCAATCGCGGTAGATCCCATGAGCTCTATCCTGGTTGCGGGGCAGACGAGTTCTCCGGATTTTCCTTCATCCGGCGGCAGTCTCAAGAGCATTCCGACTCAGGTGCTCTCATCATTCCTGGTGAAGCTTGCGCCGGACTGGACGCTCTCCGTGGCGGACGGGCCCAACGTAACAGTCGATTCCAGTCACGTAGCCGGTTACGGCGGGCTCGTAACAACTTTTACGTACGGACAGGCGGGCGATATCCCCGTGGTGGGCGACTGGACAGGTACTGGAGTGAAACAGGCAGGCGTCTTCCGTGATGGAACCTGGATCCTCGATACGAACGGCGATGGCGTTCTCAACGCGGGCGATCAGGTGGTGGCGTTTGGGCAGGCGGGCGACATCCCGATTACCGGTGACTGGACCGGGTCGGGCAAGGTGAAACTCGGGCTGTTCCGCGCGGGCGCGTTTATTCTCGATCTGAGCGGGCACCTCTCAGGCGTCCCAACCGGCGTTCCGGATGCCACGTTCTCGTTCGGCCTGCCCAGCGATATCCCCGTGGTGGGCGACTGGAACGGGTCCGGCTTCGCCAAGGTCGGCGTTTTCCGGAACGGCTCCTGGCTCGTCGACTACAACGGCGACCATCTGTTCAACGGCCTCGACAAAACCTATACCTACGGGCAGACCGGGGATATTCCGGTTACGGGGAGCTGGGATTCGAGCGGGATCACACGGCTCGGCGTTTATCGCACGGGCAACTGGATCCTGAACTACATCGGTACAAACATTTTCGGCGTCATCGGCTCCACCGAACTCTACATTCCGTTCGGCGCGCCCGGTCAGACTCCGATTGTTCGTTAGACCTCGGCCGATTTCGACGCGATCTCCGCCGTTACGATCGACGCAAATTCGTCGAGCGGGATCGCCCCCAGATCGCCGCGCTTACGATGCCGCACCGCGACCTTACCGGCCTCGGCTTCACGTCCGCCGATAACGAGCATGTAGGGCACCTTCTGAAGCTGCGCGTCGCGGATCTTCAGATTGATTTTTTCATTCCGGCCATCCACATGAACCCGGACGCCCGCCGCCTTCAGCACATGGGCAACGTGCTCGGCGTATTCCGATTGCTTGTCGGTGATAGGCAGAATCGCCGCCTGCACCGGCGCGAGCCACGTGGGGAATGCGCCGGCGTAGTGCTCCACCAGAATGCCGAAGAAGCGCTCCACCGAACCAAACAGCGCGCGATGCACCATCACGGGCCGGTGCTTCTTCCCGTCTTCCGCGACATATTCGAGACCGAAGCGCTTCGGCAGCGTGAAATCGAACTGCACGGTGGAGAGCTGCCAGAGGCGGCCGATCGCATCCACCAGCTTCATATCGATCTTCGGGCCGTAGAACGCCGCTTCGTCGGGCACCACTTTCGCCTGAATGCCCAGGCGGTCGCACGCCGTCCGGAGCGCGCCTTCCGCCAACTCCCACTGGGCGGGCTCACCATCATACTTGCCGCTCGCGCCCGCATCCCACGTGGAGACCTCGGCCTTGTATTCGGTAAACCCGAAGGTCTTCAGGGTGTCGATCGCGAACTCCAGGCAGTTGACGATCTCGTCTTCCACCTGCTCCGGCGTACAGAAAATGTGGGCATCGTCCTGCGTAAAGCCACGCACGCGAAGGAGGCCGTGCATGGTGCCGGAACGTTCATACCGATAAACCGTTCCCAGTTCACCCAGCCGCACCGGCAGATCGCGATAGCTGTGCTGCCCGTCGCGATAAATCAGAATATGCCCCGGGCAATTCATGGGCTTGAGCTGATATTCCGCGTCGTCGAGCTCCATCGGAGTGAACATGTTCTCGGAATAATAGCCTGCGTGTCCCGAGGTCTTCCACAGTTCGCGCCGCATGACGTGCGGGGTATAGACGAGCGAGTAGCCGCGTTTCAGGTAGGCATCGCGCATCCAGTCTTCGAGCTGCTTGCGGATGATGCCGCCCTTCGGATGAAAGAAGATCAGTCCCGGCCCGGCCAGTTCCTGAATGCTGAACAGATCCAGTTCCTTGCCGATCTTCCGATGATCGCGCTTCCTCGCCTCTTCGAGCTTGTTGAGGTAATCGTCAATGTCCTTCTTCGTGAAGAAGACGGTGCCGTAGATGCGCTGGAGCTGCTTGTTCTTCTCGTCGCCCTTCCAGTACGCGCCGGCGATCGAGGTCAGCCGGAACGCCTTGAGTTTGGACGTATCCGGTACGTGCGGGCCACGGCAGAAATCGATGAAATCCGGACCGAGCGTGTACTCGGTGAAGGGATCGTCGGCCTTCTCCTGAATGAGCTCTACCTTCATGGGCTCATCCATCTCGGTGTACTTTTTGAGGCCTTCGGTCTTGCCGGTCAGTCGGCGCTCGAACGTGAGGCCTTTGGCCTGCAACTCCCACATCTTCTTTTCGATCTTTTCGAGGTCTTCAGGAGTGAACGGCTCGGCGCGATCGAAATCGTAATAAAAGCCGGTTTCGATGGGCGGCCCGATCCCCAGCTTGGTTTCCGGAAAGAGTTCGAGCACCGCGGCGGCGCACAGGTGCGCGGTTGAATGCCGATACACCTCCAGCGCGTCTTCATCCTTGTTGGTCAGGATCTGGACCGTGCTGTCGGCCTCGAGAGGGCGTTTCAGATCGTAAAGACGGCCGTTGACCTTTGCCACAAGGGCGGCGTCGGCAAGACGCGGGCTGATCGACTGGGCGACATCAAACGGGCTCGATCCGGCAGGGACCTGCTGGACACTTCCGTCCGGCAGGGTAACTTGTAAGCTGCTCATAGCGGGAACCTTCAGGTTAACACTCGTGAAATGCACAACGGGCCTCCGAAGAGGCCCGTTGACTGCTGATTCACGAGTACAGGGACGCGGGCTTACCGCGCCGCGAGCAGTGCCCGCAGACGACGCGCGCGTTCCGGAGCCCGGAGCTGGCGCAGGGCCTTGGCTTCGATCTGGCGGATACGTTCGCGGGTGACGTCGAACTCCTGGCCGATTTCTTCGAGCGTGTGCTCGCGCTCGCAGCCGATGCCGAAGCGGAGCCGGATCACCTTCTCCTCTTTCGGGGAAAGGGTCTTCAGGATGCCAGCCGTTTCGTCGCGGACGTTGGTTTCGATCACGGCGTCCACCGGCGACCCTACCCAGCGGTCTTCGATCAGATCGCCCAGCGCGGATTCGCCGTCGCGGCCGACCGGGGTTTCGAGCGAGACCGGGTCGCGCGAGATGGTCTTCAGCTTCTGGACCTTCTCGACCGGAATATCCATGCGGCGGCTGATCTCGTCGTTGGTGGGCGTGCGGCCCATTTCCTTCTCGAGCTCACGCGACGCGCGCAGGAACTTGTTCATGCTCTCGTTCATGTGAACGGGAATGCGGATTGTACGCGACTGATCCGCAATCGCGCGCGTGATCGCCTGGCGGATCCACCACGTAGCGTAGGTCGAAAACTTGTAGCCGCGGCGATATTCGAACTTATCCGCCGCGCGCATCAGGCCGATGTTGCCTTCCTGAATCAGATCAAGCAGGTGCAGGCCGCGGTTCACATACTTCTTCGCCACCGAAACCACCAGACGAAGATTGGCTTCCACCAGATCCTTCTTGGCGCGCTCGGCTTCCTGTTCGCCGTGCCGGATCACTGTGAGGGTGTGCTTCAGCTCTTCGAGCGAAGCCCCGGCCGTAATTTCACGCTTGCGGATCTCGCGTTTCAGCTCGCGGATACGCGCCTGCTGGGCCGCGCCGTTGCGCACTTCCAGCTTCTTCAGCTCGCGATCGAGCTGGTTGATTTCTTCGACGGCGCGCTCGATTTCGCGCGTCAGATCCCGCCACTTGGTGGAAATCCACGGCACCTTGCGGATCGCGACCGACGTATCCACATAAGCCCGCAGGAACTTCACCCGCAGCTTCTTACGGCCCTTCTTGTTGGAAGCCGGCGTGTCATCCAGCTTTTCCTGGAGTTGTCCCTGTTTCCGGTGGAACGTCTGGATGGATGCGAAAATTTCCCGGATATCCGCCCGGCGCTTCAGGTCAGCCGGAGATCCTTCTTCGATCTCGATGCCGCCCAGATCGACCAGGTTTTCCAGCTCTTCCGGGTTTTTCTTGACGCTCTCCGCAACTTCGACCACGGCCAGCTGCACGAGCGCCGACCGGCTGATCGCCTTCTGCATGCGCAGCTTTCCGCGCTCCATGCGGCGGGCGAGTTCCACTTCGCCTTCGCGGGTGAGCAGCGGTACGGCGCCCATCTCCCGTAGGTATACCCGGACAGGGTCGTCGGTATAGATCGACTCTTCGACCTGTTGCTGGGGCTGAAGGAAATCTCCTTCGGCCTCCGCTTCGAAGAACTTCGCGTCTTCGTCGAAGTTAATCGCGATGGGGCTTATCGGTAAAAACTGATCATCATATTCCATCGCTAAGCGACCTCCCGCGCAGAAACACCGGCCAAAATTACGGGGAAAGCAATCATGTCTTTTGTTTTGTTGATACTATGAAAGCCGAACAACCAGGAACTGCCCCGCGCAACTACTTGCAAACGCAATTCCCGATTCAGGGCACGGGTGGCGCAATTCCGAGTTTTCATGTTAACATGAACGCCCCGTTACTGTTCCTGCCAATTCAGTAGATGCCGCGCGCGGCCAAAGGTTACACAGGTGCTTATTCGGGGTGGTGGTATAGCGCAGGGGCGCTACTAGATGTGGGGTTTGACCAGACGCTCCAGTTCATTCATGAACGCCTTTTCATCCTGAAAATCCCGATAGACTGACGCGAACCGGACATACGCAATCTTGTCCAATGTCTGGAGGGTCTCCATCAGGAATTCGCCGATCTCTGTAGTGGTAATCTCGCGGTCGGGAGATTCGGTCACCCGCATCTCCACCTGGCTGACCAGATCGGATAGCTTCACCATGCTGATGGGCCGCTTTTCACAGGCCCGGATTAGCCCGTTCAGCACTTTGGTGCGGTCAAATTTCTCCCGCCGTCCATCCTTTTTAATCACCATGTAGGGGACTTCGTCGATCCGTTCGTATGTGGTGAAGCGCTTCTCGCACTTGGTGCATTGGCGCCGCCGGCGGATGGCGTCGCCCTCCCGGCTTTCGCGGGAATCGACGACGCGGTCCTCGATATGACCGCAAAACGGGCAGGTCATCTTCGCCCTCCGCCGGTTTTACGCGTTAAGGAACCCATAAGTCCTGCAAAACAATAGGATAACAGGCTTCCCTGGCCATCCGCGCGATTTTTCCACAAAGTAGACTTTCCCGAAATAATGAACCTATGATGAGAGAGCCTCGTTTCCTCTTTCGAAGGGCGGATCAGTGCGGCATTCCACGGCTGCCACGCCCGAGGGATTTGAAAAGAGGAGGCAGAACATGGCGGGGTCGGCAACGGCGAGCTGGGCATTACCGCATTGGATGCGGCCGGGCGCCACATGGACTGGAACGGTGCCAAACAGCCAGGATCTGGACAGCACACTCGTTGAACGTTGCCTGGCCGGCAATGCCGAAGCATGGGAAGACCTCGTGCGCCAGCACACCCGTCGCGTTTACGGCATCTGCTATCGCTTCACTGGCCGCGACTCTGAGGCTCAGGACCTCACTCAGGACGTTTTCCTGCGCGTTTTCCGCGCACTCGGCAGTTTTCGCGCGGCCGAAGGCTGTTTCACGACTTGGCTGACCCGGCTCACGCGTAATCTGCTGATCGACCACTACCGCCGCACACGGAACCAGCGCATCACGGATTCGATCGAAGATCAACTGCCGCGCGTAGAACAGGGCGCGGTAGCGGTTGCCCGTCCGGATAGCCAGCTGGCGGGCCGCGAGGCCAGTGAAATGCTTCAGTCGGCGCTCGGCCGTCTTTCGCCCGAGCTGCGTGAAACAATTATCCTGCGGGATTTGCAGGATATGGAATATAGAGAAATTGCGAACGTGCTCGAGATCCCGGAAGGGACCGTCAAGTCACGCCTGAACCGCGGCCGCGCGGAGCTCGCGCGGATGCTGAAGAAGTACCGGGAAGCTTTTTAGAGACGGATTGAAGGAAAGATGCTGAATTGCGCTGAGTTCGAAGTTCTGCTCGCCGATTCCCTGGATGGGGCGCTCGAGGCGCCCGGCCGGGAAACGGAGCGGGACGCCTTTGCGCAGCATCTGGCTTCCTGCCCCGGCTGCGCCGCCATGGCCAATGAGGTGAGTAGCGCGCTGGCTTTTATGGGCGTTGCCGCCGAGCCGGAACTTCCGCAGCCGCTGATCGGCAAAATTCTTCACGCCACCAACTCCGGCTGGGAACTGCAGCTTCGCGGCAAGGGAATTCGCGGGTGGCTGAACCGGACGTTTGCGCCGATCCTGAAACCGCGCTTTGTAATGGGCGCGATGCTTACGGTCATGTCCGCTACGATGCTGACGCGTTGCGCGAGCGGCCCGAACGGCGCCATGACCGCCGCTGATCTCGATCCCGTTCGCATCTGGTCTTCGCTCGAAAGCAAAGGGCATCGAGTCTGGGATCGTACGGTAAAGGGTTACGAAAGTCTGCGTGTTGTTTACGAAATCCGCACGCAGCTTGATGACTGGAATCGACAGCAGCAGGCTCAGACGGAAGCTGATGCGGAAGCCGCCGCCGACGCGAAAGCCAACAGCAGGAAACTGCCCGGTCCGGAGGCCGGACAGCCGGGCGCGAGCGGCCCGGAAAAGGCGGTTACATCGCCTGTGGATAAAAAGCAATAGAATTGAGGCCTTTGAGATGAATTGCGCAAACCATCCTGAAACCACCGCGACGGCGTTCTGCCGCGAATGCGGAAAACCGATGTGTTCCGAGTGCCAGCGGCCGGCGCTCGGATCGATTTTTTGCGAAGCTCATCAACCGCCGGTTCAACAGACGGATGCTGCGGGGCAGGCTCCTCCGCCTCCCTACGGCGCGCCGCATGTTCCGGGGCCGTCGCCTTATTCATCGCCCTATAACGCGCCTGCCCAGCCGATGCCGGATGAATCCGTACACCCGGTTCTGGCGTTGCTTCTCGGCCTGATTCCGGGCGTGGGCGCGACTTATAACGGCCAGTACGCGAAGGGGCTGGTGCACGCGCTTGTGTTCGGTCTTCTGATCAGCGCCATCGTTAACTCGCATAACGGCGGTATGGCCGCGATGCTCGGCATCATGGTCGCGGCGTGGGTCTTCTATATGTGCTTCGAGGCGTATCACACGGCGCGCAAACGGCGGTACGGAGTGGCGGTGGAAGAGTTCTCCGGCCAGTTCGATTTCCGCACGGGCGGCAGCCGCGTTCCGGTCGGCGCCTTCCTGCTGATGGGCCTCGGATTTGTTTTACTGCTCGATACGACCGACGTGATCAGCATCGATGAATTCGTGAAATACTGGCCGGTCGGGCTGATTCTGGTTGGCGTCTATCTTCTCTACAACCGGCTGAATCCGGGCCACGATCATCGCGGAAATGATGCGGAGGTTCGCCGATGAACGATCAGAGCCATCTATTGCTGCGGGCTATTAAAGGTCCCGTCATCATGATCACGATCGGCGTTCTGTTTGCCGCCGACCGCTTTACGGATTATCACTTTTATCAGACCTGGCCGATCCTGCTGATCGTAATCGGCATCCTGCAATTCGTTGCCGGCCGGGGCCGCCGCGCCGATTACTATCCGCCGCCGGGCGCTCCTTATCAGCAGATGCATCCGGGATATCAGCCCCCCCGACCGGGTGCGCCCCCGCCGCCGCCCTCCGATGCGGCGGGCCCGAATGGACAGGAGTCACGCTCATGAGACCGCGTTCCATTACAGGTCCTCTGATCCTGGTGACGATCGGCGTCATTTTTCTGCTGATCAACCTCGGGTACGACGTACACATCTGGAGCTGGTTTTCCGATTACTGGCCGTTCCTTCTGATTGGCCTGGGCGTGATCCGGCTGGCTGAAGTGCTCTTTCAGTTCAGCCACGGCTCGCCCGTTGCGCCTTCGGGCGGTGGATGGATTTTCTGGACCATCGTGCTCTGCATCATCATGAGCGCGTGGGGGGCGGCCCGCAACGGCATTCACATTGGCCGCCTCAACACGCCGGGCACAGTGGGGATTCTTGGAAACTCTTACGAATACGGCGTTGACACTTCCAGCCCCGCGAGCGGAATCACGCGCGTGATTTTCGATAACCTCAATGGCAGTATCGCGGTTCATGGGGACACCGGTGGCGACGTGAAAGTGACCGGGCGGAAAACCGTGCGGGCTTTCAGCCGCAACGACGCCGACCGCGCCAACACGGAAACGAGTGTCCGGCTCGCTCGCGAGGGCGATTCGATCGTGGTGCGCGCGAACGATCCGCTGCACTCGGGGATGCTGAGCATAGCGACTGACCTTGACGTAGTGGTGCCGAAGGGTATCAACATCGAAGCGCGCGGGCGCGGCGATCTCAATGTGGAAGATATGGATGGCGCCGTGAGCGTGACGGACAGCCGCGGTGACGTCCGGCTCAACAACATCGGCAAAGACGTACATATTGAATCTGCGCGCGGCGGTCTGATTCGCGCTGTCGGCATCAAAGGCGCGGTCGATCTCCAGGGCCGCGGCGGCGATCTGCAGCTCGAAAACGTCGCCGGCCAGGTCACGGTCAACGGTGAATTCTCCGGCACGCTTGAATTCCGCAATCTGGCGAAACCGATGCACTTCGCATCTTCGCGCTCCGATCTTCGCGTGGAGCAGATTCCCGGTTCGATCACGATGGATCTTGGCCAGGTGAAGATCAACAACGTGGTGGGGCCGGTGCGGTTCCGGACTCCTTCGCGCGATGTCAGTGTGGAAGATGTGACGGAGTCGCTTGAACTCAATGTGGATCATGGCGATATTCAGATCTCGGACACGAAGGCTCCGCTGCCGAAGATGGAGGTCCATTCGCAGAGCGGCGAAATTACGCTGACGCTGCCGGATAAGGCGCCCTTCGACCTGGATGGCCGCACCAACGGCGGCGAAGTGGAGAACGACTACGGTGACCCGCTTCAGACGGAGAACAACGGCCGCCTCTCCACCGTGAAGGGCAAGGTGGGCAATGGTCCGCCGCTCGTCGTCACCACGGACCGCGGCAATCTGACGATCCATAAGCACTGACCGTCGTGCATACTGGTCACTGGTGCCTATCTCTGCTGATGAACTTCGGCGTTATTACGCCGGTCTTTCCGATGCAGCGCTGCTTGAGCTGAATCCAGACGAACTGACTCCGGTTGCGCGCGGCTGCTACGACGAGGAATTCTCGAAACGCGGCTTGAGCGATGAGGCCGGGGACGAAGAGTCTTCGGATGCCGCAGGACCTGTGTCTGACGGTCAGCCTCACGCCGAAGAGGAGATGGTCTGCGTCGCGGAATACGATTTCGTCGAGGAAGCGGACATGGCGAAAGGACTGCTCGTAGGGGCGGAGATTCCCGCGGTGATCGATCGCGACGCGACTCTGGTGCGTTTGATGGTGCCGCCCGATCTGGCGGAACAGGCGCTCGGTTTGCTGACTACGCCGCTGAGCGATGAAGAGCTTGCCGCGCAGGCGGAGGCGGCAGGCGAAGAAGAAGAATTTTCGGAAGAAGACGAAGCCGAGAAATCGGCGGACTAACGAGCGCTGACGGTGTGCTCGCCGGGCGGCAGCATGACGGTGCAGTTGCTCTCCTCCACACATTCCACGACAAAAGCCTGTCCGTCGAGCGTCATCGCCGCGGGCTTGCGGTCGAATCGCACGATTGCGCGGCTGTTGCTCGAATAGCGGAATGTGGCGTGTTTTGCGTCGGCTGACGCCGCCCGCAGCGTGGCATTCAGATCGGCGATAGAGATGCCGGTGCGCGCAGGCGCGGGTTGCACGAGATGCTCGCCCGCGGAGAGATGCACGGCTTCGGTTGTGATCAGCGGCCAGGGCTTGCCGTCTACCGTCGCTCCGCCGCCGCTCCAGACAAGATCGAAATCTTCCGGTGAGGCAACTGAAATTCCCTGCTTCTCTCTTGCGAAGCGCGCGATCGTGGCGGCTGCGGCGCTGAGAAACGGCAGGTCCGGTTTCAGGATGCTGTTTTCGAAGTAGAGCGCCACTCGGGGGAATTCGATGGACGCCAGGTGCACCAGCTCGAATAATTCCGTTCCTGTCTGTTGCCGGGTTGGATAAACGTCCTGATAGCGGTCGACGATGTTGATGTCGATCGCCAGACGATCGTGGTGCGGGGTGAGAGGCGCGTAGCGTTTCGCGATTTCGGGATAACGCTGCGGGCCGCGATTCCACACGGTTGCGGGGTCTTCGATCAGAAACGAAAATGGCTGCGTGTCGAGCAGGGGCAGCACCCGGGCGGCGTCGGCGCCGATGGCGTCCTTCATACCTGTATCGAAGCGGTCGTCGACGTGGGTGAGCACCAGGTCGAGTCCGGGGCGCAGTGTCTGAAGCCCTGCGGCGAAACGAAGCCAGTCCACCTGCATTTTGCCGGCGAGTTCGGCGCGGAAATCGAGAAATTGCCGCAATGAAGCAGGGTCTTTTCTTTGCCCCCAGATCTCGATCGGATCCCAGCCGAAGCGCGCGCGAAACAGCGACCGAACGTCGTTGTTCATCGGGGTAAAGCGAGCCGGATTTCCCGCGCCTTCGAGTGATTCGAAGTAGAGCTCCGCCAGATTGACGCCATCCCAGTCGAAGCGCTGCATCATGGCGCGCAGGCCCGTCTGAATTGCGCTCACGCAATCCGGGTTCTGGAGATTCATCAACTTGCGCCAGTCGAGTTGTGCGTCCTGCAGGAGCGCGGTTTTCTCGCGCCAGTCCGGGTGGGCGTTCCAGAAGGCGTCGCTGACGTGTGGTAACTCGATCCACGCGTAGACCAGGATTCCGTGGCGATGGCAGGCGGCGATCACCTTTTGCAGGTATTGGTCGTGAGTGGGGCCGGGATCGAAGAAGTGCCACGACGCGACGTGAAGGGCGGCGATGCCCGCTTTGCGCCATCGCACGGCCAGGTAATCAGGGTCGGCGCGCGATCGATACGAGTCGTCAAAGAATGCCCAGAGCCGGGAGGAACGGAACGAGGGTCCAAATCCCAGGTCGGCGAGAGCCTGAGTGAGATAAGGAAAGCGCTCATAGCCGCTGGCGCCGGGGCTCGTAGCGATCCACAAGACCGCGCCTTTTCCCAGACGATAGCCTGCGATCACGGGCGCGCCCGTCCATCGTTCCTTCGCGAAGATCCGCGCGTCTGGGGGAACTTCATAGCGCGGAATATCCACGGCAGTTCCCCAAATCACAGGCAGGGTGGGGTTGTGCTCATCTACGATGTGGATGCAGGAAACTGTGCCGCTGCCCGGTTTGAAGCCGAACTCTGCCGCAAGTGGCGACTCGCCTTCCAGGATAACGGCCGCGCCCGTCATTACCTTTGCGCGCCAGTCGGGCGATGCGGGGCCATTGGGAGGCGCTACGTAGATATCGGCTGTGCCGCTCTCTTCCGCCGGAGCATGGCCCGCGGAGGAAAGAATCAGAGGCCACGGAGTATCGGCGGCCGCCACGAACGTTCCGGCGCCGCATAGGGGCGCCCATGCGAGCAACACGAATACGCCGATTGCTCTACCGCGTGAACGCATACCAGACCCCCATGCGCAAGTCATGAAATCCGGATTTACCGTTGAGATCGCTGCCACGCAGGTAGCGGCCGCGCAGCGCCTCTACTCCAATCCAGAGCGACGACGGCAGCCACGCCGGATGAAGGCGGAAGCCAGGGCCGGTCTCGGAAAAGTTGGCCCAGTATTGACTCTTCGCGTCCAGCGTCAGGTTCTGCCTGCCGAAAATTTGTGCGTGAGCGCCGGGCCGCCAGAACGTATAACCCGCGCGCGCCTGTCCGTAGAAAATCAGGTCGTTGTCGAAATGGCTGATATAGACCGCGTCCGCCGCCGCTTCGAGAAACCAGCCAGGCCGCTCGCTGTTGAGCGCGGCTCCGTGGGTGTGCGCCCACGAGATGCCGCCGCGATAATCGCTCCAGTGGCTGCTCGTCAGATAACTGACTGCCTCGCCGGCTTCAAACCAGCCGATGGCGTGATGCCAGGAATCGGTCGCCACGCCCGCTCCCGCGATCACTGCGTTCTCTGAGAGACTCTGCGGTAAGATGCCCCCGGTCTTACGCCGCACATCGCCGGCAAGCCGCAGCGAGGCGTACGGGTGCAACGGAACGCGGCGAATCCGCAGCTCTGTCTTTACCTGTCCGTAACCGAACAGATCGTTCCAGCGCGAGGAGAGCAGCGGATAAATCCAGACAGTTGTCCGGAAGCGCGACTGATCCCGTCGCAGATTTTGCCACGCGTGCTGCGATTCGGTAGCTACTGCCGGATCGGCGCTTCGCCGCGCGATATCGAACCAGTGCAACGCCGTCAGGTCATCGCGCAGCAGATTGTTCGTCCAGCCCAGCTTCAGGGCGAGCGAAGCATCGAGCGGATTGGTTTCGCGCGCCAGCGTATAGTATCGAAGCGCGTCTTTCAGAAAGCCCGCCTGGTAGCTGCGATCGCCCAGCGCGCGTGGGTCACCCGGGACCTTCTGCCCGAGTGGCCGCCGGATTCCCAGCGTCATTCGAACGCGGTCCGCGATATCCCGATCGCCGCCCGTCAGTACGCTCTTGAGGAGCGGCATCGCCAGGTCCGAGCGCTTGTCTTCGAGATAGAGAAACCCGAGCTGCGCGGTGGAAACCGGGTCATGGAGCAGTGCGAACTCCTTTTCGGCATCCCCGCGGGATGCTCTGCCATCCTGCGACATGCGAAGCAGCAGGAAGGCCAACTCGCGCCGCAATGCCTCGTTCGATGGATCGAGCTCGAGCGCACTGCGGAATTCGTAGACATATGGATAGCGCGCGGGAAGCTGCTCACGCGCCATTTCCGCCGCGCGTGGCTCGCCGCCGCGGGATGCCGCGATCAACGCCGCCATCATCGCGTCGTTATCGCCGCGCGCCTTTTCGACGCGCGCGAGATCGACGAGGACGGATTTTCGCCCAGGCAACAACCGGAACGCCGCTCTATAATTCGCTGCCGCGAGATCCAATTCATCGTGCTGCTCGGCCAGACGGGCGAGTTCATCGCAGGCGCTGAAGGAGGGGCCAGCCGCAGCGATCGCGTTCTGCCATCGCTCAATCCCAGCCGCCAGGGGCTCATCGATATTGCGGAATGCCGCGGCCGCCGTGACGCGCGACTCCGCATCGCCATGATCCCGGACAGAGGCGAATACGCGGCGAGCTTCGGCTTTCCGCGCCGGCATGTCGTTACCGGCTTCGAAGCACAGGAACGCGTATTCGAGCGCGGTGTGGAAGTCGGCGGGGTCGAGCCGCATGGCTTCGCCGAATTCGACGCGCGCGGCTTCGGAATCGCCGGTGCGCAGGAGCGCGTAAGCGAGATTTTTCCGGATATCGGCCCGCGCGGGCGCCAGCCGCGCGGCTTCGCGAAATGCGTCAATCGCCGGATCGTAGTCGTGAGCCTGCAGCGCACTGTAGGCCTTTGTCAGCGAGGCGTAGGCGGCGTCTGGCGCGGGGGGCTGCGCAGACAGATATCCCGCCGCAACCGCCAGCACCGGAATCCAGATCGCAAGGCGCACTTCGATGACCCTCAAATAAGTGCGGCTCGCAGCCGGAATTCTCAAAAGAATGTAACGGTCTGTCGCTCTTTTTTACGCCCCTTTACTCACGCACGTTTACTAAGTAAAGCCTTGTGAACTCTGGCTTTACGCTGTAACTCGCGTATGCCGGTACGCGTTTCTGGATACAGAGAGCAGCGCGAGAGAAAACAAAAAACAGCGCGCTCAAAATTTTAAGAACAAATACCAAAGGAAGGTAATGAACATGAACACTCTTAAGAATCTCGGAATCAAGGTTGCCGGAGCGGCGGTTGCGATGGGTATGGTGGCGGGTGCGGCGTTCGGCCTGACCGGATCTGTCCTGACGGTCAATCTGCCGCAGTCGGTTTCGGTGGGCAGCGCCGTTCTTCCCGGCGGTCAGTACAAGGTCACGGAATATTCGATGAACGACGGCGCCAGCCTGTTCGTGTTCCGTTCGGACAAAGGGACCGAGGCGGTGTCGGCTGTCGCGATGAAGACCGCGGAGGCCGCAGCCGATCAGAAGACGTCGGTAGTTCTCTCGAACGACACCGGCACGCTGCACCTCGACAAGATGTTCATCGCGGGTGACGGCGCCGGCTATCAGTTCGCGAAGTAACGCTGCGCCCCGGATTTTCGCGGCCGCCCGGCCCCCCTCTGCCGGGGCGGCCGCGAATGCTACCGGGTTGAAGCGGTTCGACGGGCTTTCAGCAGTTCGCTGACAACGGGCGCGAGCGAGAGCACGATAATCCCCAGCACGACTTTTTCGAAATTCTTCCTCACCAGTTCCACCTGCCCCAGTTGCGCGCCGAGCGCGGTGACCGCAACAATCCAGATCGATCCACCCAGCAAGCTGAAAATCAGGAAACGCGAGTAAGGCATCCGCGCCACACCTGCGATGAAGGGCGTGCAGCTGCGGACGATGGGAATAAAGCGCGCGTACATGATGGCGCGAGCGCCGTACTTTTCGTAGAAGGCGTGAGTCCTCTTGATCTGATCCGGGTGGAAGAAACGTGACTTGGGCCGGCTGAAAACTCTTGGGCCCGCATGATAGCCGAGGAAATAGCCGAGATTATCACCCAGGAAAGCGGCCAGCATCAGCAGGCCGCAAATGAGATAGACATTGAGACCGGCGGCGCCGCTCGCCACCCCTACGCTGAACAGCAGCGAATCGCCCGGCAGGAAGAAGCCCGCCAGTAGCCCGGTTTCCGCGAAGATGATTCCCGCCAGGGCGGCGACGCCAAGCGAACTGGCGAGCAGAGTTCGCACCAGTTCAAGCAGACGCTCCGCGTTGTACAGCGACCGAACGAAGTCGATGATCGAGTGCATGCCGTTCGGTTCGTTTTTCCGCTTAGGTGGTCTGTTTGAAGCTCGCCACGATCCGGTCGATGACGTCCTGATGGATCTTCAGGTCGCCGTTCGCGGTCATGCTGTCCCGAAGCCCCTGCTGGAAGAAGGCGGCGCGTTCCTGCGTTTTCTTCTGGTGCAGATCGTCGGTGATCTTCTGGCGCTGCGCCGCGAGGCCGGAGATATCGGCCGGCGTAGTGGTCAGAATCTTAGCCACCATTTGCCCGCCAGAGACGGCCGTTGGACCTACCAGGCTGCCAGCCGCTTTGGTGAAGAACTCGGGAATCACACCTGCGTTCCCTACGCCCTCCAGGGCATCGGTGCGCGTCACGTCGTTGGAGGTCTTGAGGGTAATGCTCATCGCCTTGGCGGCCTTTTCCAGGTCGCCACCCATCGACTGCGCTTTCGACGCGAGCTCCGCCGCTTTCGCCTGCAGGATCTTATTCCCTTTGGCTGTCGTCGCCGCGTTTTTCACTTTGTCGCGAACCTCATCGAGCGTTCCCTGATGGGCGGGGACAATGTTGGTCACTTCCGCGACCAGCGCGCGTCCGTCCTGCAGAACCACGGGGCCCAGCGTGATTTCGAACTTCTTGAGCGTGCTCACCGCGTCGGACAATTCCTTCGAAACGCCGATGCCGGGGATCGGATCGTTGGGCTGGATGTTATCCACGTTCACGAGCGTTCCGCCAACTGCCTCGGCAACTTTCTCGGGATGGGAAGGATCCTTGCGCAGGCTGTCGATCGCCTGATCGGTCAGCTTCTGCATCATCTGTGCGGCGGTCTGCTTCTGGACCTGGGCCGCGAGTTGAGCTTTCACTTCCTCGAACGGCTGCAGGTGAGCCTGCTCGTGGGCTTCCACCTGGATGATGTGATAACCGTATTCGGTTTTGACCAAATCGCTTGTCTCGCCGGGTTTGAGCGAGAATGCCGCCTTCTCGAATTCGGGAACCGTCTGACCGCGAACGATCCAGCCGAGTTCGCCGCCTTTCGCGGCTGAACCTGGATCATCCGATTTCGCCGTCGCCAGTTTGGCGAAATCGCCGCCGGCTTTGATCTGCTTCAGCAGATCTTCGGCTTTGGCTTTCACCGCGGCGTCGTTGGAAGCATCCGATTTCAGGAGGATGTGCCGCGCCTGGACGCGCTCCGGCGTCTGGAAATCGCTCTGCTGATCCTTGTAGGCTTTCTGGAGCTGAGCATCCGTCATCTGAATGCCGGCCCCGATTTTCGCCGGGTCCAGCACGATGACTGCAAGGCTGCGCTTATCGGGCACCATGAACTCGGCTTTGTGGCCGTCATACCAGGACTGAATCTCGGCATCGGTCGGTTCCGCTTCCTTCTGGAAATCGGCCGTCGCGAGCACCGCGTACTCCACTTTCACTTTGTCGTTGAGCCGGTGATATTCCTTTTCGACTTCCTGACCCGACACCACGACGCCGCCGGCAATCAGCGATTCCAGGCGGCTGATGAGCATCTGCCGCTGCATGTCAGTCCGCATGTCGGCGAGGGTGGTGCCCTGCGACTGGAGGACCTGAGCGAGCATCGCGCTATCCACTTTGCCGTCCTTCACGGCGCTGGGCGGGAGAGAGTCGATGATGGCGTTCTCGGCTTCATCCGGGGAAACCTTCATCCCCATCTTGTTGGCTTTCCAGACCATCATGCGCTCGTTGATCGCCTGCTGGATGACCTGCGGGGCGTAGATGGAGAGCAGCTCGGACGGGATCTGGCGATTCTGGGTCAGACGGCGGATGGTCTGGGTGATATCCTGGGCGGTCAGCTTATCGCTACCGATCTGCGCCACAACGGCGGTGTCGCCGGTGCCGCCATCCATCCCAGTTTGGGGGATGAGGTAGGTGACCATGGAAAGGGCGACGAGGCCCAAAAGCACCATCAGAAATCCGCGAACCATTTTGTCGCGGCTGCGAAAGAGGTCAAACATGCCGAGGGAAATCTCCTGCTGAAACTGCGATTAAAACAAACTTCTTATTGTAGCAGCGCGCCAGGCGGGCGGAAGTGTATTCGAAAAAAAGAACCCACCGAATTGGTTAACTGCTGTCTTGTTAGACGGTTGAGCGGCTTAAAGGTGACATTCGGCATGGACAGCGCGGACGGCCTTTTCGAGACCGTCTTTGCGGACGGCGATCGAGATGGTCAGCTCGCTGGAGCCCTGGGCAATGGCGATGACGTTCACCTTCTCACGTGAAATTGCCGTAAAGATCCGGCCGGCAAGGCCTTGCGCGCCACGCATCCCTTCGCCGACGACCGCGAGCAGGCCGACATTGCGGTCCACCCCGACTTCGTTGACGTAGCCGTGGGCGAATTCGAGCGAGAGGGCAACTTTGATGGCGTCGCAGGCTTTTTCGATCTCGTCGCTCCGGACGAGGAAACAGAAGCTCTGGCGATAGCTCGAGCTTGAAAGCGCCAGGATTTCGACATTGACGCGGTCGAGCGCGTCGAGCGAGCGTCCCATGAGGTGAACGCCGCTGACGGCCGCGCTGGCTGGTTCCAGCGAAACGAGCGCCACGTTGGCCATGGAGGTTACTGCCTTTGCGCCCGAGTTGCCCGCTGTGAGTTTCGGGACGATGCGGGTGCCTGGCTTTTCGGGGGAAAAGCTGTTCTTGCTCCACACTGGAATGCCGCGCTCGACGAGGGGAGCGATCGTGCGGGGATGGAGTACCTTCGCGCCTGCCCAGGCCAGTTCGGCGGCTTCGCTGTAGGTGATTTCATCGAGGATTTTTGCGTCCGGCACGAGGCGCGGATCGGCCGTCATGATGCCATCGACGTCGGTCCATATCCAGAGTTCGGTGGCGTCGAGCGCGGCTGCGAGAATGCTGGCCGAAAAGTCGGAACCGCCGCGGCCAAGGGTCGTCGGCCAGCCTTCGACTGTGGCGCCGTTGAAGCCGGTGACGATGGGAATCGCGCCGTTACGCAGGATCGGCGCCAGCCGGGCCTGGGCTTTGTGGCGGGTGAGTTCCATCAGAGGCGATGCGGCATTAAAGACTGAATCGGTGACCACCGCTTCGGCGGCGTTGACGGCTTCCGCTGCGATGCCGCGCGAGCGCAGGTGTTCGCTGACGAGCAGAGCGGAGAGGCGCTCACCCACGGCGATGGCTTCATCGACCGCGCGCGCCGGGCGATAACCCAGCATTTCGATGCCGTTGACGATGCGCTGGAACTCGCCCAGCAGATTCTTCAGTTCCGCGTGGACGCGGCCGAGCTCAGCGGCGGGAACCAGCTCTTTCGCGGCTTCCAGATGGCGCGTGGTGAGCTGATTCAGGTTGCGGTCCACGGCGGCGCGGTCGTCCGCTTCCGCGAGGCGGGTGGTGTCGAGAAGAAGATCGGTGATCTTCGACATGGCGGAGACCACGGCCGTGACAGGCCGCCCGGCCGCATACCGGGCGATCAGATCGCAGGCGGCCTTCATCCGTTCGGCCGAGCCGACGCTCGTGCCGCCAAATTTCATGACAAGCAGATTTTCCAAAACCAGCTACACTCCTTCGCTACGCTTTGCCGTTCGATATCTTGCCGCGAACGATGCCGAGAACCGCTTCTTCCACCTGTTCGAGCGTCATTCCGGTGGAATCCAGGTAGACCGCATCGGGGGCCTGCAGAAGAGGCGACTCGGCGCGGTTACGATCCCGGTGGTCGCGTTCGGCGAGATCCGCCGCCAGCGTTCCGTGATGCCCGTGCGGCAATTCGCCGGCGCGCCGGCGCACGCGCTCGGACGGGTCGGCATCCAGAAATATTTTGACACGCGCATCGGGGAAAACGACTGACCCGATGTCGCGCCCTTCCATCACGACACTTTCGTGGCGCGCCATTTCACGCTGTTTCGCGACCATTGCCGCGCGGACGGAACCGATCGCGGCGACCTGAGATGCCATGGCGGAAATTTCCGGCCCGCGAATCGCTTCGGTGACGTCTTCTCCGTTGAGACGAACGTGGCGGTGTCCGGGCAATTCAATTTCGGCGGAAAGGGCTAGCTGTTCGAGACGCTGAGCGTCATTGGGGGCCGTGCCGGTGCGTGAAGCCCACAGCGCAACCGCGCGATACATGGCGCCGGTATCGATATAGGTGTAGCCCAGTCTCTCCGCGACGGCGCGCGCGATGGTGCTCTTTCCCGCGCCTGCGGGACCGTCAATGGCGATGACGTGGCCCATCGTTCAGGCCGTGGCCTGCGCGCGGGGTTTGTGATGGGCGCGTCCGATGCCGGTGTAGTCGAAGCCGGCTTTGCGGGCTTCCTCCGGGCTGAAGAAATTGCGGCCATCCACCAGCACGGCGGATTTCATTCGGCTCGCCAGTTCCACCAGATTCAGTTCCGCGAATTCCGGCCATTCGGTCACGAGGAGCAGGGCGTCGGCCTGATCGGTGGCATGGGCTGCGCTCGAACAATACTGCACTTTCAGGGCGGGATGATGCTCGCGGCAGGCATCCATCGCGATCGGATCGTAAACCCGGACGCGCGCGCCGAGGCGCAGCAGCTTCTCGGCGATTTGCAGGCTGGGCGCGTCGCGCAGATCGTCTGTGTTGGGCTTGAACGCGAGGCCGAGCATCGCGACAGTGCGGCCTTTGAGAATGAAGAGCTTCTCCTGCAATTTCTGAATAACCACCTGGCGCTGCAGGCGATTGACCGAGATGGAGGCGTCGAGCAGCTGCGGATGATAGCCGTATTCGTTTGCCGTGTGAAGCAGGGAACTGATGTCCTTGCCGAAGCAGCTTCCACCCCAGCCGAGGCCGGCGTTCAGAAAGCCCATGCCGATGCGGGCATCGAGGCCGATGCCGGTCATGACTTCCTTCACGTCGGCGTCCACGCGCTCGCAGATGTTGGCGATCTCGTTGGCGAAGCCGATTTTCATCGCGAGGAACGCGTTGGCGGAATACTTGATCATTTCCGCGCTGGTGAGGGTCGTGGTGACGAGGGGAGCGGATTGCACGCGCGCCGGGCGGGAGGCGAATGCGGGGGCTTCGAATTTCTGTTCGGAAAGCGCGCGATAGAGTTCGCGCAGCAGGCTCAGAGAGCGCTCGTCTTCGGTTCCGATGACGATGCGATCGGGATAGAGCGAATCGTGAATGGCCGAGCCTTCGCGAAGGAATTCCGGGTTGCTCGCGACGCTGAATTCGATTTTGGAGCCCGATTCGGAGATGCCTTCGCGGATGAGAGCGCCGACGAGGTTGCCGGAGCCGACGGGGACCGTAGATTTATTGATGACGACGCGGTAGCGGGAGGAATCCATAGCCGCGCCGACGCCGCGGGCGGCGGCTTCGAGATAAGACAGATTTGATTCGCCCGAAGGAAGAGGCGGCGTGCCAACCGCGATGAAGATGGCGTCACTCTCGCGGACGGAGGCGGTGAGGTCGGTTTCGAAATCGATACCGCCTTTGTGGACCGCGAGGGCCAGGAGTTCGCCGAGGCCGGGTTCGTAGATGACAGGGTCGCCTTTGCGAAGTTTTTCGACCTTGGATCGATCAGTGTCCACGCAGGTGACCCGATGTCCGAGATAAGCGAGACAGGCGCCTGTTACGGTGCCTACATAACCTGTTCCTACAACTGTGACTCTCATCTGATCTCAGGGTAACCCAGCGAGCAGAATCAGCGCGCGTTTTGTGCATGGCAAAGGGTGAGTCACAAGTTTTTTTTAAAAATTTTCGATTGCCGGAAATTGCGCTCTGACAGTGATTTGCGCGGGCCCCGGGCGCGAAGTGCGGGTTTGTTTTCGCCGGGAATTTGGAAGCGGCGAGGGTATTCTCCCGGTTGCGATGACCATTCGCTGGAGAGAATACTCAATGTCGAAACCGCCTTCCCGCCTGCTCGCGATGCTGCTCACAGCGCTCGCGGCCACCGTTGCTCTGCAGGGGCAGACCAAACTCAATCTACAGGCGCAGAGCCAAAACGTGGATTTCTCCGCGGCGCCCTCCACGAAACCGGCGCAGACGGGAACGGCGCTGCCTGCCACTTGCTCGCCCGGCGCCGTATTCCTGCTGCTGAGCAATTCGCCGGGCAAAAACCTGTATATCTGCACGGGACAGAATACCTGGACTCAGCAAACGGGCGGTGAAGCCGCGCCCGACGTGGCTGCTATCTCGGACACGGTGCTGACCGTCGG
>DASYCD010000162.1:0-6751 GCA_036500405.1 Bryobacteraceae bacterium
CCGATGCCGCCTGGGACAGTGACGTCCTCAAGTCGGATACCCCTGTCCTGGTGGACTTCTGGGCAACCTGGTGCGGCCCCTGCCGCCAGATGACCCCGATCATCGACCAGCTCGCCGATGAATACGCCGGCAAGGCGAAGATTGGCAAGCTCAATGTCGATGAGAACGGCCAGACCGCCATGCGCTATCAGGTGCGCGGCATCCCGACGATCCTGCTCTTCAAGGGCGGTCAGATTGTCGGATCGAAGGTCGGCGCCGTCGGCAAGGGTGATCTACAGAAGATGCTGGACGCGGCGTAATCAGCGCAGTCCAAAAAGACGTCTGTCAAACGCGTGCGGTTCGGCCTCGCCAAGGCGAATTTCACCGAACCGCGCGTGATTCGGATTAATCAGAATGTTCCGTTCCGCGGGAATAATCGCGGACGGAACGAACATCGCAGGCGTCCTCTCCTTCGCAACCCACCGATCACCAATTAATTGTGTTTCCCGCCCGTGGGGATGGCTGTTCCATCCCTCAGGCACGTCAGGAATTCCCGCAATCAAGTCGTCCGGGATTTCAATGGGAAAAAGCAGAGCGTGAAGCGGTGCCCTATCGCGGGTGACATGAACGAGCATCTCCAATACCGCCAGTGCGCGACTACTTGCGGTATAGACCGTTCTCACTTCGGCAGAATTCCATCGGCCGCCCCATCTGGCGGCGCCGGCTCCGGATAGCGGCTCAGCAGCGCGGTCCGGATGAATAATTCTCCAGGTCAGCACTCAGGCAAACAGCCCATACTCAATTCGTCCCACTTCCTGCAATACAGCCTGGGTACCTCCATCGGAATCCAGATATTGCAGGGGCGGCGTATCGTAAAAAATCGGGCTCGGGTCGCTCAGCCATCCCGCCGCTCGGGACTCTTCTCCAAAGACTCTTGTCGCCTCTTCCAGAACCCGGCCAATTCGCAAAAGCCGATCCGCCTCATCCGGCTTAAGATATCCCTTCGCCTTGCGTCGCAGCGCTGTCCGTTCAGTGATGCCAATCAGCTTCAGCAACACAGGGGGCTCAACCCCAAGCCGCTTGCTGAATGCGTTGACAGCAGACCACGGCACCGTGCGAGGTCCGATATCAACGAATTGATCGTTTTTCTCCTTCTGGCGACGTTTGGGTTCGACGACCAGGTCAAGAACAGAACTCACCGCTTTCATCATCCGGCAGCCTCCCGCCACCTGTCTTATACGTTACGCCACCTGGCGACGACGGTCAATGCGCCACCGGCTTCTCAAAATGCTGGTAATCCTTCGGGTCAGACCAGCTTCCGCCCCATGTCCATCCCTTCTCCGCAAACCGCTTAACGATAAAGCTATCCGCCAGGATCGACCCCGGAAATTCCTTCGTCCGGTCCAGATACTGCCTCCCCGCAGGCGGCAGTACCTTATCGCCCTTTATATACGGATTCGTCAGCGGATTGATATCGATCGCCCGCCCCCAGCTATGATTCGAAAACTTCCCCGGCTGCCCGGTGATATCCCGGCAATTGAACGCCGATGTATTATTCGCCGCCATCGAAGCATCGTCACTGCCTTGGTAGTCCTCAACCGGCCTCATTTTCTCAATTAAAAATCGATGCTGGAAGAGCTCGCGAAAGACATCAACTACCTCGTCGGCGACATCCTTATCAACCACCAGCACACCAGTCATCGGCGCCTGCTCGAAATTCCAATAGGACAAAGTGAGTTGCCGCAGTTGATCGGGACCTACTGGACACCCCGCATGCCATGTCGAACGCAGAGGCGTCGAAATCGGTTCGATGCGCCCCACGAACGCGGGTTGCGCCGAACATGCGCTCGGGAACAGCAATGCGAGAAAAAGCAGACCCGAATACTTCATGCAGCTCGCCCCGTCCGCAACCGGAAAGCCCAATCGGCGCGTCCATTCCGCACCGCCGCCTCAGCCGCGCTCTCGAAATCGTACGGAATGGAGACCAGTTCCACGCCTTTTCGCTCCACAATCGCATACCGAGCCATCGAACTTCCAGTCTCCATCAAATGCCGCACGGGCGAATCGTCTGAATAAGCCGGAAGCCCCACACTCCCCGGATTCACAATCATCCGCCCCCGCGATTCCACCACACGCGGAATATGCGTATGCCCGCAAATCAAAAGCCGCTGCGAAACAGACCCAAGCCGTTCATCGATCTCCTCATCACTCGCAACCGAAACCCGCCCATCCGCCCCAACCGACTCCAGCAGATAAACATCATCCCGCTCCGGCGTCCCATGAAACATCAGGATGTCTTCCGCCAATTCCAGCCGCCCCGGCATCGTACGAAGCCACGCTCCGTGCGGCCCATCGAACAATTCCCGATCCTGATTCCCCGCCACGCTCGGCAGATCCAGCCCCTGAAGCAACTCCGCCGTCCCCGCCTGATCGAGCGGCCCAGCCAAATGATCGCCCGCATCGACTATCTCGCGAATTCCCCGCGACGCGATATCTTCCAGCACCGCCTCAAGCGCCCACCGATTCCCATGAATATCCGCAATTACCGCAAACCGCCCAGTCATCTTTCAAGTTTAAAGGGGACAGACCCCGATTTCATTCAACACAAGGCCAGAGGTGAGCGCCCTGTCCTTGCGCGAATCGATCGTAAACGGCGACCTGCGAAGTCCACACGCGATGCGCACTCCCCGGCGAAAGCGCCGTCAACTCATATGGACGCAGGTAGAGGACCGTCTCGTCCCGCAGCGATCACTTGTTAATAGAAGCGGACAGATTGACTTGTTAACAGGGGCGCGGCAATATCAGCCGAGGAGGTTGTCGTATTCGGCGTGGGTTCCAATCCAGAACCAAAGCACCCCATCGGGTGTGTCAACGCCTATTGATCGGTGGTGCAGCCCAACTCGCGCCGACCAAAACCTGCCCACTTTCTTGAAATGGAGTGATGGATGCCGCGGATCGCGCTGCAAAAGCGCAAAAGTTCGATCGGCAAGTTCTCTGACGAGAACGGGCAGGCCGTTGTAGCAATTCCAGAAAGCCGGGGAGGCGTGGTGGATCAAAACTCTGTTGACCGGCCGGAAGTGTGATCTTTCAGGGCTCTCTCCGCCAGAGCATCGAGTTTTCCGCCAATCGCATCGGTCTCGAACTGCCGGTCCCAGGCGATAGCGTCAAACTCGATGAACCACCGGCGAAATGCCACCAGGTCGGCTGGCGAAAGCCCGGCGATCTCGCCCTCGATCTTCTCCACAGTGCTCATGAGGAAGCCACTTCAAATATACCGGTCCAAAGCCGGCCCTTTCTTACTGGGCTGCAGCTGCCACAACCCGAATGCCGATATCCCCCTTTATGGATGTCGGTTCGTCACTCAATCCAGGGAAACGGTTAGCAGTCCCCAGTGCGTACAAACTGCGAACGGAGCCTATATGTAGGGAGTTTAGCAAATTATCCCCGCAACACAATTTTCCTGATTCCGATACACTTTCGGATTCGGTCGCTTCGGTAGGCGAGTAAAAGAATCTTTCAAATTTTTTGGTAATAATGTTAAACGACTTAAGCGCCAAAAGCCACGCCATGCCCCCGACCGCCCCACCGGTCTGTGCTATTACCGAACCGTGGACAAGCCTACTCAGTCCGTGACCGAACACCTTTCGCGCCGTGTGCCCCCCAAATTGGCTTCGTTTTTTCGAATCGCCTCTTCCGCCCACCCGAACCAGCAGAACCCCACCCCCAACCCCCTCATTCCAAACCCCTTCCCCAAAATTGGCTTCGTTTTTGCGAATGACCCCAACCACCTGACCCCGCTACAATGAAAGTTCCCATGATCCGTGTCCGCTTCGCGCCGTCGCCGACAGGCTACCTCCACATCGGCAGCGCCCGCACCTTCATCTTTAACTGGCTCTACGCCCGCCGCAACGGAGGAACCATGATCCTCCGCATCGACGACACCGACATCGAGCGCAACACCGAAGCCTCCCTCACCTCCATCTTTGAAGGCCTCAACTGGCTCGGCCTCAACTGGGACGAGCAGTATCGCCAGTCCGAGCGCCTCGCCCTCCACAAACAGCTCGCCGCGGATATCCTCGCCAAAAACCTCGCCTATCGCGATTTCACTCCGCCCAACGCCGCCGGCGCCGAAAAGGACGACGCCCAGCACGCCGCCGGAGCCTGGCGCTCTAACCCCGGCCAGCGCGAAATGTCCCCCGAGGAAAGCGACCGCCGCGCCGCCGCCGGCGAAAAATTCGTCATCCGCTTCCGCGTCCCGCGCGACACCCCCGAAGACGTCACCTTCTCTGACGCGGTCTACGGCAACCAGTCCAAATCCTCAGAAGACATCGAGGACTTCGCCCTCCTCCGCAGCGACGGCACCCCGACCTACCACCTCGCCTCCTGCGCCGATGACGTCGATCTCCGCATCAGCCACGTCGTCCGCGGGCAGGACCACCTCACCAACACCTTCAAGCACGTCCTGATCTTCCGCGCCGCCGGCTTCGAGCCCCCGCAGTTCGCCCACCTCCCGCTCCTCGTCGCCCCCAACGGCGCCAAGCTCTCGAAGCGCATCCACGGTCCCGTCGTCTCCGTCACCACCTATCGCGACGTCGGCTTTCTCCCGCACGCCTTCATGAATTTCCTCTGCCTGCTCGGCTGGTCCCCCAAAAATGACCGCGAGCAGCTCACTCGTCAGGAGCTCATCGACCTCTTCTCCTTCGAAGGCGTGAACCGCAGCAACGCCGTCGTCAACTTCACCGAAGAAGATCCCTTCGACGCGAAAGCCGTCTGGCTGAACGCCGAAACCATCCGCACCATGCCCGCGGCCGATCTCACCACCGCGCTAATGCCCTTCGTCCCGGTCGATGCAACGAAGATGCTCCAAATCACGCCGCTCATCCAGGAGCGCATCCGCCTCCTGCGCGACGTCCAGGAAGTCGCCGACTTCTTCTTCGCCGAACCGAAGCCCTACGATCCCGCCGAGCTCATCCCGAAAAAGGGCGACGCCGCCCTCGCTGCGCGCGTACTCCAGAAAGCGCTCGAAGTTCTCCCCAACGCCGATTTCACGCACGACGGTCTCGAAGCCGCCCTCCGCGGCGCCTCCACCGACCTCGGCGTCAAAGCCGGCCAGATGTTTGAGCCCATCCGCGTCGCGGTCTGCGGACGGAAAACCGCGCCCCCCCTCTTCGGCACTCTCGAAGTTCTGGGTCGCGAGACCTGCCTCCGCCGCATCGAACGCGCGCTCGCAAATCTCGGCTCTGCCCCCGCCGCCCCTTTAAACTAAATAAAAATGACACCGCCCGACGCTAATCCGGCCGCGCCCGCCGCGCCGTCCAACTTCGTTCGCGATATCGTCCTCCAGGACCTCGAAACAAACAAGTATGAAGGCCGCGTCCACACGCGCTTTCCGCCGGAACCGAACGGCTACCTGCACATGGGTCACGCCAAGTCCATCTGCCTGAACTTCGGACTCGCCGCGGAATTCGGCGGCAAGACCAACCTCCGCTTCGACGATACGAACCCCGAAAAAGAAGACCAGGAATACGTCGATTCCATCATCGACAACGTCCATTGGCTCGGCTTCCAGGAAAACGCCATCTTCTACGCGTCGGATTACTTCCAGCAGCTCTACGACTGGGCCGTCCAGATGATCAAAGACGGGAAAGCGTATGTGGACGATCTCACCGCCGAACAGATCCGTCAGTATCGCGGTACCCTGACCGAGCCCGGCAAAGAGAGCCCGTACCGCAACCGCTCCGTCGAAGAAAATCTCGATCTGTTCACGCGCATGAAGGCCGGCGAATTCCCCGATGGCTCCCGCACGCTGCGCGCGAAAATCGACATGGCGTCGAAAAATCTCAACCTGCGCGACCCCGTGATGTACCGCATCCTCAACGCGGAACATCACCGCACTGGCAACAAGTGGTGCATCTATCCGATGTATGACTTCGCGCACGGCCAGTCGGATTCCATCGAAGGCATCACGCACTCTATCTGCACGCTCGAATTCGAAGATCACCGGCCGCTCTACGACTGGTACATCGACGAGCTCGGCATCTACCACCCGCAGCAGGTCGAATTCGATCGCCTCAATCTCACCTACACAGTGCTGAGCAAGCGCAAGCTGCTCCAGCTTGTGCGCGATGGCCACGTGCGCGGCTGGGACGATCCCCGCATGCCCACCATTTCCGGCATTCGCCGCCGCGGCTACACGCCCGAAGCGCTCCGTAATTTCTGCCGCGCTATTGGCGTTTCGAAAACCAACGGCACCATTGAGCTCGGCCTGCTCGAACACTACGTTCGCGAAGACCTGAACAAGCGCGCGCCGCGCCTGATGGCGGTGCTGCGCCCTCTGCGCGTCGTGATCACGAACTATCCCGAAGGCCAGATCGAAGAACTGGATGCGGTCAACAATCCGGAAGACGCGGCCGCGGGAACGCGAAAAGTCCCGTTTTCGCGCGTCCTCTATATCGAGCAGGACGACTTCAAAGAAGATCCGCCGAAACAGTTCTTCCGCCTCTCGCCCGGCAAGGAAGTCCGCCTGCGCTGGGGCTACTTCATCACCTGTACGGACGTGGTGAAGGATGACAAAGGCGAGATCGTTGAAATCCACTGCACCTATGACCCGGCCACGAAGGGCGGCAACTCACCCGATGGCCGCAAGGTGAAGGCGACCATTCACTGGGTTTCCGCCGCGCACGCCGTGGACGGCGAAGTTCGCCTCTACGACACGCTGTTCGATCGCGAAAACCCGAACGCCGTCGAAGACTTCCTGACTGCGATCAATCCG
>DASYCD010000163.1:0-11545 GCA_036500405.1 Bryobacteraceae bacterium
GCCGATCAGCTTTGGCGGTATGCAAAGAAAGCGCGCGTCTGGACTGTCATGCGTCCCTACGTCGAAACAGTGATGGCCAATGCCGCGTGAAGTTCGTAATGTGGGCTCTGGAACGTCTCTTTTACCGGCTGAGTGTTTCCGATGATCGTGACCGCTTCGTCCTCAAAGGCGCCTTGCTGTTTGTGACCTGGCTGGACGATCCGTTCCGGCCAACGCGAGATCTGGATCTGCTGGGCCACGGACCAGATGACGCGGAGACGATCCGGAATATCTTCCAGAGCATCTGCTCGACCCCGGTTCCCGACGGCGGGATCAGCTTCGACGTGGAAGGACTTGCGGCGGCGGCTATCCGTGAAGACCTCAAGTACGGTGGAATTCGGGTTCCGACCAACGCTGTCATAGACGGAGCGCGCATCCCCATTCAGGTAGACATCAGCTTTGGTGATATCGTCACACCGGGCCCAATCGAAATCGCATACTCCGTCCTTCTCGACTATCCCGCGCCGCATCTCCGCGCCTGCCCGGTCGAGACCGTTGTCGCGGAAAAGTTCAACGCAATTGTGGTGCTGGGGATCGCCAACAGTCGCCTCAAAGATTTTTATGATCTATGGCTGATTAGCCGTACTTTCGAATTCGACGGCGCCGTTTTGTCCGGCGCAGTGCAGCGCACCTTCGAACGCCGGGAACCCGATGCCAACGGATCTACCGACAGGTTTCGGCGCTCGGGAGAAATTACCCTGGGCTGCTTCGAAAAACTGACCCAGTTTGTGATGCGATCACCGCGGTCCGGCGAAGTCCGTTTGGATGCCTGAAGGACGCCGACTTCAAGTTTGCCGAAAATCGGGCTTGTTAGAGAGTGGTAGCCGGGCAACTTAGTTTTCCTTGGGGCTTTCCTGGGCGCCATCGACCACGATTACGTCTACGGAGCCCCGCGCTCGGACGAGCCTCAAGCCTAGTTGCTGTTGTACCGCGGTCTCCATCGTCATGCCGGGTTCCGTGGTGGAATCCTCATTCGCTCGCTGGCTGACTCCGCCGCCGCTGCTCCAGGAAAGTGTGATGTCATAGTGTCCCGTGAGTTCGGTCCGGTCTCTGACCGGCATGTTCAGTTGCCCGGCGAGCATGTCGGCGAAATTCTTCACCGATTCCCTGGTGGAAGAATAACGCGCCTTGCCGCTGTTTATTCCCATGCATCCCCGGCATTCCTTCGGGATGTTGGGGTAGCCTTCGGCGTCAGTTCGGCTCTGAGCGGGCGGATTACCCTTCTCGGCGCCCGCAGGCTGATCGACGGATTCCCTTAGCTTCGACCCGCCTTTAGCGACGACAAGTTCGTACATCGGCATCTCTTTCTTGATCCAGTGGAATTGAAGCTTGAACCGGTCGGCGAGCAGATTCTCGATCATTTCACGGAATTGCATTTTGGTGGCACCCACCTGGAGCTTAGCGTCGATCTCATAGTTGGTGTTGAAAGTCCAGTCAGGTGCGGTGAGTTGGTATCGGCGGATATCATAGCCCAGCATGACCAGCATGGATACGGTGGCGTTGGTGCAGCGCCAGAGGCCCGGATCGCTGGTGCCCGGGCCGCCTCTACAACCGCGCGTGTAGCTGCCGTCATTAGGAGAAGAGGCTTTAATGCTCGCGACTTCGAAGGCTGCGGTGTCCGACCGAGCCGCGGACGAGGACTGGGCGTTTATTGCAGGAGCATGGCCGATTCCGATTACGAGAGGGCCAGCCGCTGCCACAACTCCAGCGCCCGCGAGCAAGAGTTTCCTGGCAAGATTCAACCGTTGCCCAACGCGGTTCTTCATAATTGCCTCGATTCGTTTTTTCAGATCCGCGCCTGTTACCCCTGCCACGCACGCCAGCGGCGATTCCACGTACAGCTTGCATACATTGAGAATCCCCTCCGCATAGACATGGGGCGTATTTCCGAGGCGCAGAACCTCTTCGTCGCACGCCCGCTCCCGCTCGTCTACCAGGCGGGCCCCTAGCCACCAGACCAGCGGATGGAACCAAAAGACCGCCTGGACCACCATGTGAATAGCTGCGGTCAAGTTGTCGCGGCGACGAACGTGACAAAGTTCGTGATCGAGAATGGCATCCAGTTGCGCCTCATTGAGCCGCGCCCCAATCCCTTCAGGTAAAAGCAAAACCGGTCGAAAAACGCCGAAGACTCCCGGTTCGACAAGTCCGGATGCGGACATTATCGGAACGGCAGATTCTGGGCATTTGAGTACCCTCATCAAGGGTCTGGCCCGCCTGCGAAGTTCCCTCATGCGCTTCCACCGGGCAGCCCAGCAAATCGCAATTGCAGCGAACCCACAGAACCACAGAAAAACAGCCGCCAATGTGAAGTAGGCCCCGTTGGCTGCGGTGACAGTGCGAGCCACCTCTGCTCCCACGGCAGGAATGGTGACTAGAGGACGCACTTGTTCCGCTGCAGCCACCCACCCTGTTTCCGCTGGTGGAGAGACCGCGCGTCGCGGCACAAACGCCCCGAGCCCGACCAGCAAGGAAAACGGTATCAGGAATTTCGCGGACGCGATGAACCAGATCGAGTAGCGCACCCGCGCCGGGTTCTTTCGGAGTGCCAGGGCCAGAAACCAGACAGCTCCGACAAATAGAGTGGACTGCCACAGGTGGGCTACAAATCCAGAGATCATTACTCCTTCTCCTTTTCCTCTTGTTCCTGGAGGGCCAACAGGGCTTTCTCCGCCTCTCTTACGTCATTGAGGGTGAGCCTTTTGGACTCGATCAGATGCGCCATGACCGGCTGGAGACGGTCACCGAACAAGGCCAGCAGATCGTCGATCAACCGGCTTTGAGCCGCGCTGCGGGAGATCAAGGCTTCAAAAATGTGAGCATGGCTGATCTTCTTGACACGGTGAAGGGTCTTTTTTCCCTCCAGCCGGTACACCGTAGTCTGGATAGTGGTATAGGCAGGACGGTTGCGCTTCGGGAAGGCTTCCTGAATTTCACGGATCGCACAAGGCCCGCGCGTCCAGAGAACCTCCATAATCTCGAGTTCCAGCTTGGTGAGTTTCGGCAGTTTCATCAGAAAGTACTATTTCCTGATGCGATGCTACTATAGCAATAGGTTTTTTGCAAGCGTCGCTTTTGGCCGTTGTTTTTGGCCGCCGGATTGACACGTCAGCTAAACCCGATCGACATGCGCGAGCCAGGCTGGGTCGCCAAACAGGTCCGCCCGAGAATCGAGAGGGCCGGCCGAAGCATCAAGCGCGTCAGCCGCGCCCCCGGTATTGTCTGTTGAAGGAATGCGAGCAGCGTTTTCATCCGTTGCAGGCGCGGCAACGCTACTGCACCGCACGCTGCCGGGACGCGGCCCGAAAATGGTCGCGCTGGAAGGCGCAGCAACGATATCGGGCGACGAAGTCCGGCAAAGCGAAGCGAACTGATCAAAGTCGGCGGTATCGGGAGCGCATCAAGAGCCGCAAACCACCAGAGCCTGAGTCGGATAACGACGCCGCGAGGGTAATCACTCCGGAACGTTTTTTTCGACCAGACGTGCGATCAGCCTGGTTGCTACGAGGGATTCACACGGCAGCGGCGAAGTCCCTTGCAGCAGCCGCGTGTGTTGACATCGAAAATTTCTCATGTTAACACTGTTACGTGACACGTACTAGTGGGTCGCGATGGCTTGTTGTCGTTCCAGCGATTTGTCTGACTCTCGCCGGAAGCGGTTCCGAATTTGAAGCCGCATCCATAAAGCCGAACCAGACCGGCGACCCGAACATGGGCGCATTCGCGCAACCCGGTGGTCGTTTCAGAGCCAGCAACGTGCCCGTGAAATTTCTGATCGAAGCTGCGTACGAAGTGAAGGATTTCCAGATCGCCGCACGCAGTTTTTCCTGGATCGGAACAGACCGGTTCGACATAGCGGCAAAAGCGCCCGCAGGCACGCCCGATGGCTTCGAACCGCTGAAGCCGATGCTCCGATCGCTGTTAGCCACTCGATTCAAACTCGCGGTCCATTCGGAAACAAGGGAGATGGCCGTTTTCGATTTAATGCCGGCAAAAACAGGCCTCAGGACATGGCCACCGAGAGACACAACCTGCGCTACCCCCGACCCCAAAAGTTCTCAGCCTCGTGAGCGAACGCCTTCCTGTGACAACATCCGAACCAGGAAAGGCGTCATTGAAGCATACGGAATTACAATGCAGCGCCTCGCCGGAGCCTTATCGGATGCGCTCGGCCGCTCAGTAGTGGATAAGACCGGCTTCACAGGAATCTTCGATGCCCACCTGGAGTTTGCACCGGATGAAACCATCACCGGCGCCCTGCGGCCCTCCATCTTCTCCGCCCTCCAGCAAGAGCTCGGCGCGAAGCTCGATGCGTCGAAAGGCCCGGTTCGGGTAATCATCATCGATTCAGTCGAGCGCCCGAGCGACAACTAAACCTCACACCGGCATCTCGATGCCTGATGCAGACGCCGCCGCGCGAGGACCAGTAGTCCACAAAAAGCTTGCAATCGAACTATCATGATAGTAGACTCGCCTTAGCTGTAGTCATATCAAATATGCTCAACCCGAGGTTGACGAAACTGGAACTGCAGGTACTGGAAGCGCTTTGGCAGAAAGGCGCATGCTCCGTTCGCGAGATTCAGGAGACGTTTCCGGAGCCGCGCAAACCGGCCTACACCACCGTTCAAACCGTCGTTTATCGTCTGGAGAGGAAGAAGGCGCTCCGTTGCGTGAAGCGAATCAGTAACGCCAACATCTTCGAAGCCGTGATCTCGCGAAATGATGCGCAACGCCGCTTCGTCGACGAACTTCTGGCGGTATTCGGCGGCCGAGCCAGGTTGGTGATGGCGCATCTTGTGGAATCAGGGGATCTCACCCTGGCGGACATCAGGGAAGCCGGGAAAGCTCTCCAGAACGCTCGTAGAGAGGATAAATCGCAATGACCTTCGCGGATCTTTCGCCCCTGTCGAACCATCTCTGGCAATCCACCGTTTTTGCCTGCGCGATGTGGGTGCTGGCGCTCGTCCTGCGGCAAAACCGCGCAGCGGTGCGGTATTGGCTCTGGCTGGCGGCATCGGTAAAGTTTCTCCTGCCGTTTTCCCTGCTCGTAAGCGCCGGGGCAGAACTCGCCCGGAGAACCGCTCCGGCAATGGAGGCGCCGCAATTGTCTCTCGCAGTCGAGCGGATCAGTCAGCCGTTCATTCTCCCGGCCGCGGCGCCTCAAGCTGTTGCGACCCCGGTAGTGAGTCCGATTGCCGTCGCTATCCTCGGCGTGTGGTTTTTCGGCATTGCCGCGGGTATCGTATTCTGGTTCCGCTGCTGGCGCCAAATGCGAGCGGCCCGCCTCGCGGCTACCCCACTCGCCCTCAACTTGCCCGTTCCGGTCTTCTCATCGGCCACGCGGCTGGAGCCGGGAGTGTTCGGCATCTGCCGTCCGGTTTTGCTGCTGCCCGAAGGCATCGCTGCCCGCCTGGATCCGCCTCAGTTGGAAATGATCATTGCCCATGAGTTGTGCCACGTACGCCGGCGCGACAACCTGACCGCCGCCCTGCACATGACCGTCGAAACCCTCTTCTGGTTCCATCCCCTGGTCTGGTGGATCAGGTCGCGGCTGCTGGAAGAACGGGAAAGGGCCTGCGATGAAGCCATCATCCAGTCGGGTACGGAACCCCAGCTCTATGCGGAGGGAATTCTCAAAGTTTGCCAGTATTATCTGGAATCTCCGCTGGCCTGCGCCGCCGGAATCACAGGCGCCGATTTGAAGAAACGGATCGTCAGCATCATGGCAGGCCGCATTGGATGCCGCCTCAACTTCAGCAGAAAACTGCTCCTGACAGCTACCGCAGTTCTGGCGGTCGCCGGGCCTTTTCTTTCCGGAGTGATCCATACCTCCGCGGTCCACGCCCAATCTCAGACGACTTCCACTTCGCAACCAGTCTTCGAAGTAGCTTCAGTCAAGCGAAGCAATCCCGCTTCAGGTCAAGCTCAAGGTGACGGATTGAGTCGGGTGATTCGCGTGGGGATCGACACCGAGCCGGGCAAACTGACTGCCTATAACGAAACCCTGAAAAACCTGATCAAGGCGGCTTACGGCGTCAGAGAATATCAGGTCTCCGGACCAGAGTGGCTCAGTTCCGAAAGGTATGACATTGTTGCGAAGGCGGCAAAGCCGATTGGTGATAGTCAACTCATGCAGATGCTTCAGCCCTTACTGGCGGAAAGGTTCAGAGTGACGCTGCATCGGGATAAGAAAGAATTCACGGTGTACGCTCTGACAGTAGATAAGAACGGCCCGAAGATCACGAAAGCCAAAGAGGAAGGGGATCCGAACATCAACATGGGAGGCAGGCGCCTGACCGCGCAACGCACGTCACTCTCTCAGTTCGCGACCGTGCTTTCACTGCACACGGACCGGCCGGTGGTCGATCGCACGGGACTGGCTGGTAACTTTGACATCACCCTGAACTGGGCGCCGGATGCGCCTGGCGGCGCTGAAAACTCCGGCGACCCCACTGCCGCGATCCTCACCGCAGTGCGCGAACAACTCGGTCTGAAGCTGCAGGCAGCGAAAGAACTGTTGGAAGTTTTGGTCATCGATCACGCCGAGAAGGTCCCGATCGAAAACTAGACCTCGCACCGCTCTTCGCCGCCTGTCGCAAACTGGGAGTATGCTCCGTGCGGCGACTCTCTCTGACGTTTTTGGCATTCGATGTCTGATGCAGACAGCGCCAGGATTCTGACAAGACTCGTGGTCCGAGAACACCATTGCCGAACGCGCTACGCTCAACCAACGGCGTGGCTTTCCTCGGGGAAGAAGAGCAGCGAACTGGTCGTCGAGTCCAGCGTCCACCGACAGGGTATCGGAACCTAACTGATTCAGGCAGTAGAGGACGCACTGACTGACAGACAACAGCATGTTCTGATCTCCGGCGTCTGCAGGAGGCGGCGCCGTTCTACCAGTCGCTGGGTTGGGAGCCTCCGGATGCGTTACTCCTCCGGCGGCGCTTAAAACAAAAACTATCGCTTGACCCGACATAAACAATTGTTTTAATCTATTGTTTAAATGGCAGGTAGTTTCCAAATCCCCGCGCCCACCCCCGAAGCCTCCGACCCCACCCGCGCCCGCCTCATCGAAGCTGCCGGTCAGGTTTTCGCCGAGCACGGCTTCCAGTCCGCCACTATCCGCGAAATCTGCACCCGCGCCAACGCCAACATCGCCGCCGTCAACTACCATTTCCGCGATAAAGCCGGCCTCTATCTCGCCGTGCTCCGCCACTCCATGACGCTGGACCTCGGACATCCCGACCCGCGGCAAATCGCGCTCAACAACGAATCTCCGGAAGAAGCTCTGCGGCTCATCATCTCCGCCATGCTGCACCGCATGCACAGCCCCATCACCGGCCGCGCCTGCCATCTGCGCATCATGGCCCACGAAATGGCGCAGCCCACCGAAGCGCTGCCGCGCGTCGTGGAAGAAGTCATCGGCCCCAACTACGCCGCCATGCGCCGGATTCTCTCGCGCCTCCTCGGCACGGCGCCCGAAGCCGAGCTGACTCGTTTCTGCGCCCACAGCATCGTCGGCCAGGTCGTGCATTACGCGCACGCCGGACCCGTCATCAGCCTTCTTTGGCCCGAACTCCAGATGACGCCCGAACGTCTCAATCAAATAGCAGCCCACATCGCGGAATTTTCCCTCGCCGCGATTCAAAAGCTCAAGGAAAAGAACTCGCATGAGTGAACCCGCAACCCCTCCGAATAAGCGCAAGGGACCACCGAAAGCCCTCATCATTCTCGTCATCCTGGCCGCTGTTGGTTATGGTGTCTGGAAGAAATTCCTCCAGCCCAAACCGGTTCCCGAAGGCGTCGTCCAGTTGAGCGGCCGCATTGAAGGCGACGATTCCGCCATCGCCCCCAAAGTCGCGGGACGCATCGCCGAGATTCGCTTCCGCGAAGGCGACGCCGTCAAAGCGGGCGACATCATCGCTACCCTCGACGACATCCAGACGAAGACCCGCGAAGATCAGGCGCAGTCCGCCGTCGGCGAAGCCGATTCGCGCGTCACGTTTGCCCAGCAGCAGATCGCCATCCTCGAAGAGCAGCTTCGCGCGAACGACCTCCAGATCGAGCAATCGAAGACCGACGCGGAAGGTCGCGTCCGTCAGGCCGAAGGCGACCTCGCCGCTGCCCAGGCGCAGCTCGCCCAGCAGGAAGGCCAGCTCAAAATCGCCGTTTTCGATCGCGACGCTTACACAAAACTCGCGAAGGACGGCGCCGTCACGAAGCGCCAGGGCGAACAGGCGCAATCGAATGCCGACGCCCAGGAAGCCGCCGTCGCCGCCGCGCACCGCAAGGTGGAAGCCGCGCAGGGCTCGCTGAACGTAGCGAAATCCGCGCTCGCCAATCCAGGCATTCGCGAAGCCAACTCCATCGCCATTCGCAAACAGATCGCGCAGCAGCAATCGCAGATCGCGGCGCAGCGTCAGGACGCGGACCGCATCCGCGGGCAATTAAAGGAAGCGAAGGAAAATCGCGGCGATCTCACCGTCGTCGCCCCGTTCGATGGCATGATCGCGACCCGCACCGCCGAGCCCGGCGAAGTCGTGCAGCCCGGCACGCCGATCGTCACCCTGATCGACATGAGCAAGGTCTATCTGCGCGGCTACGTGCCGGAAGGCGATATCGGCAAAGTCAAGGTCGGACAGACCGCGCGTCTCTTTCTCGATTCCGATCCGTCGAAGCCGCTCGAAGCATTCGTCTCCCGCGTCGATCCGCAGGCCACGTTTACCCCCGAAAACACTTACTTCCGCGAAGACCGAGTCAAGCAGGTGGTGGGCGTGAAGCTCCAGATCAAGACCGGCATCGGCTACGCGAAACCTGGTATGCCGGCCGATGGCGAAATTCTGGTGCAGGGCGATAGCTGGCCAGCCGAAGACAGAAAGTAAAGTGGACACCGCTCTCCAGACCGAAGCCGTACCGCAAGCGCCGCCAAACGCCAACGCGATCGACGTGAGCGAGCTCGCAAAGACCTACGCGGGCGATGTGAACGCCGTGCGCGGCATCAGCCTCAGCGTGAAGCAGGGCGAAATCTTTGGTCTTATCGGCCCGGATGGCGCGGGCAAAACCACCACGTTCCAGATCATGGCCGGCGTCATGGAAGCGACCGCGGGCGCGGTCTCTATCTACGGCGTTCCCGCGCGCGACGCGCGCTTCCACACCGGCTATCTCACCCAGACCTTCAGCCTCTATCCCGATCTCACCGTCTGGGAAAACATTCGCTATCTAGGCGATCTCCGCCAGGTCGCGACGCAGGAAATTGAGGAGCGCGGCAACCGCTACCTCGCCATGTTTGACATGGATCGCTTCAAAGACCGCCTCGCCGGCCGTCTCAGCGGAGGCATGAAGCAGAAGCTCTCTCTCGTTTGCGCGCTGGTTGCCCAGCCGCAAGTGCTGTTACTCGACGAGCCCACCACTGGCGTAGACCCCGTCTCCCGCCGCGAATTCTGGGACACGCTCGCGCACCTCGCCGCCGATGGTCTCACCATCATGATCGCCACGCCCTACCTCGATGAAGCCGAGCGCTGCCATCGCGTGGCCCTGATGCACCTCGGCGAAATCCGCGAAGTCGGCACGCCCGATGAGCTCCGCGAACGCCTCCGTGCCCGCCGTCTCGAAGTCCATACCAACGACCTGGGCCGAGCCGAGGAAGTGCTCGCGAATGTCATTCGCAAAAACGAACCCAATAACCGGGAACTTCTGGATGTTCAACGGTTTGGCGACCGTCTCGACATCATTGTGCCCGATGCCGCGCGCGGAAAAGCCGCCATCGAAACAGCGCTGCGTGGCGCCGGACTCGAGGCCGACGTCTTCCGCGAAGACCAGCCGACGCTCGAAAATACCTTCGTCGCCACCCTGCGCGCCGCAGGCCAGGAAACGCAGGCTCCGCCCTATCCCGGCTTACACGACCACCGCGATCTCAAAGGCCAGATCGCCATCGGCGCCAAAAATCTGACCAAGCTCTTCGGCAACTTCCGGGCCGTGAACGGCATCAGCCTCGACATTCGCTACGGCGAAATTTACGGCCTACTCGGCGCCAACGGCGCGGGCAAAACTACCACCATCAAAATGCTCTGCGGTCTGCTCGACCCCACCACCGGCGAAATGCAACTCGCAGGGGAGCGCGGGAAGCTCCGCTCGCCCGAAGTCCGTCAGCGCATCGGTTACATGTCTCAGAAGTTCTCGCTCTATGACGATCTTTCCATCAGCGAGAATCTCGATTTCTTCGCCGGCGTCTATGGCGTCCCGGAAAAAGAGCGCGAAGAAAAGAAGCGCTGGGTGATGTCCTTCTCCGGCCTCGAAGGCAAGCTCGATCTCATCACCGGCAGTCTTCCCGGCGGCTGGAAGCAGCGCGTCGCATTCGGCGCCTCCATCATGCACGAGCCCGAAGTACTGTTTCTGGACGAGCCCACCTCCGGCGTTGACCCGCTCGCGCGCCGAGCGTTCTGGCGCATGATCAACAAGCTCGCCGATCTGGGCACCGGGATCCTGGTCACTACGCACTACCTCGAAGAAGCCGAACAGTGCAATCGCCTCGGCTTCATGGTGGCCGGCGAACTCGCCGCCGAAGGGACGCCGCGCGGCGTCAAAGACCAGCAGGGCGGCCACCTCCTCGAATTCATCGTCGATCGCCCGCAGGAAGCGTCCGACCTTCTGCGCGAACGCGGCGAACGCTGGCGCGTCTCGCTGTTCGGCGACCGTCTCCACGTCATCACGGACAAGAGTTTCGAAGAAGGTCGCGACGAGACCACCGCGAAGCTGAATGCCGCCGGCATTCAGGTCAGGTCAGTCAGCGATGAGCAGTATTCGCTGGAGGACGTCTTCATCACCGTAGTGGAGAAGTCGCGCCAGGCGGGAAAGGTGGCATCGGAAGATTAATGCGCCGCATCATTGCCCAGACCCGTAAGGAGCTGACGCAGATCGTGAGGGACAGGCTCGCGCTGGCCCTCGCGCTTGTGCTCCCGGTATTCCTGTTGTTGCTGCTGAGCACCGCGATTTCACTTACCGTAACCGGCATGCCAATCGTTGTGCAGGACCTCGATAACTCACCCGCCTCCCGCGATTTCATCGACGCATTCCGCGCGTCCCAGACCTTCCACATTGTTGCGTGGCCCTCCAACCGCCAGCCCTCCGAAGCATTCCGCGCCAACACCGCCCGCGCGGCGCTCATCATCCCGTTCCACTTCGCTGAGGATCTTGCGCGCGGCCGCAACACCGCGGTTCAGATGCTGATCGATGCGGCGGACGCCAACACAGCGAAACTCGTGCAGGGTTACTCCGCCGAAGTCGTCGCCGCGTGGAATGGACGCAACGGCGGTTCCTCGCATCCCGCGCCCATTCGCGCCGACGTGCGCCTCTGGTTCAACCCCGGCCGCGATTCGCAGAAATTCTACGCGCCCGGCATTTTCGTGCTCGGCATCTCGATGTTCCCGCCGCTGCTCGCCACGCTTGCATCGGCGAAGGAAGGCGAGCTCAAGACCATCCTCCAGGTCTACGTCTCTAACATTCCCGC
>DASYCD010000164.1:0-3464 GCA_036500405.1 Bryobacteraceae bacterium
TCGGGAAGATCGGAGACGTCGATCCGGTTGTGCTGCGCCACCGCGCACGCATGCTCTACCGCCTCCCGAAGCTCCCGAATATTGCCGGGAAACGGATAGCGCGCGAGCACGGCGCGGGCGCGGCGCGTGATGCGTCGAATCGGCGCCCGGGATTGTGCAACGAAGTGCCGGGTGAGAAGCGGCAGATCCTCGGCGCGATCGCCAAGGCGCGGGACATGGACCTCGAGCGTGGTGATGGCGCGATAGAGGTCTTCGCGAAACAGACGGCGCGCCACGAGCGGCCGGAGATCGCGGCTGGTGGATGCGATCACGTGGACGCGCGGCAGAGTGGCGATGAGCATCGCCTGCTGCGGAAGGGGCATCGCGCCGATCTCGTCGAGAAAGAGGGTTCCGGAAGTGCGGAGGAGTTCGTTCTCCATTTCGGCGCAGCGGACGGTGATCAGGCGTCCGGGCCCGGCGCTGAGGTTGTGCAGCGCGATCGCGGCGGAATCTTTGCCCGCGCCGGACTCACCGCTCACCAGCACGGTCCGGAAGCAGGGCGCGATGCGGCGGATGCGTGAAAACATTTCCACCGCGGCGGGGCTTCGGCCAATCATTCCCTGAAATCCGGAACCAGCCAGTATCTCGGCTTCGAGCGCATCGGTTTGTTCCTGACGCCGGGCTGCCTCGAAGAGACTCCCCAACACCTCGTTAAGCGCACCGAACGGGATCGGCTTTTTCAGATATGCTGCCGCGCCTTTACGGACGGCGGTGATCGCAGCGTCATCCGAATACTCGCGCGTCATCAGGATCACGTCGATTGCGGGATCGAATGCGGCGATGCGATCGGCGAGGAGGGGATCCGGAGAATCGGCCAGCACGATGTGAGGATGCTCGCGCAGAACGAGCGCGAGTCCCTCATCGGAACTGACTGCGGTGTGAATGCTGAGGCCGGCCCGCGCAACGGCGGAAGAGAGAAGCTCCAGGCTGCCGGTGTTGTCGCCAACAATGACGAGAACGATATTCGAAGCTGGATTCAACTACTCTGCATTAGTCTCCGTGCTCTAATCTCCTATGATCAGCTCGCCGGGAACGATGGGACGCGTGCGGGGCAAGAGGCCCATCGCCGCGCATAGCCCAATCGCCACCAGCGCAACCGTGTAGGAACCGAACTTTACAATATCAGCGGTGCGGCCGGGCGCGAGCGCCTTCCAGAAAATCAGCTCGAGCGTCTGCGCCAGTGTCACGGCCCAGACGGAACCGTAAAAATAGCGGCGCTCGGTACCTTCCCCTTTGGTGGAAGCCCGTACGCGCGGCAGGATGCCGAGCGCGCCGAGCAGCAGGATCAGGGCGTAAAGCGGAAAGTAGGCGGCATCGTAAATCTGCTTCATGCGCCATGCGCCGGTGAAGGCGGCCCACGCGAGTCCCGCGTAATTGAGCGAGGCGAACGTGATGATGTCAGCCCAGCCGAACGTGTAGCAGACGCGGCGATAGAGCGGATTCGGGCGGTCTTCAGTGAAGCGCAGGATGTACGGTCCGGGCTCCACGCCCGGCAGTTTTCCGCGAATGCCCGCGATGCCGGTGCCGATCAACACGCACACCAGCCAGGTGAAATTACCGCGGCTGAACCCGTGCGCGAAGAGATCGAACGTCAGCGGGCCAGGCGCGAGAAAGAAGACGAAGATCCAGATCGGCCAATGCGCGAGTCGATAGTGCGGCTTGTTAAACGTGCGGATTTTGATTCGCTGGCCTTCGTATTCGAGCTGAACGGGAAGCGGCATCGGAAAGTCTTAGAGTATCGCGCCAGTACACTGGTTTCGTGCCTGACGTTAACGATCTTCTCTCCGCGATTCAGGGCTGCCGCGCGGTTGACCTCGCCCAGCCGTATTACACCGGGATGCCGCATCATCCATCGCATCCGCCGTTTCTTTATGGGCTGAATAAGAAGCACGGGGATTACATGAATCCCGGCGGCGGCAGTTCGGCGTCAGAAGCGATTGCGCTGGGAGCGCACGTGGGCACTCATATCGATGCGTTCTGCCATTTCTCGTGTAATGGAAAGCTGTTTGGCGGCGAGGACGTCGCGAACGCGCAGAGCTATGTGGCCGGGCTGGAGCGGCACACGATCGATACCGTCGCGCCGATCTTCCGGCGTGGTGTGTTGATCGACGTTCCGAAGATCGTCGGGCTGGATGTGCTGCCGAAGAATTTTGTGGTCACGCCGGAGCATCTGGACGCGGCGCGCGCGGATATCCGCGAAGGTGATGTGGTGCTGATCCGGACCGGTTGGGCGCGTTATTGGGACGACGCGCATGCATTCATCTCGGAAGTGCATAGCCCCGGGCCGCAGCTTGCGGGCGCGCAGTGGCTGAGCGCGCGGCGGATCTTCGCGGCAGGGAGCGATACGGCGCCGTTCGAGTTTACGCCGAGTCCGAAGATGGAGGTGCATGTACACCTGCTTGTGGAGAGCGGGATACACATCATCGAGTGTTTGAATTTGGAAGAATTGACGGGGTTGGGTGCGAAGGAGTTCCTGTTCGTCGCCGCGCCCCTGAAGATTCGGGGCGGGACGGGCTCACCGATACGGCCTGTTGCGCTGGTCGCGCGCTAGTCTTCAGTATCTGAAATAAGAGACGGCGAACTCAGAGATGGTCCAGGCCGGCCTTCAGTTCTCGGAAGGCGGCTTTGCGCTATCGATTATCACCACCTCGACCGTCGCTTTAGCGCTCGTTAATCGTAAGCCCAGTTGATCCTGGAGAGCCGTGAACAGCGAAGGCAAGTCTACCTGAGTTGATTGGCGATCCACGGGGGATTCCGGCATCCACTTCAACGTGAAATCATATTTGTCCGTGAGCGCTGTTTTGTCAACGACCGTTCTGCCTGCGACCTCAGGCTGTACGCTGAGCGTTTTTGCGAGTTGCCAAACATAGGCGTTATGACCCTCCAGAAAGCCTGGTCCCATCACATTGATCCTCGTTTGCGGCACGTTCGCAGGAAGGTTAGCTTGTAGCTGACCGGGTTTCAGTCTGGGACCTTTGTTCGCTATCGACAGCGTATAGACGGTCAGTTCCTTTGGCTCACGATGAATGCGCAGTCCGAATCGATCCGATAGCAATTCCTCGATCATGATCCGCCTCTGCTCTCCTTGTTGCTCAGCAGGAATCGTTCGCAGTCGGGCCAGAGCGGCTTCGTCTGCCCGGGCCACGACATCGAATTTGTCGGAGTTGACCCAACCAGGGCCACCTGAGATCTGTTGGCTTATATCAAAATTCAGGTCGTAAGCGATTGCGATCAATTCTTTCAGCGTTGTGCTGTTCGCCTCAAACCTACCCTGCGAGGAGCGGATCGTTGCAGCCTGCGGTTTATTTGGGTTGCTGTGTTTGATTGTCGCCGCCTCAAACGCCTGCGGAGATGTTTGCGCATAACTTCTCAAAACCAGTGTGATCGCTCCGATAAGTGCGATACCGAGGCGCGGCAGCCTTCCA
>DASYCD010000165.1:0-35541 GCA_036500405.1 Bryobacteraceae bacterium
TTCGCCAGCCACCATCTCATAAAGCACAACCGCGATACTCCAGAGATCGGTCTGCGTGTCCGAGACGCCGTTTCGCAGCCGCTCCGGCGAGCAATAGGCTACGCTGGCGAAATCATTGCGCGTGAAGTTTTTGCTGTAGGTAACACTCTTGGCGGCGCCGAAATCAATCAGCCGGATCTGGCTATCCGTTTTCCGGATCTGAATGTTCGATGGCTTAATGTCGTTGTGGAGAAATGCCTGCGACTTTCCATCGAGAGTGAGCTGGAACTCATGCAGCGTCGCGGCCTGAGAACAAAGCTCGCACGCGATGGAAGCGGATCTCAGCGGGCTGAGCGGTCCTGCATTTGCCTTCAGATACTCTTCGAGGTTCTGCCCTTCCACGTACTCCATCGAAACGAAGAAGTATTCGTTGAGCCGTCCGCTTCCGTAGACTTCGATGATGTGTGGATTCCGGGCGTGCGCCTGCGTCTGGAGTCTGGCGCCCTGTTCCTCCGCGTCAATCAGTTCGCGATTATCTTCCTTCCCGGGAACGATGACAATGCGCTTCAGGACTTCACGGCGGGGGGAGCCATTGCCGTTCAGGACAAGCGTGTTCTCGACCAGATCAATCCGCGATTGATTGCGGGCAGCCAGAGTCAGTATTACGCGATACGGGCCGAACGGTTCACTCATGACGCCGTCCTTTCCGGGCGCCGGATCCGCCCGACGGACGGGCTTTTTCGGCCGACCGCAATCTGGCGGGACCACGGGTTTCCTTCGCGGCTTTTTTTCCAGAGCATGGGCCGGTAACGTTCGCGTCGGCGGCCAGCGGCGATGCCGGATCGATATCCACGCCGTTATCGCAGATGCGGTTGCCCTGCATTTCCGGAACGGAGGCGGATTCCACACGTACGCCGGACGTCACGTTTTCATGAATGAAATTTTTCGAAAGCCGCGCGGTGGAATTGCCCTGGATGACGACGCCCGCATCGGATGCCCCCACGATTTCCGAATTGTCCAGCTCCAGCGCGGAATCGCGGGCCAGAAGTCCGATCTGGAGCGCGTTCGTCAGGTCCGGTTTGATGCGGAATCCGGAAATCCGCACGCCCGCGACGGTTTGGGCATTCAGAGCGGTGCCGCTGGACTGGATTTCCGCTTCGCCGGATTTGGCGCTGATGATGGTCACCCCGGACTTCAACAACACGTTCTCGGGATAAATTCCGGGGGCGACAATGATGGTGTCTCCATCCCTGGCGGCTGCAAGGGCCGCGGTGATGGACGAATACTGTTGATCCTTGCCGACCTGAAGAGTGGCGGGCCCCAGGTGAAGGCCCGGTTCGGGTGGTGTGTGATCGCGAAGCCAGTACAGGGCCGCCGCGGCGACAACTACCACCGCCGCGAGAATCGGCATCCAGACTGGGATGCGCCGCCGGGAAGAGATTTGCTCACGAACCGGAACATTCTCCAGCGGCAGGCGAGCAGGCGCGGCGGCAGACGGAACGTTCGGCGTCACCAATCCCATGCGGCGCGTTGTGGAACCACCGTTGGCGGAAGCAAAGGCGCTGCCGGGTATAAAGACTACGGTGATGTTGTCTTTCCCTCCAGCCTCGTTCGCGGCGTCGACCAGGGCCTGTGCGACGCGCTGCGGATCTTTGCTGTAGCTCCCGCCGTAGCTTCCAATGATGCGCAGCATATCCTCGCGCGGAACCATGTCCGTGAGGCCATCGCTCGAGATCAGAATCGCCGCATCCGGAGGCAGAGAAGTGCGGAAGATTTCGATGAAACCGGGGTCGTTCGGCTGACGCGGCTCGGAACCGACATCCCGATAAACCTCATTTCGGCGAGGATGGCTCATCGCCTCGCCTTCGGTAATTTCGCCCCGGTCTTCGCGCTCGCCGACCGGTGAGTGATCGAGAGTGATCTTTTCCATGCGGCCATCGCGGATCCGGTATAGGCGGCTATCGCCGACGTGACCAACGGTGACGGTGCGGCCCTCGATCACCGCGAGAGTGAGCACGCAGGCCATCCCCTTCAGCTCGGGCCTCGACTGCGTCGCCTGGAAAATGCGATTATTCGCGAGGGCGATCGCTTCGCGGATGCGTTCCTCGGTGTCCCCTCCAGGATCTTTAAAACGAAACTGGATGGCTTCCACAGCCGTCCTGGCGGCTTCTTCTCCCGCCACTTCGCCGCCCACGCCGTCCACCACCGCGAAGATGCCTTCCCGTTCGTTAACGAACGCCAGGTCTTCGTTGTTAGTGCGGCGCTGACCGGGATCGGTAGCTACTCCGGCCTTCAATGGAGACGGGCGTCTCATCATTTCACCAGGAACTCTACTGCCTCTCGCGCCGTGCCACCCATATGAAGATTCCGAGGAGCACGGGAAGCGCAATATTGAAAATGATGCGAACAGCGAGTTGCACTGGTCAGTCGCTCCGCCGGGTGAAGTTCATCGTAACGACGCCATTGGCCAGCGAAATACGCGAGGCATCCGGCAGCGCGATTTCCGTATTCGGGACCAACACGACGCCGTCCAGCATGGTGCCGTTGGAACTGCCCGGATCGCAGATCCAGGCTTTGCCGGTTGGGTCGAGCCGGATGGTGCAATGTTTACGGGAAACGGCTTCACTGCCGTTTCGAATAATCACGTCCATCTGGGAGCCACGGCCAATGGAAACGGCCGCTGACCCGACTTCGAAAGTCTTGTCGCCTTCATCATCACGCCAGGAAAGCGTTCCCCATACCAGGCTTGTTTCCGGCGCCAGTTGGACAGGCGCCTTTCTGGTTTCGCGCGAATCTTTCGTCACCCGCGGATCCTTCATCTCCGGCGCAGGGACGGGACTGGCAGAAGGCGTAGCCCGAGGCGAACGCTTTACCCGGACGGTGACCGTCCCCACGAGATCCGACTCTTCTGCGGACGCCAGACTGGAGACGACTTTAACGGAACCGGGCGCAGCGCCCTCATGGTAATCCGCAAGTAATTTGATTTCCCAATCCTGGGCTTGTATACCGTATTGAACGGACTTACGGCCGAAGCGTTTGCGATTGAGGTTACGGAGGCGTTGGTTGAGGCTCTCCTTGCACTCCTCCAGGATGATCGCTTCGACGGGTTTGAGGCGGTCGAGATCCTCAGGATGAAGGTAAATATGATAGACGGCTGGCACGATCACGCGCTCAGGGAATTCAAACTGGCCCTGTTGGGAGTTATCCAGAATCGCCTCAACGATATCCGTGCCCTGGAGACTCGCCTCCACTTCCTGTTCGGGTCTGACGGTTCGTTTCAAGTTGTCCTGGTAATTCTCAGCCTCTGAGGTTGGGGTACGCAGCGGCCGCCGGCATTGTTCCGAAATTTTATTATCGACCCGGCGCCCGAAGCAAAACCTTTTGGAAGCTAGCAGACTCAACGGGCAATGCAATTGCTACGGGGACGGCATGAAGACCGTGACTGTCTACGGTGCGGACTGGTGTCCCCTCACGAAACGAGCAATCGCCCATCTGAAGCATATGAAGGTCGATTTCCAATATATTGACATCGATCAGAACCCCCGAGCGGCCAGGTGGGTGCGCGAGCAGAACGGCGGCAAGGAGATAAAACCCACAATCGACATCGGCGGCGAAGTTCTTTCGGAACCGTCGGATGCAGAACTGGAAGCGGCCGTCTTGTGAGTGAAGCAAAACGACTTCTGGTGGTCAGTAATCGCCTCCCCGTTACACTAACTCCCGCGGACGGTGGCTGGCAGGCCAAAGCGAGTTCCGGCGGCCTTGCGACCGCGATGGAACCGATTCTCAAAGAGCGCGGGGGGTTGTGGATCGGCTGGGCGGGTGACGATGGCAGCCTGGCTGCGGACGAACGTGACCGGCTTCTCGACTCCGCCAGCCAGGGATTCTCTTTTGTTGCCGTCCACTTTCCACCTGGCGAAGGTCCTGCCTTCTACACAGGCTATTCGAACCGGTCAGTGTGGCCTCTCTTTCACGTGTTTCCGTCGCGAATGGATTTCGAGCCGGGTTCCTGGCGTGACTACGTAAACGGAAACAGGCGATTCGCCGATCGCGTTGCGGAGTGCAAACGCGAAGGGGATCTGATCTGGATCCATGATTATCACCTCATGCTGGCGCCGGCGATGCTGCGCGAGCGGGATCCTGGGGTGCGCGCCGGGTTCTTTCTCCATATTCCTTTTCCGTCATCGGAGGTCTTTTCGCTGCTGCCTCACGGCGACGAAGTACTCGAAGGCCTCCTCGGCGCAGACCTGATCGGCTTTCATACGCACAATCACCTGCAGAACTTCCGGACATGTCTGCTTCGCATTCTTGGAATTGAAAGTACGCTGGATCGCGTCGAGTACCGCGGTCACGTAACGAAGCTGCAGGCGCTTCCGATCGGCATCGACCCGGATGGGTTCGAATCACTGGTGAAGAGCGACGAGACGACCGCGGAAATCCTTCGCGAACTGCGACGAGAGTACGATCGCGAGCGGGTTCTCATCGCGGTCGATCGCCTCGACTATACCAAGGGGATACCCGAACGATTTCGCGCCTGGCGGGCGCTCCTCAAAGCGCGGCCGGAACTCCGGCAGACATCGGTGCTGATTCAGGTCGCCGTCCCTTCGCGCGAGGATATTGACGAATATCAGGATCTGAGCAGCCAGATCAACGAGCTGGCTGGCGAAATCAATGGTGAATTCGGCACTCCCGGATGGCATCCGATCGTGTACCTTCGGCATTCGATTGAGCGCCCGAATCTTGCCGCCCTGTATGCGGTTTCGGATGTGGCATGGGTAACGCCTCTGCGCGATGGTATGAATCTGGTTGCGAAGGAATACTGCGCGTGCAAGGTTCATGACGACGGTATTCTCGTCCTCAGCCAGTTCGCCGGGGCGGCCGCGGAGATGGGTGAGGCGTTGCTTGTGAACCCTTACGATGAGGAGCAGGTCGCGAATGCCATCGAACGGGCGCTGCGCATGCCGCCGGAGGAACGCGCCCGTCGCATGTCTCAGCTGCGGGAACGGGTTGCGCGCGATAACGTCTTCGATTGGGCGGAGCGCTTTCTAAAGGCGCTCGAAACAGTAGAAACGGCCGCAACCCACGTGCCCCTCGATCTGGACGCGCCTCTCGTGGCGGCCGCTTATCGGGCTGCGGAGAAGCGGCTGCTGATTTTCGATTACGATGGAACGCTGGTTCGCATCGTGGACGATCCAACAAAAGCGAAGGCGTCAGGCGAATTGATCGCTGCGCTTTCACGTCTGAGTTCAGACACTCGGAATGTAGTAGCGGTGATTTCCGGCCGCGTGTCGGGCGATCTGGCTAACTGGCTCGGCTCGGCGCCCGGACTCCTGCTGGCTGCGGAACATGGCGCGCTCGTTCGGAGGCCCGGCAGTTCGGCATGGGAAACGCTCGCCGCCGTACCGCCTCCGGATTGGAAGGCCCGAATCCGGCGCATTTTGCAGCACTATGTGGATCGCGCACCCGGCAGCTTCATCGAGGAGAAGGAATACTCGGTGGTGTGGCACTATGGGCATCTGGATCCCGAATTTGGCGGTTGGCTGGCGTCAGAGCTTACCGCGACGCTCGACGGACTGCTTTCCGATACGGATGCCCGGCCTGTGCGAGGAAAAAGAATCGTCGAAGTGCGTCCAGTCTGGGCCAACAAGGGGCTGCTGACGGCTCAGTTGCTGGACGAGAACCCAGACGCGAGCTTCCGGCTCGCCGTGGGTGACGACACGACCGATGAGGATATCTTCGCCAGGCTGGACGCTGAATCTTTCACGGTTCGCGTCGGGCGGGGGTACAGCCTTGCCCGATTCCGCGTCCCTGATTCGGCCGCTGTCCTGCATCTGATTCAATCCCTCGGGCGCTGACGCGTTGTGCGTTCCCGCACTGACCTTCAAATCCGCCTGGTTGTGAATGGCAATCGCATTGCCACGAGGAAAGCACGGTGCAAACACCTGATGAGGGGCGACGGCGCGTCGTTATCGAAGATGTCTCTCCGATCATAGAGTGCGGGTCTTTTCCCGCCAAACGAACGATTGGGGACACGCTGAGCATCGAGGCTGCTGTCTTCGCCGATGGACACGATGCCATTTCCTGCCAGGTTCTTCACAGGTTCGACCATGAGAAAGACTGGAATTTTCTTCCCATGGCGCCGATCGGCAACGACCGGTGGCGAGCGACTTTCCGGGTTTTGCGCACGGGACGCTATTTTTACACGGTTGAGGGATGGATTGACCGCTTCAAGACCTGGCGCGCGGATCTGCAAAAGAGGATTCAGGCGGCGCAGGATCTGAAACTGGAAGTGATCATTGGGGCGGCCTTTATCAGTGAAGCCTCTGACCGTGCCAGCGCCAATGACGCGAAGCAATTGAAAAAATGGGCCGAGGCTGTTCGGCAGGGCGATATTGACACTGCGCTTTCTGATGAGCTGTTCGCGGCGATGCAGGCGTGGCCCGACATGTCCCTCGCGACGCGTTTCGAGCGGGAATTAACAATCTGGGTTGAGCCGGTGAAAGCGCGGTTCTCCGCCTGGTATGAACTATTTCCGCGTTCTGCGTCCGGTGATCCGTCCCGCCACGGGACGTTCCGCGATTGCGAAGCGCGTATTCCCTACGTCGCCGGAATGGGATTCGACGTTCTTTACCTGCCACCCATTCACCCGATCGGGGAAACATTCCGGAAGGGCCCTAACAACACGCAGCACGCAGGGCCGGGAGATCCAGGAAGTCCCTGGGCGATCGGCAGCCGGGAAGGCGGCCATATGGCTATCCATTCGGCGCTGGGGAGCCTGGCGGATTTTCAATCGCTTATATCCCGAGCGCGAGAGTCTGAACTGGAAATCGCGCTCGATATCGCATTCCAATGTTCTCCGGACCATCCGTGGGTGCATGAGCATCCCGAGTGGTTTCGGAAACGCCCGGATGGAACCATTCAGTACGCGGAAAATCCGCCGAAGAAATATCAGGACATCTATCCACTCGATTTCGAAACTCCCCAGTGGCGGGAATTGTGGACGGCGTTAAAAGATGTCTTTGAATTCTGGATTGGGCAAGGCGTTCGAATTTTCCGCGTGGATAACCCCCATACGAAAGCGTTTCCCTTCTGGGAGTGGGCTATCGGAAGTATCAAGGAAAAGCACCCGGACATTATCTTTCTGGCCGAGGCATTCACGCGGCCGCACGTCATGGAGCGCCTCGCACGGTTGGGCTTTTCGCAGTCCTACACATATTTTTCCTGGCGGAATACGAAGCGTGAGATCACGGACTATTTCACCTACCTGAATCAGACGCCGCTGCGGGATTATTTCCGGGCCAACCTTTGGCCGAACACCCCGGACATTCTGCCGGAAACGCTCCAGATCGGAGGACGTCCGGCATTCATGGTGCGGCTGCTGCTTGCGGCGACCCTCGGCGCCAATTATGGAATTTACGGACCGGCGTTCGAGCTTGTGGAGAACACGCCACGCGCGCCGGGCAGCGAGGAATATCTCAATTCCGAAAAGTACGAACTCAAGCAATGGGATATTCATTCGGCGTCGAGTCTGCGTGATTTCATTGCGCGAATCAACCGGATCCGGCGGGAAAACAGCGCGCTTCAGAACGACCAGAGCCTCAGGTTCCACGAGACCGATAATCCGAACCTCATCTGTTACAGCAAAGCGGGCGATGATTCAGGGAATATCATCGTGATCGTGGTCAATCTCGACTGGGCTCACACTCAGGCCGGATGGGTAACGCTCGATCTTAAGGCCCTCGGGATCGACGGGAGCCGATCGTTCGAAGTGCAGGATCTTCTGAGCGGCAGCCGCTTCCTTTGGAATGGACCGCGGGAATACGTCGAGTTGGCCCCGCTCAGCCTGCCGGGTCATATTCTGCGAGTGCGCCGCTGGGCGCGGACGGAGAGGGACTTTGACTACTTCCTCTGACGCCATCCTGACCGATTACGACCTTCATCTATTGGCAGAAGGTACGCATTATCGGAATTACCAGAAGCTGGGCGCTCATCTCCTCAAAGGCGGAGTTCACTTCGCCGTTTGGGCCCCGAATGCGGAATCGGTTTCCGTAGTGGGCGATTTCAATGACTGGACGCCGGGGGCTTCGGCCATGCAGCTGAGACCGCAGGCGGGCGTCTGGGAAACGTTCATCCACGGATTGAACAGCGGCGACTGCTACAAGTACCACATCGTTTCCCGTTACAACGGCTACGCGGTGGATAAGGCGGACCCGTACGCGTTCTATGCGCAGACACGGCCCGGCACCGCATCGCGCGTGTGGAACCTCGATTCGTTCGAATGGCGCGACTCGGAGTGGATCGCGAGCCGTTCCGACACCCCCCTGCTGCGACCCATTTCGATCTACGAAGTGCATGCGGGCTCGTGGATGCGTGTGCCGGAGGAGGGAAATCGATGGCTCAACTGGCGGGAGCTTGCGGTCAAGCTTGCCGATTACGTCAGCGAAATGGGCTATACGCATGTGGAATTTCTGCCGATCGCGGAACATCCGTTCGATGGCTCGTGGGGCTACCAGGTAACAGGCTACTTCGCGCCGACCAGCCGGTTCGGAACGCCTTCGGATTTTATGTATCTGGTGGACCACCTTCACCAGCGCGGCATCGGCGTAATTCTCGACTGGGTTCCGGCGCATTTCCCGACCGATGAGCACGGTCTGGCATATTTCGATGGTACGCATCTTTATGAACACGCGGATACCCGTCAGGGCCTGCAGCAGGAATGGAACACGCTGTTGTTTAATTACGGCCGCACGGAAGTCAAAAATTTTCTGATTGGTAACGCGCTTTTCTGGATGGAGAGATACCACATCGACGGCATCCGGGTAGATGCGGTGGCCTCGATGCTGTATCTTGACTATGCGAAAAAACAGGGCGAGTGGCTTCCGAACCGTTATGGCGGCAAAGAGAATATTGAGGCTATCGCCTTCCTGCGGGAGTTGAACGAGCGTGTCTATGCCGATCAACCGAAGACCATGATGATCGCGGAAGAGTCCACCGCCTGGCCGATGGTCTCGAAGCCGACCTGGGTGGGTGGCCTTGGATTCGGCTTCAAGTGGAACATGGGCTGGATGCACGACACGCTCGACTATCTGTCGAAGGATCCGGTCTACAGGGGTTATCACCACAATCAGCTTCTATTCAGCCTGATGTATGCGTTCAGCGAGAATTTCATGTTGCCGTTCTCGCACGACGAAGTTGTGTATGGCAAAGGGTCCATGATCCGGAAAATGCCGGGGGATGACTGGCAGCGATTCGCCAGCCTGAGACTGCTCTACGGCTACATGTTCGGTCATCCGGGGAAGAAGCTGTTATTCATGGGCAATGATTTTGGCCAGTGGAATGAGTGGAATCACGATGCAAGTCTGGACTGGCACGTTCTCGCTGACCCGCGCCACAAAGGCTTGCAGCGTTGGGTGAGGGATCTCAACACGTTTCTGCGCGGGGAGCCGGCTTTATACGAGATGGACGCGGATGCGGCGGGTTTTGAGTGGATCGACTGTAACGATGTGAATCGAAGCGTCATCAGCTTTTTGCGCAAAGGCCGTGCAGAAAACGAAGTGCTTCTTATCGTTTGCAATTTCACGCCAGTGACACACCACAATTACCGACTCGGCGCGCCGGAAGGCGGCTTCTGGGCGGAGGTAATGAATGGCGATGCGCCTCTCTATGGCGGAAGCGGCCAGGGAAACATGGGTGGCGTGGAGGCCAGCCCGCTGCCGGTTCACGGACGCTCCTGGTCACTGAGCATCACGGTCCCGCCGCTGGCGACAGTGGTTTTCAAGCGGGAGCGAAAGTGAAGCGATGAGCCGTCGCCCGGGCAGCACTTCAGATCCGCTGTGGTTCAAGGATGCCATCATCTACGAACTGCACGTGAAGGCCTTCAACGACAGTAACGCCGATGGGATCGGAGATTTTCAGGGCCTGATTGAGCGGCTGGATTATCTGCAGAACCTCGGCGTCACCTGCATCTGGCTTCTGCCGTTTTTTCCATCGCCGTTGCGCGACGACGGCTACGACATCGCCGATTATATGAACGTCCATCCGAGCTACGGAACGATGGACGATTTCCGAAGTCTTCTCTCGGCGGCCCACGAGCGCGATCTGCAGGTCATGATCGAGCTCGTTATCAACCACACTTCCGATCAGCACCCGTGGTTTCAGGCGGCGCGTCACGCTCCGCCGGGTTCTCCGGAACGCGACTATTACGTCTGGAGCGATTCAGACCAGATATACAAAGACGCGCGGATCATTTTCACGGACACCGAGAAATCGAACTGGACGTGGGATCCGGTTGCGCAGGCGTATTTCTGGCACCGTTTTTTTTCGCATCAGCCGGATCTGAATTTCGATAATCCACAAGTTCTCGAGGAAGTCCTGAAGGTGATGCGGTTCTGGCTGGATATGGGGGTCGACGGCGTTCGGCTGGACGCGATCCCTTACCTGGTGGAGCGTGACAATACAAGCTGCGAGAACCTTCCCGAAACTCATACCCTCATCCGTAAAATCCGAGCGGCGATGGATGAAGGCTATGCCAACCGCATTATCCTCGCGGAAGCAAATCAGTGGCCCAGCGATGTGAGGCCCTACTTCGGCGAAGGCGATGAATGCCACATGGCGTTTCACTTCCCTGTGATGCCGCGCGTTTATATGGCATTGCGGCAGGAGGACCGGCTCCCCATCGTCGACATCATGACGCAGACGCCGGAGATACCCGAGACCTGCCAATGGGCCTTGTTCCTGCGTAATCACGACGAACTCACGCTCGAAATGGTCACCAGCGACGAGCGGGATTATATGTATCTTGCCTACAGCGCCGACCCGCGTACCCGGATCAATCTCGGGATTCGCCGCCGGCTGGCGCCGTTGATGGATAATAACCGGCGGCGCATCGAGCTTCTGCACAGCCTGCTTTTCTCCCTGCCCGGCACGCCTGTTATCTACTACGGGGACGAAATCGGCATGGGCGATAACGTCTATCTCGGCGATCGAAATGGCGTCCGCACCCCCATGCAGTGGAACCCGGATCGCAACGCGGGCTTCAGCCGCGCGAATCCTGCCCGACTTTATAGCCCGGTGATTATGGATCCGGTATGGGGATATGAAGCCCTGAATGTGGAGGCGCAACAGGGCGACCCTTCATCCCTGCTGAACTGGATGCGCAACATGATTGCGCTGCGAAAGCTCTTCAGCGTGTTCGGGCGTGGAAGGCTGGAATTTCTCACGCCGCCGAATCGCAAGATCCTCGCCTATGTGCGAAGCCTGGATTCGGAGCGAATCCTCTGCGTCATGAACCTGTCACGCTATGCGCAGCCAGTAGATCTGGACCTGAAAGAGTTTGCCGGTCTGACGCCGATCGAGATGCTGGGCTACGTGGAGTTTCCGCGGATTTCGAGCGAGCCATACCGGCTGACGCTCGGCCCCTACGGATTCTTCTGGCTGGAGCTGCATGAGACGCCGGAGTCAGCCAAACCTCCAGAGGAACTTGGCGTGAAAGTAGAGGCGGAGCTGGATGTGTCACAGGGTTGGGCTGGCGTCATCGCCGATCTGGAGAAGCTGACGCTGCCCGAATATCTGCCGAAACAGAGATGGTTCGGCGGCAAATCCCGCCAGATCCAGAAGGTCAGAGTGGTGGACTGGGCGGAATTCGCGGGCGCGGCAATGATGTTTCTGGAAGTGAATTATGACAATGGCGGGACGGAAGAATACTTTGCGCCCTTCCTGATTCGGGACGGAGCCTTGCTCGACGCGCTGCAGGATGATGCGTTCTGCACTGCGCTCCTGACTCTAAATGAAGTTACGACGCGCAGCGGAAAGATTCGGAGCGGAATTGCGTTGACCGATCCACAGCTCGCGATTCGCCGGGGCTCCGCCGAGCAAAGCAACTCTTCGATCATTTATGGCGACCGGTTCATCCTGAAGCTCTTCCGCCGGCAGCAGGTGGGACCGAATCCGGATATCGAGATCGGACGCTACCTGACTGAGGTAGCTGGCTTCGATCGTATCCCCCGTTTTGAAGGCTCCATTGAATACGTTCGTAATGGCGCACACCGCACGGATCTCGCGATCGTACAGGGATTCGCGGAGAACGAAGGCGATGGGTGGGCATGGACCACCGATGAACTCGAACGATATTTCGAGACAGCGTCCCACACAACATTTCCATCCGCGCCTGAATCGGCGCGCGATCACGTCGGCGCGTATATCGAGGCTGCGTCTGTGCTCGGCCGGCGGACAGCGGAACTGCACCTGGCGCTGGCCGCATCGAACGATCCGGCCTTCGCGCCCGAAGCGCTTACCGCCGACGAGATTGACGCCATGGCCGCACGAATGCGGGAAGAGATCACCCAGGCGTTTACGCTTTTGAAAGCGGGATTGTCCAGCCTCCCGGACAATTCGATCGAGATGGCGGGCCTCGCGCTTGGGCGTCAGAAGCGCATCATGGATCGCCTGGCGCTGCCGTGGCGGGGACGCGATTACGGCAAGCGCACTCGCATTCACGGCGACTACCACCTGGGGCAGGTTCTGCGCGCAAAGAACGATTTCGTGATTCTTGACTTCGAGGGCGAGCCGGCGCGGCCTCTCGAACAAAGGAGGGCAAAATACACGCCTCTGAGGGACGTGGCCGGCATGCTCCGTTCGTTCAGCTATGCGGCGAATTCGACCCTCATGGCCTGGACGACGCGTCATCCTGAGAGTATGGCCTCGCTCGAGCCGTGGGCGCGACTCTGGGAGCAAACGGTCAGCGCGGAATTTCTCGGGGCCTACCGCGAAATTGCAGCGGCGGGCAGCATCCTTCCCGTGAGGGATGAGGATTTCCACAGACTCCTTGATGCCTGCGCCATCGAGAAGGCAGTCTACGAACTGACATACGAGCTGAATAACCGGCCGAACTGGATACGCATTCCCCTCGCGGGAATTCTGGCGCTTACGCCATAAGGTATGAGCGAACCGCAGAGTGAACAAATCGGTGAGGCAGACGTAGTAGTCGGCCTGATAAAGGGTTCGCACGACGGGCCGGAGATGGCGCAGGCGATCGCTCATATCGTGGAGTCCGTACCTGCGTCCCGCGCTGTACTGCTTCATCCGCCTTACGCGGCAGACGGCGCTGCCGCAGTCCCCGCCAATAACGGCTGGAAGCTGATTTCCGATCCGCGTCTCGGGTGGGACCCCACCGCAATTGCGCAAAGTTTCGGCGAAAGTTTCCGCGCAGTATTCGAAGCGACCCTGAAATCCGGCGCGCAGGTGTGCGCGGTGATCGTATCGGATTTTTCGGAGGTCACCGCTCAACGCGCGGAACTCCTGCTGAACCCGGCCCGCGATCAGCAGTTCGATCTCGTGGCGCCGTGCTATGCGCGTCATCCTTTCGAGGGGCTCATCAATCGTGCGATTGTCTATCCCCTGATGCGCGCGCTTTATGGCAAGAGAATCCGCAACCCGCTGGGGCCGGATTTCGGAATCTCCAGCAGATTGCTGGAACGAATTTCTTCAGGCTCGAAGACGCGGATGCATCCGGTTGTTTCCCTTGCATCCGAAGCAGCAACCGGCAACCTGAAAATATGCCAGTCCCACCTCGGTCAGCGCTCATACTCGCGCCCCGACTGGACGAACCTGAGCTCAGTGCTGTCGCAGGTGCTGGCGCCCGTATTTCTGGACGTGGAGCGATACGCGCCGCATTGGCAACACGCGCGTGGTTCCACGGCTGTTCAGGAATTCGGTCAACCGATGTTTGTTGCGGGTCCGGAAAACGCGGTGGAAGTATCGCGGCTCCTCGAATTATTCAGCCTGGCCTCTCGCAATCTGCCTGAAGTCTGGAGCATGATTCTGCCGCCTTCGACGCTCGTGGAATTGCGGCGTCTCGCCCGCCAGGAGAACGGCTTCCAGATGCCGGATGAGATGTGGGCCAGAATCGTCTACGATTTCGCTCTTTCTTTCAGATTGCGCACAATTAACCGGGACCAGATGCTTCGCGCCCTGACGCCGATTTACCTCGGCTGGGTAGCATCTTACGCGCTCGAGTTGGAAAACGCGACGCCTGAGGCTATCGAGCAGCGGCTGGAGAGGCTGTGCAGTGCTTATGAAACCACCAAATCGTACTTTATTGCGCGATGGCGATGGCCGGATCGCTTCAACCCGTAACGATGGAAAAGGAGATACCACATGTGGGACGAGGTCGAAAAAACATTACGACAGTCGATGGTACGGGTTCTCAGTCAGCTCGCGGACCTGCTCCCGGGAGTGATGGCGCTCATTGTCGCCATAATCCTTTCCGCGTTGCTGGCATGGCTCGCATCGTTTCTGCTGCGCCGCTTCCTCGCAGGTGTCGACTTCGACGACCGGCTGAAACACTGGGGGCTGACGGGAGTCGCGGAGTGGTCGCCGCAGCAAAGCCCGGCTTTGCTGGTGACGCGCGTGGTGGCATGGTCGATCGTGCTGTTTGGATTCGTTCTGGGCCTGGCTGCTTTTGACGCCAGCCTGACTTCACAGCTGGCCTTCGCCGTCCTCGCCTACATTCCCAAAATGGTGGGCGCCGCGTTGTTGATGATCCTGGGAACGGTTCTCGCCCGCTATCTGGCGCGTAACGTACTGATTGAAGGAGTGAACATGAACTTCCAGTACGCCCGGCTGCTGAGCGTCGGGATCAAGTGGATGGTCCTGGTGCTCACGACGGCAATGGCTCTGGATCACTTGCAAATCGCCACCGGCATTGTGCACCTCGCGTTCGGAATCCTTTTCGGAGGTATCGTATTCGCGCTGGCGCTGGCCGTCGGACTCGGCGCGCGGCAGATGGTTAGCCGGTCCCTCGAGCGAGAGTCAGAGCGGGTGGCCGCCACCGCCGATACCGAAGAACCCTTCCGGCACCTCTGAGCGACGGACGCATTCGCAGGCAAAAAGATACATCCCGGCCGACCACGCCTGCGCCTCGACGCCCAGTGGCGCGAGCGTTTGGCCGTGGTGCCATTCGTTGAATCCGCCAGCCTCATTCAACCCGGTGAGCTTTTCGAGCGCTTCGGCGGCATCCCGCAACCTGCCGCATTTCACCAAAGCCGCCACATAGAAGCCTCCGATGAAAGGCCACACACCGCCATTGTGATAGCAGTGCGGCAGGTTCAGAGTTCCGTAGTACTCGCGCCAGTCCGGGTCGTCAGGCTGAATTGCGGGAGCGATAGCGCGGAGTGGCGCGGATGCGAGGTGTTGACGCTGAATGAAATCGAGGATCTTATCCGCTTTCGATTCATCGGCGACGCCCGCGAGGATTGCGAGCAGATTTCCGAGTGAGTCGAACCATTCACCGACGGCCCGAAAGCCCAGCCAGGGAAGATAATACTGCTCTTCCACCAGGTGGCGTTTGACGGGCAGCCATCTCTTCCGGCCGAGTGAATCCCGATCGCCTTTGCTCTCGGTGCTGAATGTATGCGAAATGTGGCGGAGCATGTTGCCATCGCCGGGATACCAGAAGTTTCGATTGATCTTTTCCGCTACGCCTGCCGCCGCATCATGCCTGCCCGCAGCACGCAAGGCGAGAACGTACAGGCAATTCACGTAAAGGCCTTTTCCGCGGGTACAGAACAGATCCTGCCAGTCCGCGCCTTCCTGCATGCTGATAAGACCCGATTGATCCACATCCTGGCATTCATACCAACGGAGAATCGAGGAGCTTACGGCCGCATCGGGTGCAACCAGTTCGCTGCCTATGATCCACCACAATCCGGCATCGGCATAGGCGCGAAAGTTCGGCTTGAGCGTCGCTGAATCGACATTATTCGGAATCTGTCCGCTGGGCGTCTGCCTTCGGCTCAGCAACTCGATACTCGCGCGCAGCGCCGACTGGATCTGTTCATCCTTCACGAACCGCGCCCCCAGCAAAGTGATCATGCTGTCCCGGGCCCAGATCTGATGATGGCCAATGGCAGCGCCGGAAGCCAGCAGGCCGTCTGGCGTGGAGCAGAGTTTGATTACCGCCGTCGCCTCAGTGGTCGCGATGCGGCGAAGTTTTGAGCCAGTTCCTGTCATGAACGCTGTAGCCGCACGAGGGATCGCGGGTCGCGGCCGCAGCTTCTGAGGCCTGTCGAAGAAATTTTAACAAAGCCGCCAGTTCGCCGATTCAACTGACCACTACGGAACGGGCCCTGAATCCCCAGCAGGTTATCTACTATTTCGGCGGTTCGGATTCCGGGACTCGATGTGGCAATCGAATTTAATTTGCTGCATGGTTCGATTCGAGCTCCTGGTTCGCGCGGAAGACGCCCAGGGATTCGCCTGTTGAGAGGCGGCGTAGAGCCGAGCTTGTTTTGAGTACGAACCCAAATCTCCCCCACGATTTTCCGTTGTCAAGGATCGACCCCGCGATTCGGCTCCGTTGATAAAGGTCATATCCCTGACGAAACTTCGGCCTGAGCCTAATTGGCATGCTTTGCGAATGCGCCGTGGGAGAAAATTACGTCGATGCTGTTTCGCCTGTCGACTTTCCTTTGCTGTGGTCTCGCAATTCCGGCTCTTGCCGAGGGCGCTGACTTGTTCCATGGCTTATTAGTTTTTTCTGCGAACGTCGGCGGTACGTGGAATCTCTATTCGTGGAATGGCAGCAGCGAGCCCACGCGGCTGACAGGATCCGTCGCACAAGTCGTCACAATTTACAGCTGCATTTACATGGGTGACACCTGCATTACTGGGTAGACTACATTCCTGGGTCGAAGTCAGATTTTTATAGTTGACGTAAGAGAGTTGTAGTGATAGCCTCTTTCCAGGTGCCTTCGCATTCTGAGATTCGTGATCCACATCCTCCAATGCCCACGGCCGCAGAGGCCGATATCCTGGCTATTTTGTGGCGCCTGGGGCCTGCCACCGTTCGGGAGGTACATGAGGCCCTGGAAAAGGACTGCGATTACAACACCACACTGGCGCAGATGCGGCTAATGGCCGAAAAGGGACTGTTGGTCCGCAGCGAGCGCTTTCGATCGCATATCTATGAGCCCGCAGCCCCAAAGAGCGAGATGCAGATGCGGATTGCTGGCGATCTTCTGAAACGAGTGTTTGGGGGTTCGCCCAAAGGACTCATCATGAGTGCGCTTGGCGCTAAGCCGACAACTGCCGGCGAGCGAGCGGAGATTCGCCGGATGCTCGACGAACTGGACGCGAAAAAGAGGAGGGCCAAATGAACGCAATTCAGATCCTTGCGACACAGCCGTGGGTCGGTCGTCTGGGGCTGACGCTGCTTCACTTTCTCTGGCAAGGCGCCATCATCGCCACGGTCTATGGCGCCGCACGAATGGCGGGAAGACGCGTTCTGGGGCCCAACGGCCGTTATGCTGTCGCTTGTGCGGCACTTACGGGGATGGCTGTCGCCCCTCTGGTGACCTGGTTCCTGCTGCCGGGGTCGGGGACGGATTCCGCCGCCGTCACGTTTGCGGCCCCCATGTCCACTATGAGGATCGATCCCCCTCGGCCCACGCCCGTGTCACTTCCGAGTGACGTCTATCCTCTTATTCCTGAGCGACTGCTGTCCTCGGTAGTCGCATTTTGGCTTGTTGGCGCCAGCGCCTTCTCGCTCCGTTTGCTGAGCGGCTGGATACTCACTGAACGTCTTCGGTATAGAATGGCGCGCCCGGCGCCCGCGGAATGGCAGCGGGTCCTGGACCAGCTCAAAGGCCGAATCTCTGTTTCCCCGCCAGTCCAGTTGCTGGTATCAGGATTGTTACAGGCGCCGGCCGCGATAGGATGGCTGCGACCGATTGTGCTCGTGCCGGCAGGCGCCTTGGCGGGTTTACCACCAGGACAGATGGAAGCGCTTCTCGTTCACGAGTTAGCGCACGTCCGCCGCCATGACTATCTCGTCCACCTGGTGCAGAGTGCGGTAGAGGCTATCCTTTTCTACCATCCCACCGTCTGGTGGATTTCCGGTCACATGCGTGCTGAACGCGAGCTGTGCTGCGACGACATCGCCGTATCCATAACGGGTGACGCGATTGTCTATGCGCGAGCCCTGGCGGAGTTCGACTCAACAGGTTGGATTCAGCCGACCCTCATGGCCGCGAACAGCGGATCGTTGGCCGCCCGTATTGCGAGGTTATTGGGTCAGTCATCTGCCGCAGACCGCATTTCCAGCAGCCCGGTGAGCGCCGCTGCGCTGTTAGTGTTTGCGATTGGGGGATGGGTTATGTTGGCTCAATCCTCCGATCGTCCGCAGTTTGAGGCAGCATCCATCAAACCGTCAAATAGTCAGAGCATCCAGTACGTGCGCCCGCTTCCGGGCCGTCTCACCGCCGATGCGAGTCTGCAGGACCTTACGCATTACGCGTACGGCGTTCCGCCTTTCCGTGTGGTCGGCGGTCCGGAGCGCGTCTTGTCGGCGCGCTATCAGATCGACGCCACGGCCAGTGGAGGTACCAGCCGGGACCGAATGTTTCTCATGCTCCAGTCGCTGCTTGAGGACCGGTTCCAGTTGAAAATACACCGCGAGACGCGGGAGCAGCCGGTGTTTGCGCTCGTAGCTGCCAGGGGCGGGCTGAAGCTGGGGCCGCCGAAGGACGTCGCCTGTGTGGAAGCTCCCGCTGACGCGTCTCCGGAATGGACAGGGGGAGCGAGAATGGCTGCACCCGGAGAGCTTCCCCCCATAACGACGCGCTGCGGCTCGGCAGGCGTCTCTTTGGGACCCTCCGGCGCACGATTGCAGGGCGGAAAAATCGCCATGCCGGAACTCGTCCGTATACTCTCAATGGTGCTGGGCCGGAGCGTAATTGACAGGACGGGACTCAGCGGAGTTTTCGACCTGCAAATGGATTTTGTGCCCGATGACACCACCCCGGCGATGCCACCTCCGCCGCCCGGTTCGGGCATATCGGGCACGTCCATCGCACAGGCTCTCCAGCAACAACCTGGATTGCGGCTCGAATCCGCGAAGAGCCCAGTCGAAGTGATCGTTGTCGACCACGCTGAACCACCATCCGGAAATTGACACATGAGGAGCCGCCGCAGATCCAGGAGGAGTCTTCGGGTTCCCGAAAAGAAGGCCTATGCAGGTATCCTACACTGCCTTGCTGGGTCCATCCAGCGCTATCCTGAAGAGCTTTCCGATCCCGATCGTTACCGGCCCGATCACTGTCCGCGGTGTGAAGCTCGTCATCCTCTGAAGGCTCACGGCTTCTACACGCGCATGCTGGTAGACATCGCGTTCGATGGCACGATCCGCGTTCGCCGATACCTGTGCCACTGTTGCAAGCGCACGGTGTCGCTGCTGCCCGAGTTTGCCCGCGGTATCTGCGCTTCGGGATCGTGGTTATTGCGTTATTGCGCTCTTTCTTAATGCTGCTTCTTCTTCTCGGATCTTCCAAAGGCTATGCCGACTCGAACGTTGAAGGTCAAGGTGCCGCCGTGCTCCTGCAGCGGTACGAGACGGTCTTTTCAGCGCGGTCCAGAGTTTTATCGCAATTGCACTTCGATAGTTCGCACCAGGAGTTTGGCCGAAGATATCTTGGGTTGCCCTTCGTATACCTGATGGGAGGGCTCAACGCAGTTGGGCGCGGGACGCTCGCGGCACTGGAACGAAGTTCAGAAGTCGTCCTGATGGGAGCGAAGGATTTTGAGCCTCCCGCCGGCCTTGGTGTTGCCGTCTCCGCGCCTGCTACATAGCAGCACTGACGCCGCGGTGGGCAAGTACGTTAGGCGCCGAGTTCGGCAATGTAAAGGTGATGGCGATAGAGGGCAGACCTGTCTGGACGTGGGCAATACCTCCCCTCGGAGGGCCATCGGGAAAATACTACGTTCTATGCAGCTATTGTTGGGAACTCTTTTATACTCTCCAACAATGAGGATGACTTCCGGGACGTTGCCGGCGCAATCTCTCAGAACACACCCCCGGGCGGCGCGCCGAATGGTCTAACCTTTCTCAGGACCCATGCATATTGGGCGTACCGCGGAATCCCGCCAGGCGGAGGGGGAGAGAAGCCGGGCTTGGCCTGGCTCGATGACCCCCGTCAGCAGCTGGATTAGAGCTCTTCACGCAATTCGACGACGATCGGCTCTTCTTCAATGTTTTGCTTACGGATCCATCAAACGACTCTCCGGTGGGCCCGCCTTCGTCGGATTCGCTTCGGTTTTTCAGGGCGGGAGGCGTCTGGCAAGCGGCAATCTCTTTGAAGGGCGGCGATACCGCAACTGCACACCAGACTACGACGGCGTTGTATGAGACGCTGTACTACTTCGGCTATGTCGTTGCTCTTCGAAAGCCGGGGTCACCCGGTCATTGGGCGTGGAGCGGCAGGCTAGAAATTATGATGGGTTGGAGACGCACTTGAGAGCCGCGTTGATCCAGGGGGCTTTTGTGTCTCCGTAACTTACATTCTTGTCGTTCTCGTCGTTTTTACGTTCACCGCAGCGACGGCGAAATCAGGCGGCGCGGGTTACGACTGGATTCCATTTATTCTGCTTTCAATGCCATGGTATCGGCTTGATGCGCGACTTCTCGTCCCTGGGCTGATCGTTAACGCGGGATTTATGTACCTGTTGGGCGTGCTATTACACGCTCTCTGGCATCGGGTCATCTTCAAAGCCTCGCAACCCGGTTCGTAGCCGGAGAGTAGCGCGCCTGTTCAAGGAAGATCCAGATCGCGGGGGGCCGAGTTTTGGGAATATTTCGGGTTACATGCGCCGAGCTGAAGCTCGGCGCGCACGGCCAAAGCCTTGCCCCACAAGCCCACGGTTTAGCGGTATCGGCCGTGGAGATTTGATCGTTGATACAGGTTTTCAGCCGGACGGGATGTCTCCGGAGGATGCCGATGTGTCCAGCTCGTCAGCCGGCGCCAGACAGAAAGCAGCCATTTGAGCATGGGGAACTCCTTTGGCGGCACACTATCACAAAGAAGTCCCGGTGAACAGGGAGGGCTGCTCTAATCAGCCCTGTCCGGCGGCTACTTCGAGTTCACGCAGATCGCTGCCGCGGGTCTCGCGGCCGAAGATCCAGATGAGGAGTAAAGAGATGGCGGTCGGGATCGCGATGGCTCCCGCAGCGAGCCGGAATGCCGGAACGAGGGCGAAGACCGCGAAAGTCTGGGCGATTACGCCGCCGACCTTACTGCATCCCGCCACCCATCCGGTTGCCCGGCCGCGGTTTCGTACCGGAAAATTCTCTGCCGCGTACGGCATCAGAATGGAGATAACCGCGCCGGTGCCGACGACCAAAAGCGACACAGAGATCAGCGGATTCGCCAGGAAAGGGATGGCGCCGCGGAAGAGCGTGGCGAACAGCCCAAGCGTAGTGATGCCGATCGCGAGGATGAGAACCCAGCGGGTGCTCCAAAGGCTATAGAGCCAGGTGGTGACGACTACGGTGGGAACGGCAATCAACGCGGATTTCGCGATCAGGGCGCTGGCGAGGCTGACGCTCCGGCCCTCCGCGACGAGGCTTCCGGGAAGCCACAACAGCACGCCAAAATTCACGAAGCCCCATGCGAGCGCAACCAGGGTCAGAGCAATGCCGAGGCCGAGGCGGCCCTTCGCCTTGCCTTTTGCCGCCGCGACTTCGCGCCTGGCAGGCTCGCGGCCGGCGGATGTAATCACAGCGCCATAGCGGGAAAGAGTCTCGCGGGCTTCCTCAAATCGGCCTTTCTCCAGCAGAAAACGCGCCGATTCCGGAAGCAGCGGGCTGAGCCCGATTAGAATCAGTCCGGTCGGAAAGCCGAGCAGCCACATGATTCTCCATCCGAACTCAGGCTGCAGAAGGGCGGAAAGTTCGCTGGTCGCGTAAAAGCCGCCGACGGTGCCGATGCCGCCGAGCAGCACGAGGCACCAGCCGCGGTGTCTGGTCGGCATGATCTCCGCCAACAGCGCATTGGCGACGGGCAGCATGCCACCCGCGGCGAGGCCCATCACGAAGCACATGAAGATGTTCCACGAGAACGAAGGCATACATCCGCAGATGGAGGTGCCGACGAACATGACCGAGGCGAGAAGAATGGAAGCCCGGCGGCCATAGATGTCGGCGAGTGCGCCCCAGACAAACGAACCCACCGTGGTACCCATCAGAGCGACAACGGGGAGCACAGCGATCTGCGGACCGGTGAGTCCGTATTCGACGCGCATGCCCGGCGTTACGAACCCGAGCGACGCCGCTTTCATGACATCGATGACGAGAGCGACGCCGACGAGTCCAACCTGGATCCAGTGATACTTCGTCAGAGGCGCGTCTTCCGGGGACAGGATGGTCCCGTATTGCACCGGCGTGGGTTGTTGGCCGGGCAACAGGCCCCACGCCGCCGCGCCGATGCCCAGAAGGATCAGAAACATGCCGATGAGCATCGGCGTCCCCATCGGCATACCAGCCAGCCGGTAGTGTGTACTGCGGCCCATCAGAAACATCGGGAGGTGCAGGCCGACGCCGGTTGCCACCATCAGTGAGCCAATCCAAAAGCTAACGGAGTGGCGCCAATCGGCGAACAAGGATCTCTTCGCGGACTCTGACATTCCTTGAGAATAACGCCGAGGCCGGTGACGCCCGGGAATCTGCGGAAGAATTGGTCATCCCGCGCACACTCAACAAAAATTAAGTACCATAACTTCTAACCCAGTACCTGTACACTATCAACATTGCGGGAACCTTATATGGCACGAAGTGATATCTCCACAACCGTAGTTCCATTTCAGGCGGGGGACGGGTTCGCCTGCAATCTCCTCCATCTAAAAGGACCGAATCCGCCGACCAAAGGTCCGGTCGTGCTGGTGCATGGCGCCGGCGTGCGGGCCAATCTGTTCCGGCCTCCGACAGACGTCACGCTGCCCGAAATGCTGATCGACGAAGGCTACGACGTCTGGCTGGAGAACTGGCGCGCGTCAATCGATCTTCATCCGAACCACTGGACGCTCGATCAGGCAGCGGTATTCGATCACCCGTATGCCATCCAGAAAATCGTGGAACAGACGGGGAGTGACGAAGTGAAGGCCGTCATTCACTGCCAGGGTTCCACAAGCTTCATGATGTCCGCCGTCGCCGGCCTGGTCCCGCAGGTGAAGACGATTGTCAGCAACGCGGTGGCGCTGCATCCAATCGTTCCCGCGGTCACATCGGTGAAAATCACGACGGCGGTTCCGATGCTGAAGCGCCTCACCGACTATCTCAACCCCCAGTGGACTGTGAATGCTCCCACGCCGGTTGCCAAAACGGTAGCGGCGATGATCGCGCTGATCCATCACGAATGCAACAATCCGGTCTGCAAGGGCGTTAGCTTCGTTTACGGCACCGGCTTTCCAGCGCTGTGGAGCCACGCGAATCTGAACGATGAGACGCACGCCTGGATCAGCCAGGAATTCGCGCAGGTGCCCATCGCGTTTTTCGAGCAGATCGTGAAGTGCATTCACGCCGGGCATCTTGTTGGCGTGGAGAACCGGCCTGAGCTTCCAAAGGACTTCGTGGCGCAGCCTCCGCGTACGGATGCGCGCTTCGCCTTCTTCGCTGGTCTCAACAATCTCTGCTTCACACCGGAGAGCCAGCATCAGACGTTTGAGTATTTCGATAAGCAGAAACCCGGCTATCACTCTTACAGACCGATTGCGAATTACGGCCATCTCGATATTTTTATCGGCAAGAACGCCGCGCACGACGTGTTCCCCATCATTCTTGAAGAACTGGCCAAACCGGCCTGAGGATCATTTATGGCAGATCAATCACTCGGCTTTACTTTTCGCGAAAAGATGTCCGGCGGCTTCGCTATGGGCGAAACCGACCCGGAGAAAGGCGCCAAGGTCGGTAAGGACGCCGGTAACATCCTGACCATGCATGGCACAATCGTGATCCCCGATCTCGATAAGTTCCTCGCGGCCGAGGGGCATCCGGGCACGATCAGCGGCAGCGTCGATTTTGTGCCGCTTGGGACAAACCTCGCCTCCACGAAGGGAGTCTTCAGCCTCTTCTCACCGACCAGCGATCCGAACAGTAAGTACATGGTCTACGAGCTCGGATTCAACGCGAGCAATGGCCTGCCCTACTACATGGCCGGGCACAAGGATGTAAAAAAAGGACCCCTTGTACATCTCTGGAGCGCGACGACGACGCTGTACACCAAGCTTTATCAGGGCACCGACACGACGGGGCAGGTGGTGGGCGCAGGAATCATTTCGCTGGGCGTTCCGGATCTGTTGGCGATGATTCCGACCTTCCATGCGATCAATGCGAAGGACGCGGCGCAGGCGGCGGAGGTGACGGCGAAGTTCGGCAAGTTTTTCCTCGGCGAGCTGTGGGACACGTACGTGAAAATGTAGACCGGAGAGCGGAATGGATTTCGACGTTATCGTAATCGGAAGCGGTTTTGGCGGCGCGATCAGCGGCTGCCGTCTGGCGGAGGCTGGATACAAGGTTCTTATTCTCGAGCGCGGCCGGCGATGGGACAAGACCACTTACCCGCGCGGAGAAGGCGACCCGTGGCTGTGGAATGAGGACCATCCGGAAAAGGAGAACGGCTGGATCGACTTCCGCGTTTTCCCGCACATGGCGGTGGCGCAGGGAGCGGCTGTTGGCGGCGGCTCTCTCATCTACGCGAATATCTCGTGCGAAGCGCCGCAGGATACTTTCGATAAAGGCTGGCCGAAGGAGATCACTTACTCGGAGCTGAAGCCGCATTACGATTCTGTCGCGAAGTTCATGAACGTCCAGAAGGTTCCCGCGAACCAGTGGACCGACCGCATGCGTCTGATGCAGGAGAGCGCTAATAAGATTGGCGCGGGCGATCGATTCAAGCAACTCGAACTGGCGGTTTCGTTCGATCCTAACTGGAATTACAATCTCAACGATCCGCACAATGCGTCCAACAGCAAACGCTTTGTGAATGCACAGGGGGTGGAGCAGGGCACGTGCACGCATATCGGCAACTGCGATATCGGGTGCGACGTGGATGCGAAGAACACGCTCGACCGCAACTATCTGCCGTACGCCGAAAACAAGTATCACGCGGACGTTCGCGAGCTTCATCTGGTGAGCAACGTTGAACAGGTATCGGGTGGATACAAGGTCTCGTGGGATCAACTGAAGGACGGTACGAGAATTCCCGGAAGCGGGACGGCGCGGATCGTGATCGTTGCATGCGGATCGCTGGGTTCCACGGAGCTCCTGCTGCGCTGCCGTGAGATCAGCGGCTCCCTGCCGAACGTTAGCCCGTTTCTGGGACATAACTGGAGCTCGAATGGCGATTTTCTGACGCCGGCATTCTATGGGGATCGAGCCATCAATCCATCCGTCGGTCCCACGATCGCGTGCGCCATCGATTTTCTCGACCGCAGCCAGAGCGGACAATCGTTCTGGATCGAGGACGGCGGTTTTCCGAATCTGCTGAATGATTTCGTGTCACGAGCGGCGACAAAGCCGGGGAATGCCGAGATCAAACTGCTGATCGATTCTCTTCGTCTTCTGCTCACCGGCAAGGAGCCGTTCCGCAACGCGATGCCGTGGTTTGCGCAGGGCGTAGACGCCGCGAACGGCACGTTCTCGCTGCATCATTCCCTCTTTACGGGGAAGCCGTGCCTCAATCTCGCGTGGGATATCGGAAAATCGAAAGCCACGATGGACGCGATTGTGGCGATGCATCTGAAATTGTCAGCCGCGACGGGTGGCACGCCGGTCGTTCCGCCGACATGGACCCTCCTGCATAACCTCGTTACGCCGCATCCATTGGGAGGAACCTGCATGGGCGATACCGTGCTGAACGGCGTCGTGAATCACGCCGGCGAAGTTTTCAATTACCGCAACCTCTACGTGATTGACGGCTCGATTGTGCCGGAGGCTCTCGGCGTGAATCCATCACGCACGATCGGCGCTCTGGCGGAACGCGCGGCCGCGATTATCAAAAGCGAAGGACGCTGATCTATGGAGATGAAGTCGTTCCTGATCTCGCCTCCGGTGCAGGAGGAGATCGATCAGCAGGCGAACGCCCGGCAGACGACGCCCACGCCGATTCCGGTCATCATCACGCTGAACGAATCGAAAACCGATCCGGCGGCGGGAGTGGAACCTTCGCGCGCGCGGGTGAAGGAGATTCTGGACAGCCACAAGATCCCGTTTCGTGAAAGCCAGTTCTACGTCTTCGCCAGTCTTACGCCGGATGTGATTTACGAGCTTGGCAACGAGAAGGATTCGGTTTACCAGATATGGAAGGACGAAAAGTGCACCACCCATATTCTTTCGTCCGCCGATACCATCAAGGCCTCCGCCTGCTGGCGGACGTTTGAAGCGCGCGGGAAAGGGATTACGTGGGGAATTCTCGATACGGGAATTCGCAGCGATCATCCGCACTTCCAGCAGTTCAACACGATCGATCAGCAGCTCAGCAGGAATTTCTCAAACTCTCAGTCGCTCGAAGACTCGAACGGTCACGGCACGCACGTTGCCGGAATCGTAGCCGGAGCCCGATGCGCTCCCACCCCGCCGGCGCCGATCAAGGCGGCCATTCAGATTGAAAGCCAGTTGGGGAATTCGGTTATCGAGCTTTCCGGTTACCCGTCCGGTATGGCGCCGCTCGCGAAACTGGTGAATCTCAAAGTTCTCGATGACGATGGTTCCGGCTCGGCTTCGAACTGCATCCTGGCGCTGGAATATGTGCGCAAACTGAATACGACTGGGCGGAGCATCCGGATCGACGGCATCAACATGAGCCTTGGATATCCGTTCGATCCGCGCTGGTATGGGTGCGGGAAGAGCCCTCTCTGCCAGGAAGTGACGCGAACGGTGAACTCCGGCTGCATGGTTGTGATTTCGTGCGGCAATTCGGGTTATGGGGTGACGCGCCTGAATACAGGTGAAGAAGTTCCGACCTGGATCGCGCTTTCGATTACCGATCCGGCGAATACCGAGAGTGCGATTGCGGTCGGCTCGACTCATAAGGCGCAGCCGCACGCCTACGGCGTTTCTTACTTTTCGTCCAAGGGTCCCACGGGCGATGGGCGAATGAAGCCGGATCTGGTGGCGCCGGGCGAGAAGGTCATCTCCTGCTCGATCGAGCTCGACCAATACGAATATGAGGAACGCAGCGGCACCAGTATGGCTGCGCCGCATGTTTCGGGCGCAATTGCCGCGTTTCTTTCCGCGCACATGGAGTACCGCGGAGATCCTTATAAAGTGAAGGAAATTTTTCTCAAGACCGCGACAGATTTGGGACGCGCGCCGAATTTCCAGGGCGCGGGCTTTGTCGATCTGATGCGCGCCATCATGTCTGTCTGATCAGGTTCACAAGGAAACCCCATGCTGAAAAATACGAGAGATCCGGAACTGGCGCTTTGGCAGTCCGCAGTGGATGAAGTTGTGGCGAAGAAGTCTTCCGGCGCGAGCACGCAGGATATTTCATCCGGCAGTAAGATCGTAGCTCGTCCGGACACCACTCAGGATCTGGTGGCGGCCGCCGCGCTCGATGTGGAAGGCGCCGAAAAGGGAAACCAGACTCCCATGCCGCCGCCCACGAAATCCTCCGCCGAAGATATCGGATCCGTAGCGGCCTACTGCTCTACGCTGGTGCGGAAGTCCGTCACGGATCTGGTAAAACTCAACCCGAAGGCCGCGTCCATTGACCGGCAGCAACTCACCGCGAAGATGGGCGATTGCGATCCGCGCTGGGTGGAACCGGCATTGAAGTATGCGGAATTCCTTTTGAAGTGCCAGCCCGTACCTTACAGGGTTTACCACGATCTCAGTGATTTCGTATTGCCGATGAATGATACATGCCGGATCGCGATCATCGGCGACTGGGGAACCGGTCAGGACGCGGCCAAAACGGTTCTGGCGCAGATGGCGCGCAAGAAGCCGGATATCGCGATCCACCTCGGTGACATTTATTATTCCTGCACCGATTTCGAAGCGACCAACTACTTTTACAACATCTGGAAAAAGACGCTGGGCGATACGCGGTCATTCACTCTGGCGGGCAATCACGATATGTTCAGCGGCGGCGGCCCCTACTACGATCTGCTCGACAAGCTTGGACAGCCGGCCAGTTATTTCTGCCTGCGTAACGACAATTTCCAAATCATCGCTCTCGATACCGGCCTGAACGACCGCCAGCCGGGTGGAACTCAGCCCACTTATCTTCAGGACACGGAAGTCGCATGGCTGGAAGACAAGATCAAAACGGCGGGGAAGCGCCGGACGATTCTCCTTTCCCACCATCAGCTTTTTTCGGCATGGGAAGCCATCGCGGGACAAAGCGTTAATCCAAAGCTGCAGGCGCAGGTCCAGGATCTCCTCCCGAACATATCAGTCTGGCTTTGGGGTCACGAACACAACCAGGTGATTTACGGACGCTGGGCCGGAGTTCTGGCGCGCTGCATCGGGCATGGCGGCTTTCCGATTGGAGCGACCGAACTCGGTCCGAACGTTAAGTACGCCAATGTTCCGATTGTTGCGAACACCGCGCTGGGCGTCGATGCGGATGGTGTCTTCATGCGCCACGGGTACGCCATTATCGAACTGACAAGCCAGGACGCTACGATCGCTTACTACGACGATCAGGACGAAGATACGCCGATCTATCAGGAAAAGCTGGAAAACCAGCAGGCCGCGGGCAGTCCGCAGGTTTGATCAGTTCGCGATTCTGACTTTCAGGCTGGACGGGAATGGCCCCTCATACTGAAGATCGCCGGCGCGCGTCAGGTTCTTCTTCAGCAAGGGTTTCAGAATGCCGGGAATCTGTACGCGATTGACGTACTGCCCGAAGCAGGTATGCATGCCGTAGCCGAAGTGCATATCGAGGTACGGTGGGCGATTCGTGCGGAATTCGTGAGGCGCTTCGACGTGGCAGTCGTCGAACATGGCGGACTGAGTGGCCGGCAGCACTGTGGTTCCTTTGGGAATTTTCGTGGCGCGCAGGGTTCCTTTTGCGACTACGTAATCCTCGGCAGCAACACGGAAAATGCCAGGGTTGTTCGGATTGAATCGCAGCGCCTCAAAAACGTAAGACGCGAGCAGCGCATCGTCATCCGCAAGCGCCGCACGGTGCGCGCCCGCGAGCGCGTCGGGACGCTTCAGCAGTTCATCCAGCGCCTGCGTGCAGCATTTCGACGTGGTGGGGATAGCGCCGGTCAGCAGACCGAGCAGGTTATTGCGAATGCCGAGATCATCCATGCCGGGCACGCCTGCCTTCTGAAGCGCAAGGCACCGATTGAGCACGTTGTCGGTCTCATTTGGGTTTGCTTTGCGATCCGCGATGGTCCGGTCGAGCCAGTCTCTGACCGCCGCGGCCGCTGTTTTCGCCGCTTGTCCCACAGCCGGCTCATTCGTGAGGTCAGTGAACAGATATCGGAATATTGCCGATCCCCACGCGGCCAGTTCTTCATCGGAAGGCGGCGGACATCCGAAATAATCGGCGACCCAGCGCGCAGGCACGGTCTTCGTCAATTGCGTGACAACGTCCATTTCCGCGCCGGCGGCGCCCACCAGGCTCTGCGATTGTTTGGCAACGAAGGGAACGACGCGTCCGGGAATATCTTCGCGCCGCATCACGCTGCGCATGTTTGAGACGTCGCGCGTATATTCCGGCGAATCCTGCATGCCCAGGAAGAAGTCGCGGCCGCCCGTGACGATGCGCATCTTTTCGCCGTATGTCACCTGGAAGATCTCATCGCGCATCAGTACTTCCTGTACGTCCTCGAACCGAGTGACCAGAGCAAAGTTCTTCACGATGAGTATCGGCTTCACACGGCGGAGGACAGCGAAGATCGGCTCTGGGTACTGGATCGTGTGCTGTTTCAGCTGATCCAGAAACGCCATGATCGACTGCTGCTCGGTTTGCAGACGCTGCTCAATCTCCGAGACTGCCTCGTGCCCAATTCCCTGGAACTTGCCCAGCAGACTTCCGAAATCTTCCATCTTCTTACCCCGGATCTTTATCTTGGATCAACCGTGTTCGTTGCCATCATCGCCAGTGCCGTCAGGCTGGGGATGAAGAAGTAGTCGCCGCCGCGCAGTTCCACAAAAGTCGGCAGGCCGCCGCAGATAAACGGCGGGTTATTCGGATCGGCCGTGCCCTGCACAACGAAGCGGCCCGTCCCGCCGTGATTACCCATGAGGACGTCCTTCGCGTTGCCCTGGTGCGCGTCATTGCCGTACTCGATCCACTGCTGTTGAACGAATTCGAACTGGCGGTAGAGGCTCGCGTTCAGCGCAATGAAAATGATGCCGTGCTCGTCCGTGTCGTTCACCGGCTGGTCCCGCGGCACATACTTGCCGTAAGTCAGGCCGCGGCGCATGATGCGGCGGCGATTGACCAGGCCGCCGTTAAACCCAAAAGCATCTCGCGGGTGTACGCGCCGGATGTGTGCGCCGAGCGGACACTTCGCGCCGTTCGGATCGTCTCCGTAAGTGAAATTCGTATTGGTGTCTTCGTTGTTGACGATCGCGGGATTCGGCGCGTCCGGGGATAGTTCCAGCGGAGTGCCGTCCTTCCAGCGTCCAATGAATTTCGCGCTCAGCTTTTCAGGGCCGCCCGCATACTGAGCGCCCTTTTCGGCGATGTAGCGGCGGAAGGTCGCCACGTTCTGGTGCAGCTTGCGATACACCATGAAGGCGCCGTTGCGCCCTAACAGGTGAGGATCCGGCGCGGGAGGAAGCTCGCCGGCTTCATCCGCGTAACCCAGCAGGATTTCACCGGTGGCCAACGCTTGCCAGTTGCCGTTCTCATCGAGCTTGCCCTGACCCGGAGTGCAGCGCCGCTCCGCACCTTTGAAATCCGGATTCCCGAAGCCGTCTTTGTAACCGAAGTGTTCCTGGGTGGAAACCTGACCGTCGATGAAAAGCGCACAGGCGTCCTGAGCGCGAACGAGCCGCGCGCCTTGCGTGGTCTCGATCAGGTGCAGCATCTCCGCGCAGCGCGATTCGAGCGCTTCGGGGGTGCGGGCATTCACCGCCAGCCAGGCATGAACTTGTCCACCGCGCCACTCCGGATCCCAGTTTTCCGCGGCATTCTTACCGGTATCGCCGAGAATGTCGCCACGCGCCTGCATACCCTGCTGGAACTCCATCGGAAAACTCAGCAGGCTTTCGAGCGGGATGCCCAACGCCGCAAGTCCTCTGTGGGTGAAACCGATGTTCACGGTAGAGACCGGTTTGTTCTGTGGATCCCAGCGTTCGCCTGTGGTGACGATTTCCAGCAGTTGCATGAGCATCGCGCGCGCCGCTTCCGGTGCGCCGAGTTCGAGCAGGAGATATCGCGCATGCGGAAAGTTGTAGCCTTTCAGGACAAAGCCCTGAATATCGGAAACGTCGATCTTACCCGGCGTACTCTCAACCATTGGGGCGTCTCTCCTGCGGGATATCGCGCGACTCATCGCCGCCATGCGGCAGGGGCCGCGCGTTCTTTAGTTCTTCGAGAAAGCGCCCGAACGCCTGCTGCAATTGCGCCGCGGGCATGCCCTGATGTATTTCCATAAACTCCGCGAGCGAAGCCTGCGCGTGCAGGGCCTTCAGGCTGGAGTCGACAGTCCGATCATTGACGTCGGCGAAGAAGAAGGTCGTCTCGATCTGGCACTTCTTCATGTAGGCGATGAATGCGTCGACATTCGCCGTACCCGGGAAGCCCACGCAGTGACTCCACACAGCATTGACAAATTCGCCGGTCTCGGTCGCCATGCGTCGCAAATACGTATCGAGATCGCCGTCAAAGCTCGTCTCAAATACCAGATAGCGCGACTTCAGATGCTCTTCACAGGCCGGCAGCCCGACGAAGACCACGTCGTCCATCACAACCAGACGAGCCAGATAAGTGCTTGAAATTTTTGCGAACGGACTTTGATAATCGCGCGGGAGCTGCGAAAGATACCACCGCAGCTCCATCGAATGACAGATATCGAGACGCGCATTGTCTTCGATGATGGGCGAAAGAATCGTGAGTCCGTAGGTGTTGCCGCTGACGTTTGCCATGTTTACGTGCCTACCGGGGCGATTCCTGTCATACCCAAATGCGGAGTTACGGCGATCTGGAACTGTAACCAGGCCTTCTCGAACTCCGCGGGCGAAAGCGACTGGCTGGTTTTCGCGAATTCCGTCAGCGCGTCGTCCACTTTAAAAGCCGCCTTCACATCGTTTGTGGTCGCGTGCGGGTAGACATTGAAGTAGTAATCGGTATCGAACTGGACGAGTTCGATGTACTGCTTGAATCCTGTCACCGGCCGCGAGCCGGGATACTTTTCACTCCACTTCCAGATCTTGTCCAGACCATCGTAGAGAACCGCCGAAAACGCGTCAATGTACTGATCCCAGGTGCCGTTGAAGTTGCTGAAAAAGATCAGATAGTCGTATTTGAGCTGCTCAGCCGGCTGCGCGTCTGACAATCTCGGAAACGCGTCCCGTTTGACGATGACCCAGCGCGCGAAATGAATGAAAGAAAGCTGAATCAGATCCTGCTGCTTCGATTTGAAAGTCCCGAGGATAAAGAAGACCAGACGGAGTATCCAGGTCTTCCACGGCTTCATGGGCGTGATTGCATTCATCGCATACGCCTTGCCGTTGATATTCGTCATAGGGAATATGATAGACGAGACTGGTACCTTCCGTACCCCCCAAAGACATTAAATTGTGAAACCGGCCACTTTCAGCTTTTCGATGGTTCGACCGGACTTTTTTCCTGCGGTTTGATGGTGGAGCGGACGACCATGAACTGGTTGAGAAGGTCGAACCAGAATGGGCCTCCCAAAGATATGGCGAAGGTGGTCAGGATCAAACCGAGCATCTTGACGAGCCATTCCCGCCACGTTTGCGGCACACGGTGAGAACTGGATGCGGAGGTGGTCCATCCCAGAGGCAAACCCGCTTCGCGAATCGTTTGCATATCGTTCTGAAAATTCTGCGAAGCGATCGCGTCCGTGCGCTTTGCGTCTTCCGAAGCGGCCAGGACGAGCGATTCGCGCAGCGACTTATCCGTGGCCAGGCTGTTCGTGATGAGAATGGTGTCCGCATTAATCCCGACGGCGATGATCAATCCGAGCGCCAGCACCACCCAATGGGTTCGCCGCTTGAACCAGCCGGATACGCGATCCATCGAGCTGTTGTACCAGCCTTCAATGGCCGAACGCATACGGTTCAGGTCAAATTCGGTGGTGTGCGCGAGCGTGAGCAGAGCCTGAGAAACCGCCGGGTTTTTCGCGGCATACGCCTCGAGGGTATTTCGAATCGTTTCCGCTTCGGGTGACCCGGCGGCGCCTTTCACGGCTTTTGCGACCCCGACGATATCCATCAGCGCCAGAGCAAAGTTAGCAGGTGGGATATAGGACGGCAGGTTACCATCTTTTGAAGGATTGTATTGTCCCGTAAACAGGGAGCATACTAACGGATGGCTATAGACTTCAGCGACGAGCTCTTTTCCCGACGGATCGCTCAGCAGTTCCTGAAGTCCGCGCTTTAAGTATGCGGATCGCGATTTAAGCACCGCCTCGATTGCCTCGCAGGCGGCTGAGCAAATCAGGCTCAGAACCAGGTAAATAAAGATGAGACCAAGCGCAACATCCAGTACTTCAGAGCCGAACATCGATAGATTCCTTCACTTTCTTTGCAATGCCATCATGAGCGCGAAAGACGGCGAATGGCAGCCTGAGTTTTGGTGAGAAGCGATCCGGGACGACCGCCGAGCTGTGTATTGACAGCCTGAAACGAAGCGAGCGCCTCCGAGCGTTGCCCGGCTGCTTCCTGGAGAAGCGCGATCTCAAACGAGCGCGACAGCGCGGCCGAGTCACCCAGATCCAGACGATCGAACAGCCAGTGGAACGTAAGCAGCTGCTCAGCGGGCGCAAGTGCGTTGATGAAAGCCGCGCTGTCACTGGTTGAGATCAATTCCTCGCCGTACAGGCTGAATAATCGTTGACGGGTATCGTCATCTACGGAACCATTCTCTTTGCGAATCGCAGTGAGGACGCGCGCGATCTCCTGATCGCAGGCCGGGTTTTGGCCGTTCAGCAGCGCGGATAACTGGAGGTGGCGCACAAAGTCACGCTGCCGGCCTGAATGCAGAGCGGCATCGAAGTGGGATGCGGCGTTGGCCGGCTGGCGGCTGTTCCAGAGAATCCAGTGGCCCCACATCGCCTGCGCGTAAGGGTTGTCCGGGTCTCCCTGGACGGCGTCCGCATAAGTTTTCGCGGGATCGATGCCGGTCATTCCATCGCGGCCGCGAAGGAAGTACGACCAGCCGAGGTGAGCCAGAAGGTCGGCTTTGTGTTGCGGCGTTTTCGCGGCGGCGGCTCCGCTGGTGAGAACGGGATCGAGCTTTTTGACGATGTCGGAAAATTTCTGGGTGTCCTGAACGTGGATGTTTTCCAGCCACTCCATCGCGAGAGTTTCGCGCGCATCCCGCACTTTGTCAGCCTCGCCGCCTGTCTGCGAAGCCTGCTCCAGCGTTTGCCAGGCGGACTCGTAATCCCGGGCGCCCAGTTGTAATTGTTCGGAAGCCAGCAATGACTCGGTTTTCTGGTGGGATTCCACCTTTCCGGAAATCAGGATCTGCAGACCGCGGATTCCGGCGATGAGCGATAGCACCGCGGTAACGTACCCGATCCATTTCAGTACTTTCGCGCCCATTGCTGTACCATCCACGATGTCACAGGGGTTGGCGGGATGCAATTGTCTTAATCGAAGTGGCGCCTGCGGTAGTGTGGCGCGAAATACACAAACTCGGGGTCGATTGGCTACCTAAATGCAATCAGCCGGAAAAGGAGGGTCGGAAATGCGACCGATTATTTTGCTTGTGGTTCCGGTGTTGTTGACAGTGAATGCATTTGCGCAGGACTGGTATCACCAGCGCGAGCTCCGGTATAGCGGGGAGGGGTGGCGAGCTCATCTCTTCATCGAGGTAAGAACGGATCTGGAGCATATCTGGGGCGGCCGCGCGCAACAGAAGGAACGGGACCGTATTGCGAAGACCGAGGAAGAGTTGACAAAGATGCAGGCTGATCTGGACCAGACTCGCTGGGATAACGGCCTCCTGAACGATGTCATCGATTCGATCGAGAAGTCATCGCACGACGATCGTCTCGCCCCAGGCGATCGGGACGCCCTGGCCGATGATCTGGCGAAATTGCGCGCGTTCCAGAAAATGCATCACAAAAACTGACCCGCAGGTTACGCTGGGATCGGTGCGTCCTTTCTTTGCGATCCTCATCGCGACCCTGTGTGTCGCTGCATTATCAGCACAAGACTTTGAAAAGGCGTCTGTCACGCGCTCGTCGCAGAATGCGGGCGCGGACGTAGCTCCGCCCCAACAGGATCCGGCGCGGGTCCACTATCCAGGCGCAACTCTGCGGTCGCTTCTGGCGCGGGCGTACGGCGTCGCTCTCGAGCGAGTTGCGGGGCCGAAATGGATTGGCGACGAACGATTCGATATCGACGCCACGCTGCCGGCAGGAGCCACGCCGGAGCAGATCCCGGTCATGTTGCAGCATCTTCTCGCGCAGCGATTCGGCGTGATCGTCCACGAGGAGAATAAGACCGCAAAATTCTTCGCGCTTGTCCCGGCCAAAGGCGGCGTGAAAATGAAGTCCGTGGAAAAGCCGGAGATCAGCGCGACGGTCGATCTCGTGAGCGACAGTATTCAGCTCCGGGATTACACGATGCCCCAGTTTGCG
>DASYCD010000166.1:0-12271 GCA_036500405.1 Bryobacteraceae bacterium
AAAACGGGGCGCAACTTTGCCGCCGGTATGTCAGGCGGTTTCGCTTACGTTCTCGATGAGCACGGCGATTTCTCCGGCTATCGCTGCAACAAGACCTCAGTCGATCTCGAACAAGTCTTCGATCCCGAAGACCAGCAGACGCTGAGGGACCTGATCTACCGGCATTTCGATGCCACGAAGAGTCCGCGCGCCCGCTGGGTGCTGGAAAACTGGACTGCGATGCTGCCGAAGTTCGTGAAGGTGTTCCCGCACGAATTCAAGCGCGTGATGGCGAAACGCGCCGCTGCGACGGCAATTCAGGTCATCCCGACAACGGAAACGAGGGCGGCGCTGCACGGTTAGGCCGCGGCGTTCAACGAGGAATTAATGGGTAAGATAACAGGCTTTCTGGAGTACACGCGGGAAGTGCCCGAGCGCCGCCCGCCAGCCGAACGCATCAAAGACTGGTTCGAAATCTACAACCCGCTCCCGGAATCCAACATCCGGAATCAGGGCGCGCGTTGTATGGATTGCGGCGTGCCGTTCTGTCATACCGGCTGTCCGGTGAACAACATCATTCCGGACTGGAACGATCTCGTCTATCACGGCCGCTGGCAGGATGCGATGCGCGTTCTGCATTCCACCAATAACTTTCCGGAATTTACGGGCCGTATCTGCCCGGCGCCGTGCGAAGCATCGTGTGTGCTCGGCATCAACGAGCCGCCGGTCACGATCAAGAACATCGAGAAGACGATAGTCGATCGCGCGTGGGATGAGGGCTGGATTGTGCCCGAACTCGCCGCCGTGAAAACCGGCAAGCGTGTCGCGGTCATCGGTTCCGGCCCCGCGGGTCTCGCGGCCGCTCAGCAACTGGCGCGGGTCGGTCACACGGTCACCGTGTTCGAGAAGGCGGACCGGATCGGCGGCCTGCTTCGTTACGGTATCCCGAATTTCAAGATGGAAAAGCAGCTGATCGACCGGCGTGTCGAACAGATGCGGGCAGAAGGCGTGGAATTCGTGGTGGACGCCCATATCGGCGTCAACGTGAAGATCAGCGCCCTGCGGGAAGATTTCCACGCCATCGTTCTGGCTATCGGCGCCGAGCAGCCGCGCGACCTCAAGGTTCCCGGCCGCGAGCTCAAAGGCATTCACTACGCCATGGAGTTCCTGCCGCAGTCCAACAAAGTCTGCGAAGGGGACAAGGTTCCGAATCAGATTCTGGCGACCGGCAGGCGCGTGGTCATCATCGGCGGCGGCGATACCGGGGCCGACTGCCTGGGCACTTCGCACCGCCAGGGCGCGAGTCACATTACGCAGCTCGAGCTGATGCCGAAACCGCCTGAGGAACGCGCGCCCGAAACGCCGTGGCCCATGTGGCCCATGCAGCTTCGCATCGAAAGCTCGCATGAAGAGGGCGGCTTCCGCGACTGGAGCGTAAGCTCGGTCAAATTTTCCGGCGACAAGAATGGCCATGTGAAGAAGCTCCACGCCGTGCGCGTGGGTCCGGCGCCGAAATTCGAGACTCAGAAAGGCAGCGAGTTCGATCTCGATGTCGATCTGGTCCTTCTCGCGATGGGCTTTACCGGTCCGGTGAAGAACGGCATGCTGGAAGAGCTGGGCGTAGCGCTCGATGGGCGAGGCAATGTCATCGCCGATCCGCAAACCTGGATGACGTCGGTCCCGGGCGTCTTTGCCGCGGGCGATACTCGCCGCGGCCAGTCGCTCGTCGTGTGGGCAATCGCTGAAGGCCGGAAGGCAGCCCGCGGCGTGGATGAGTTCCTGATGGGCTCCTCCAGTCTGCCGGCTTGATCCGCCCGGCCCGCCCGGACGAAATCGACGCGGTTCGCGAACTGTTCCGCGAATACGGCGCGTTTGTGGGCAGTCCGATCTGCTTCGAGAGCTTCGAGCGCGAAATCGCTTCGCTTCCCGGCGAATACATCTGTCTTCTCGTTGCGGAAGAATCCGGCCAACTTGCCGGATGCGCAGCGCTGCGCAACATCGGCGAAGGCATTGCCGAGATGAAGCGGCTCTACGTGCGTCCGGCGTTTCAGGGCCGCGGGCTCGGGCGTCTGCTGACCGGACGGATCATTTACGAAGCCAGGGATTCCGGACACAAGCGAATTCGCCTGGATACATTGCGGATTATGGGGAGCGCGCTCGCGCTGTATCGCGGTCTGGGATTCCGCGAAATCCCGCCGTACGGCGGCAATCCACCGGAGGCGATTTGCTTCGAATTGCCGCTCTGATGCTGCTGGCGCCGGTGCTTCTCGCGGCGCCCCCCAAACCGAATGTCGCAGCACTGGTGAAGAGCGCGCTGGGCGAAGGCATCGTCCCCTATGCAGCCGTCCGTCCGATCTTCGCCGATTTCAACGGCGACGGTCAGACCGACCTCGCTGTCGTCGTCGATTTCAATAAACACCTCGACGCCTGGCTGAAGCGCGGAGTGGTGATCCACAATCTGGAAAGCCCCTCGCTCGCTCCCATGCATCGGGATAATGACCAGCACTTCTGCTTCGGCCTGCTGATTCTCGACCACATGTTGCCCGCGAAAAAGACGATTTTCTACGGCTGCTTCACCGGCTGGCGCCAGGCGAAAAGCAGTGCCGCGGCCATCGATCTCGACATGGAAAGCGGCGAAACCCTGCGCCTGTTCAACGATGGCGCGCGATTCCGAACACGCGTCGTGCGGAAGTAAATCTCCCGGTAGGGACTACCGCAGCATGATGAAACTGGCGATCGTGAAGTAGATAACGAGCCCGGTCACATCCACCAGAGTCGCCACGAACGGCGCGGACGCGCTCGCCGGATTCAGCCCGCATCGCCGCAGAATGAACGGCAACATCGACCCGGCAATTGTTCCGAATGCAACGACGCCAATCAGGGAGCAAAAGATCGTCAGCGCCAGAATCGAGGTTTGCGGGCCATAGGTTCCGAATACCTTCTGCCAGACAAAAATGCGCGTGAGTCCGATCGCGCCCAGAATAACGCCCAGCGCAACTCCGGCAACCAGTTCCCGGCGAATGACCCGAAACCAGTCGCGTAACCTCACATCCCCCAACGCCATGGCCTGAATGACGAGAGAAGTCGCCTGCGATCCGGAATTTCCTCCGCTGCTGATAATCAGCGGCAGAAACAGCGAAAGGATAACCGCTTTGGCGATCTCGCCTTCGAAGAAGCTCATCGCCGTCGCGGTGAACATCTCGCCGATAAAGAGGATGGCGAGCCAGCCCGCTCGCTTCCGGATCATCTCGCGCAATGAGGTGTGCAGGTATGGAGTATCGAGGGCCTCCATACCGCCCAGATTCTGAATGTCGCGGCTCGCCTGTTCCTCCACCACGTCCACGATGTCATCCACAGTCACAATACCCACCATGCGCCGGTCTGCTTCGAGCACAGGCACGGCGAGGAGGCGGCTGTCCCGCACTACTCTCGAAACTTCCTTCTGATCGGTTTCCGGCGTGACCGAGACCAGGTCTTTGGTCGCCATGACTTCCTGCACGAGTTTGCCCGCATCCGTCGTAAAGAGCTGACGCACCGAAACCACACCCAGGAGGTGTTGCTCGCGGTCCAGCACATACGCGTAATTCATCTGGACAATGCTCGGAGCTTCCTTCCGCAAATAAGAAATGGCGACGTCGACTGTCACGTCGGGCCGCAGGCGCGCGAAGCGTGGGTTCATGAGACCGCCTGCCTCGTCTTCCTTATAGGCGAGCAGCGCGATCACTTCCTTCTGAGTCGGCTCGTCCAGAAGAGCAAGCAGATCTTCGCGCCGTTCGGGGCCTGCTTCCTGGACCACATCCGCCGCGTCGTCCGGCGCGAGCAAACGCATCCAGACGTGCCTCTGCTCCTCCGGCAGACCAAGCAGCAGGAAAAGCTGATCGTGGGCGTCCAGCCCAAGGAAAAAATCCGCTTTCTCGCCGGTATGCATTTCACGAAACTGCGTCAGGCGCTGCCTGTGGGACAAATAGGGCCAGCGATCCGAGAGTTGATCGGTTGCGGACGCAGGTGGAAGGTCGGTGGTCATTCAGGGCTCCGTGCTACGCCGCAAACTTAGCACACTTCTGTCTCATTCAGCTTGCAGTCGTGTGGTGGGCTTCGGCCCCGCTGTCGGGCTTTCGCCGACGCAAGTAATCCGAAATATCGCGGAATCGACTGGCGATCTGGAGTCCGAAGTCAGACCGTCTTATCGGTCGAGTAACAGAGCTGTTCCATCGGACATTCCGCGCATTTTGGCGACCGCGCGACGCAGATCCCCCGACCGAAATGGATCACCTGATGCGAGAACTGAATCCAGTGCTCGCGCGGAATGATCTTCTGTAAATCCATCTCGATCTTCACCGCATCGGAATTCCTGGTCAGATCCAGCCTCTGTGAGATGCGCGATACGTGCGTATCCACCACCACGCCCGACGCGATCCCGAAAGCCGTCCCCAGCACGACATTCGCGGTCTTCCGCGCCGCTCCTGGAACCGTGATGAGTTCTTCCAGCGTCCGCGGAATCTCACCATTGAAATCCTGCAGGATCTTCTTCGCGGCGCCGATGACCGACTTCGCCTTGTTGTTGAAAAATCCGGTCGACCGGATATCCTGCGCCAGTACCTCCTGACGCGCCGCCGCGAAATCCTCAATCGTCGGATATTTTTCGAACAGCCCCGGCGTCACTTCATTCACGCGCTTATCCGTGCACTGCGCCGAAAGAATCGTCGCTACCAGCAACTCCCACGCATTGTTGTGGTGCAGCGCGCACGTCACGTTCGGATACGTCTTATCCAGAATCTGGAGAATCTCCGCCGTCCGCTCCCGCGTGTTCTTATGCTTCTCCGCCCGCTTCTTCTTCACCGCCATTATTCGTACCTCAGCACTTCCACCGGCGTGATACGCGTGGCATTGCGAGCCGGATAGATCGTCGCCAGCAGGCTGACCGTCATTGCCGCGGCCGCGATCCAGATGCCGTCTGCCGGGTTGGGTTTGAACGGCACGAAGCTCATCGCGTAAATCGATTCATCCAGCGGAATCCAATGATACTGCTGCGCGAAATAGCAGAGCGTATACCCCACGATGAGGCCGAGCACCGTCCCGGCCGCCCCAATCATCGCTCCCTGCAGCACAAAGATCCGCCGAATCTGCGACCGCCGCGCGCCCATGGACATCAGCACCGCAATATCCCGGAACTTCGTCAGCACAATCATCGTCAGCGCGATCACAATATTCAGCGCCGCCACCAGCTCAATCAGGCCGATCGTAATCACCGTGCCGAGGCGCTCAATGTTCAGTGCGTTGAAAAGCTGAGCATTGTCCTCCTCCCAGTTCCGCGTTTCATATTGATTGCCCGCGATCCGTTCGGCCGCTGCGGCGATCTCTCTCGCGCGATTGGGATCGTCTCCGCGGATCTCGATGTCGTTCGCGACGTCGCCCACGGAAAGCAGCTTCTGCACGTCTGTCATGGACGCGAACGTCCACGCATCATCGAAATTGTAGAAACCGGATTCGAAAATCCCGACCACCTTGAACCGCTGCGTGCGTGGCGACGGACCGAAAGGAGTCAGCGTACCCTGCGGATTCATCACGTTCACCTGACTGTTCAGGGAAAGCCCCGTATCGAGCGCTACTTTCGAGCCCAGAATAATTCCAGGCAGACCGTCCGCGCCATGCAAAAGCCCATCGATCGACCCGGCTTTCAGGTTATGCAGAACCACGCTGGTCTCGAGCTGACTTTTGACTTCAATCCCCTTCAGAACAACCACATTGCCCGATTGCGGGCCCGTGATGAACACCTTGTCATAGAGGACAGGCGCCGCCGCCACCACATGTGGAATAGTCCGCATTTTCGCGGTGAGCTCACGCCAGTCGCTGATCCCCTCGCCGGTATTTCTCTTCAGGACATTGACGTGCGCGGTCGCCTTCAGCAGGTCGTGCTCGAGCGTGTCGCGAAAGCCGTTGTTGACCGCAAGTGAAATCACCAGCGCCATTACGCCCGCAGCCACGCCCATCACGGAAATCACCGTGACCACGGAGACGACTTTTTCCTTCCGCCTCGCGCGCAGATAACGGCCGGCAACGAACCACTCGAAGGACGACGCCACGCTCACCCACCCAGGCGGCGCAGCTTCTCCGCCATTCCGATCTCGCCTTCGGGCCGGAGCAGAGGAAACAGAATCACATCGCGGATGGATTGCGAATTGGTGAGCAGCATCGTCAGGCGATCGATGCCGATTCCTTCGCCCGCGGTCGGCGGCATGCCGTAAGAGAGCGCCCGCAGATAGTCTTCGTCCATCTGATGCGCTTCATCATCGCCGCGCTCCCGCATTTCGAGCTGCGCGTCGAAACGCCGCCGCTGCTCGATGGGATTGTTGAGCTCGGTAAACGCATTGCCCACTTCCATCCCGGCGATGAAAACTTCGAAGCGATCCACCATCGAAGGATCGTCCGGACTGTTATTCGCAAGCGGTGAAATCTCGATCGGGAACCCGTACACCATCGTCGGCTGAATCAGTTTTTTCTCGGCGTGAATTTCGAACAATTGGGCCAGACCCTCGCCCGCCGTCGCCTTGCCGGAAGCCTGCTTCAGCCACTCAGGATCCTGCACCTGCTCGGCCGTGGGCTTGCCTTCGCCTTCCCAGAATTCGATGACAGCCTCGCGCATCGTGATTCGCCGCACGCTGCTGAAATCCAGCGTCACATCGCCGAATGCCACCGATGTTCCACCCGTCGCATCGATCGCCACCTGCCGCAGCAGTTCCTCCGTGAAATCCATCAGGTTGCGGAAATCCGCATACGCCTGATAGAACTCGATCATCGTGAACTCAGGATTGTGCCGCGTCGAAATCCCTTCGTTCCGGAAATTGCGGTTGATCTCATACACGCGGTCGAACCCACCCACCACAAGCCGTTTCAGATATAGCTCCGGCGCGATCCTCATATACAGATCGATGTCCAGAGTGTTGTGATGCGTGACGAATGGACGCGCCGCCGCCCCGCCGTAGATCGATTGCAGCATCGGCGTCTCCACTTCGATGAACCCGCGCCCCTCGAGCTGGCGGCGAATCGACGTAATGAGCTTCGCCCGCGTCACGAAGACCTTCCGCGACTCCGGATTCGTCATCAAATCGAGATACCGCTGCCGGTAGATCGTCTCCACATCTTCGAGGCCATGGAACTTCTCCGGCATCGCGAGCAGCGTTTTCGAAAGGAACTCCAGTTTCTCGACATGCACGCTCAACTCGCCCGTGCGCGTGCGGAACAGATAACCTTCCGCGCCGATGATATCGCCCAGATCGAGCAACACAAAGAGCGCATAGTCGCGTTCCGGGACGCCATCTTTACGGATATAAAGCTGCAGCTTCTCTCCGCCCTGCTGAATGTGGAGGAACCCGGCCTTGCCCATCGGCCGCTTCGTCATCACCCGGCCGGCCACGCGGACGCGGACCTGGGGTTCCAACTCCTCCGCGGTCTTTGCCGAATAATCGCGCAGGATCTCCGGAACTTCGTGCGTGAAATCGAAGCGCTTGCCAAACGGGCTGTAACCCAGGGCTTCAATCTCGCGAATGCGCGCGACACGCTGCTCAAACAGTCCGTCTTCCAGCGGCAAAAGGGCGTCTCCTAAAACGTGAAACCGCGCGGGTGGCGCGATTGACCCATTATCGCAGCAGGGCCGGAAGTAAACGCGGCGAACGTCGGGTATCATGGGTTTTCGCCTCTCATCCCTTTGATTCGCTCGATATCCATCGTCGTGCCCGCATACAACGAGCAGGCGCGGCTCCCCGAAACCATCCGCCGCATTCAGGAATATCTGGCGAAAAGCGCCTGGACTTTCTGGGAAATTGTCATTGTGGATGACGGTTCCACGGATGGCACGGTCGACGCCGTTTCTCCGTTTACTGAAGGCCGTTCCAATGTCCGCATTCTCCGCAATCCTGGAAATCGGGGCAAGGGCTACTCGGTTCGCCATGGAATGACCGAAGCGCGCGGCGAGTGGCGGCTCTTTACGGATGCCGATCTTTCGGCGCCAATCGAAGAGCTGGATAAGCTCTGGGAAGCAACCGTGTGCGATGGCTCGCACATCGCGATCGGCTCGCGCGCGCTTGACCGCTCTCTGATCGGCGTTCATCAACCCGGCATGCGCGAAACCGCGGGCAGGATTTTCAACGCAACCATGCGCGCCGCGACCGGCCTGCAGATCGCGGACACGCAATGCGGGTTCAAACTTTTTCACGGTTCAGCAGCGCTCGCCATCTTTCCCCGCCAGACCCAGGAGCGCTTCGGCTTTGACGTGGAAATTCTTTTCATCGCGAAGAAGCTCGGATTCCGCGTCTCTGAAGTGCCGGTACGCTGGAATCATGTGGATGGCAGCAAGGTCGGCATGCTGACCGGCCTTCACGCGTTCACGGAGCTGTTGCAGGTGCGGTGGAACGACCTGCGGGGAAGATACCGTTAAATATGTCATTCATCCATAACTTCATTCCCGGAACGAAGTCCGCGACCGTGCTGGTCCTTCACGGCCAGGGCGGCGACGAGAACGATCTTCTTCCGGTAGCCCGCGCTCTCGCGCCCGGCGCCGCGTTCCTCAGCCCGCGCGGCAAAGCGGACGAAAATGGCGCGGCCCGATTCTTCGCGCGCATCTCGCGGGATGAATTCGATGAGACGGAAGTCCGGTTCCGCTCACGCGAATTGGCGGAATGGATCGCCGAAGCCGTGACGAAGTACAACCTCGACGCTTCGAAAATTTATGCGATGGGATTTTCCAACGGCGCGAGCATTGCGGCGTCGGTGATGTTGCTCCATCCAGGCAGCATTGCGGGAGGGCTGCTGCTGCGGCCCAGAAGCATTATCGAGCCCGCGGAATTACCTGACCTCAAAGATGCCCCGGTGATGTTGATCGCCGGGCAGCATGACGACAAGATGCCTCCCGGAGCCGGAGAAGATCTCGCTCGATTGCTGGGACGCGCTGGTGCGACGGTAGAATTCGGTATCGCCGATTCCGGCCACGACCTCACCCCGCAGGATTTCGCCGCAGGCAAAGACTGGTTTACGAAGATCCTGGCGTGATGCTGTGGGGCAGACTGGGAGTCTGCCGCCGATTGTGAATCGGCGTGGTCGGTAATACGATGCCACTAAGCCGAAACGAGCATCTTACGATGCTCTTTCAGAATGCACCGGTTCATCACAACTTCCAGTCCCGCCGCGCGCGCCCTCGCCGCCGCCTCTTCGTGGATCACGCCTTCCTGCATCCAGACGCACTTCGCCCCCATCCGAATCGCCGCATCCACAATCTCCGGCACGAACTCCGAGCGGCGAAAAATATTAACGATGTCAACCGGCCCCGGCACGCTATCGAGCGACGCGTAGGCCTTCTCCCCCAGGACTTCCGTTTCCTGAGGATTCACCGGAATGATCCGATACCCCATCGACTGCATGTATTCCGAGACGCCATAACTGGGTCGCCGGCGATTGCCCGAAAGCCCCACCACCGCGATGATCCTGCTATCTCTGAGGAGTGCGCTGTTGACGATCATTTCCCATCCCTGCCAGCCGCATGAGCTTTGAAACCTCTTCGGGCGTGAGATGGCGGAACTCGCCTTTTTCGAGCGGGCCCAACTCCACGTTCCCGATACGTACACGACGCAATTTTTCGACCAGTCTCCCGAAATGCTTGAACATCGTCCGGATCTGCTGGTTGCGTCCTTCAACCAGCCGGACTTCATACCACGGATTATCACCGCGCCGTATTAATTTCAGGTTCGCCGGCGCCGTCCGCCGCCCGCTCAAAGGAACGCCGGTGCGAAAACGCTCTTCCTCATCCGCCGTGAGCGTCCCATTCACTTTCACCAGATAGGTCTTGACCACATGGCTCTTCGCCGCCGTGATCGCATTGGCGAATTCGCCGTCATTCGTCAGCAGGATCAATCCATCGCTGTGATAGTCGAGCCGTCCCACCGGATACACGCGCTCTTTCACGCCGTGCAGCAGATCGAGCACCGTAGTCCGGCGCTGTGGATCGCTCGCCGTGCTGACCACGCAGTCGGGCTTATAGAGCGCGATGTAAACATGCCGGGAAGGCTGATGGATGAGCTTGCCATCTACCTTGATGTGGTCACGGTCGACATCGGCCTTCGTGCCGAGTTCGGTGACCACTTTCCCGTTCACGGTCACGCGGCCTTCCACGATCAGTTGCTCAGCCTTGCGGCGCGAAGCCACCCCAGCCGCCGAGAGAATTTTCTGTAGACGTTCTTCAGTCGCCACGGCTACTCGGTTCCCGGCTCGGCCGCGTCGGTTGAGCTGCTTTCGCTCGCCTCTTGTTCAGCCTCGGCGCTTTGCACTTCCACGTTTTCCGGTGCGTCAGTTCCGCTCTCCTCAGCTTCACTTTCCCCATCAGGAGGCGCGGGCATTTCGATCAGGTTCGCCTGCACTGGCGCGTCCGGCTCTCCACCGCTCAGACTTCCGATATCCTGGAACTCTTTCAGCGTCGGCAGTTCATTCAAATTCTTCAAACCGAACTGCACCAGAAATTCTTTCGTCGTCTTGTACAGAATGGGCTTGCCGATCACCTGCTTGCGCCCGGCCGGCGCGATCAGCTTCCGGTCCAGCAGCGTCTTCAGCACGCCCGCGCCCTGCACGCCGCGAATCTCCATGATTTCGGGCGACGTGATCGGCTGCTTGTACGCAATCACCGCCAGCGTTTCAAGCGCGGGCAGCGAGAGCTTCATCGGCGGATTCAGATTTCTGACGAAGCGCCGGACAGCGTCGTGATGTTCCGCCTTCGTCGTCATGCGGAATCCACCGGCGATCTCGCGAACGCTCAGTCCGCGCTCCGGCTTTTCGTACTCGGCGCAAAGCTGTTCGAGCAGCGCCACCACCCGTTCGCGCGGCTGTTCGATCGCTTCCGCAATCTGATCGACCGTGAGTGGCTCGTCGGTCACATAGATGATCGCTTCGAGCGTGGCCCGCAGCGTCGCATCCTCCACGGCCGGAGCATCCGATTCCGCTGGCTCCTCGGCCCCCAGAATTTCTTCGGCGGAAAAGCTCACCGCGACTGTTTCATCGCTGGGCAACGTTTCCGGCTGCTCCTCCGCTTGCTCCTCCACCTCGGGGAGCGGCTCGGCTTGCGCGTCCACTTGTTCTTCCGGCGACTCGCCCGGTTGTTCCATTTCGGATTGCGACATGAGATCGGCTTATTCGTCCCTACTTGTAATCTTCTTCCAGCGCGACCACCGGCTGCTGGAAAGCATCCTCGAAGTGATCGCCCTTGCCGAGCGCGATCTCGCCGAACAGATCCTTCTGCAAAATCTGGACCGCGTGTATCTTGACCATCTCCAGAACAGCCAGGAAGAGGCAGATCATCGCGCGGCGGCTGCGCTGCTGTTCCATTACCTGGAGGATGAACACCGGGTGGTCTTTTTTCGATTCGCGCAGCAGCGTTCGCAGATGCGCCACCATATCGCTGACGGAGACCGTTTCATCGTTGATCTCATAGATCGGACGGCTCTGGATCCGCTCCATCACCGTGCTCAGCGCCTTCACCAGATCGAAGATGTCCACGGCCAGTCCGGGATCTTCGATCTCGGCCTCGAACTGCTTCATCTGCGGGTTTGACCAGACGTTTTCTTCGATCATCCGCTTCTGCTGCAGCATTTCCGCGGCGTTCTTGTAACGCTCATGCTCCAGCAGCCGCCCCACCAGCTCTTCGCGCGGATCTTCCTCGGCCTCGCCCTCTTTGCGCAGAGCCGGGTCCGTCGGCAGCAGCATCTTCGATTTGATCTGAATCAGCGTCGCCGCCATGAAAACGAACTCGGCGCCGATATTGAGATCCATCTCCCGCGCTTTCTGGAGGTATGTCAGATACTGCGCGGTGATGCTCGCGATAGGAATATCGCGAATGTCGATCTGCTGCTTGCGGATCAGATCCAGCAGCAGGTCAAGCGGCCCCTCGTACTTTTCGAGGTGGAAATTGAGCGGGGTTGACGACACGGGTAATTCTCCATTGTACGGCCAGCGGAGGAATGAATCCGGAGCGTCCCGCGAAATCAGCGCGCCGCCATTTCGTTCACCAGCAGCCCCATTTTGGGATGACTGGGCTCGAAATCGGCCTTGAGTCCGTATTCCTCCAGTGTCTCGCTGGTCGTCGGGCCGATGGAGCCGATCTTCGCCGCGCGCAATCCGTCGAGCACCGCCTGCTCCAGACCCGATTCCGAGGCAACTTTCAGCAAATTAATCAGTTGCATCGACGTGGTGAGCAGCACAATGTCGAATTCACGCCGCGCCAGGCTCGCCGCCGCCTCGCGCAGGGGTCCCGTGT
>DASYCD010000167.1:0-9566 GCA_036500405.1 Bryobacteraceae bacterium
TCGCCGGCGCATCCAGCGATGACTCGGCATTTCCCTTCGGCGTCCCGCCCATTTCCATCTCGCGGCCAGAGGTTGGATTGCGGACCGAGCCCTGTTCCTCGGGAATGATCTCAGGGCGGCCTGCGGAATGGCCGGCGTGTGGGTAATTCAGGCGAACCACCTCGTATGCGAAGCGCGCGCGCCGGAGTCGCGAAACGAGGGAGTCGGTCATCGATGAAGAGTTCCAGACGCCGTCCTCGCCACCGGAGATGAGAAGAATCGGCGCATGGGTTTGCTCCACCGTGATCTCGGCGCCGGCTTCAGAGATGGGGCCCTGGTTACTTATGCGGTCGAAGGCCAGTCCATATCCTTTCCACGTCCACGCGGGCTGCTGCGGTCTGATGTCGCAACAGGCCGGATAGCGCACGTCGGCGGGCACGTAGGCTACTACCGCCTTGATGTTTGTGTACATCGAGCCCAGCTGGAGCGCGAGTTCGCCGCCTCGAGAGGTTCCCGAGACGGCGATGCGGTCGGCGATGATCTCGCGGCGGTGCGACATCCATGCCAAAGCCTCGCCGAAATATTCGAGCGGGATGCCCAGAAGCTCGCGAGGTAAGTCATCGAAGCGAAAATAAGCGAGAGCCAAAGCGGCGTAGCCGTGGGAGGCGAACCAGGCTGCGCGGCGTGTTGGCAATCCGCCTTCCGATCCGCCAAGGACCAGAATTGCGGGATGCGCTGCGCCGTCTGGCGGAGAGAAGAGAATGCCGCGGAGCCGGCCTTCATGCACAGTGAGGCGGGCGATACCGTCCGAAACTGGTATTTGTTCGAGATGTGCTATTGAAACAACAGCGCCCTTGCGAACCAGGTGAAACTCGATTGACTGGGGGCCGAACTTGGGCGGGGGCTGATACCGGCCTTCCTTTGAACCCATAGGCTTCATCGACCACACTGGTCCCATGGCGGAGACTTCTTTATAAGAACCACCAATTGGCGCCTGCTTCGAAATGTCGATGCCGCCCTGCGCGTCGGCGATGAATTCGGATTGGGAGACCCAGTGGCGGCCGCCGCCATCGATCAACTCAGCCTGGAGAGCTATGCGTTCCCCGGGTTGACAGCCACTGACCCGGATCGCTGCGGTTTCATCGACCAAAGCCCGGGATGGCGTCACATCAATCGTCTGCGCCGCGAGAGGAGCGAAAAGAATAAAGAGACACCAAACAGTACGCATTGTGACTACGATTCTTTCATGCTATAGCCAGGAACGCCTCTAAACACAAGGGGCCGCGACCAATATCGACGCAAGACATTTGCGGCGCTGCCTTCTGCGAGTTGTGCAACATCTGAATCGTTTTCCGAAAACATGCTCTTCATGATAATGCGGTTTCGATTATAAGGCACAAACCAAGAGGAAGAAATTGTCTGCTCCTCCATATTTGCGTCGTTCGAAAATGCGGACGGAAAGCCGGTGAGATCGGTAGCAAGCCTTATTGCGAGAAGGCCAGCTTCGCACTGTTTTGCGCCCACCACGATTTCCAGAACGATGTGTACTGATCTACAGGCAGTGATGCATATCGGAATGGTACGAATGAATGAGTGATTGTCGGGCAGACTGAGATGAGAGTCTGCCACCGATTGTGAATCGGTCGGCTCGGTAGCCGTCGATCGCGGAAACTCTCTCTCCACCGCCGGGCATACAATAAAAACCGTAATGACACGACAGGTTCTCATCCTTGCTGCCCTTGGCGTCGCGGCGAGCGCATTCGCGCAGCCTCCCATGCCAACCGACTCATGGCCGACATACAACGGCGATTTCTCGGGCCGGCGGTTCAGTCCGGCGGCGAAGATCAACGACAAAAATATAAAATCGCTCAGCCTCGGGTGGACGTGGAAGCTCAATGCCAGCGGCGGGACGAGCAGCAACATTCGCAGCACGCCGCTCATGGAAGACGGCACCATCTACGTCAACACGGAAGACAACGCCTGGGCCGTGGACGCGCGCACCGGCCGCGAACTGTGGCACTACGTGTGGGCTTCGAGCGGCGGCCGGCACAACGGCAACAAAGGCCTCGCGATGTTCGGCAACTTCATTTATATGGAGACCGGCGATTGCCATCTGCTGTCGATTGACAAGACGGACGGAAAACTCAAGTGGTCGAAGACGATTTGCGATCTCGATCAATTTTATTTCGCGTCGGTGGCGCCTACGGTGGTGGGGAACCACGTGATCGCGGGCGTGAGCGGCGACGATTCCGACGTTGGCGGCTATCTCGAATCTCACGATCCTGAAACCGGCGAACTGCAGTGGCGCTTCTACACCGTGCCGCAGAAGAAAGGCGATCCGGGTATGGATTCCTGGCCGAACGCCGATATGGCGTCGCATGGCGGCGGTATGACGTGGCAGCCGATTACGTACGATCCGGAAACGAAGCTGATTTACGTCACCACTGGCAATCCGCAGCCCGTCATCGCGTACGCGAACCGCCCGGGTGACAACCTCTACACGTGCTCCATCATCGCGCTGCATGCTGATACGGGAAAGATGGCCTGGTACTTCCAGAATTCTCCGCACGATACGCACGATTGGGATGGCACCGAAGCGGCGGTCCTGTTCGACGCGCCGATTGACGGCAAGCCGCGCAAGCTCGTGGCGCAGGCCGCGCGCAACGGAAACTTCTTCGTGCTGGATCGCGAAACAGGGAAGGCCATCGTTTCGAAAGGCTTCATCCATACCAACTGGACGAAGGGTTTCAACGACAAAGGCCAGCCGATTCCGAATCCGGAAAAGAATCCGTCGCTCGCGGGAACGCTGGTGACGCCGGATGCGGGTGGAGGCACGAACTGGTTTCCGCCGTCGTTCAGTCCGCAGACAGGCTTGTTTTACGTGAACGCAAATCAGTCCTGGAGCATGTTCTACCTCTACGACAAGACGGACAATCCGCAGGGGTGGGGCGGCAACCAGCGCACGGGGTATACGGTGAGCTCTCTCGAAGCCATCGATTACAAGACCGGCGATATCAAGTGGAAGCACACCTGGGAAGGCGGGGCGAATTCGGGCCTGCTGACCACGGCGGGCAACCTGATCTTCTCGGGCGCGCCGAGCCGGTCGATTGAGGCGCTGAATGCGGCGACGGGCGAGCCTCTGTGGCATGCGCGGCTGGCAAGCGGAGTGACCAACACGCCCACCACGTGGGAGCTGGATGGAACGCAGTACCTGATCGTCGGCAGCGGCGATACGCTTTATGCGTTTACGATGGACGCAAAGTAGCCCCCCCAACTTTAGGTGGGGACATATAAAAAGACAATTAGTTATACAATTGTTTTCGGTTTCAACCGGGGATTTTCTGGGAAGGAAGCTATCTATGAAACGACTTACAGGCGTTGCGCTGTGCGCCCTGCTTGGCCTTGCTGTTCCTGCTTTTGCGCAGCGAGGAGGCCGGGGGGCCGGGCGCGGGGGGGCTGTGCCCACGGAACGGACCACGGGCGATTCGGTCGGTCCTTATAACAAGCAGGTTGTGGATTCCGCGGCGGCGGATCGGGGGAAGCATGTCTACGTGCAGGAATGCGTGGATTGCCACGGGCCGACGGCGCGCGGCGTCGATATGGCGGGTCCCGGGACCAACACGGGGCCGAACCTGGTCCGGTCGCTCGTGGTGCTGCACGATCGCTACGGATCCGAACTGGGACCATTCCTGAAGAAGGATCATCCGCTCCAGAGCAAGAAGCCGGCGTCCAGCCTGACCGAAGAGCAGATCGTCGATCTCTCTCACTTTCTGAAGCAACGCGTCGACGATGCGCTGAAGCGCGCGCCGATGGGCGACAACATCAACATCATTACCGGCGATGTAGCGGCTGGTAAGGCGTATTTCGAAGGCGCGGGCAAGTGCTCCACGTGCCACGCGGTGACTGCGGGCGGCAAGAATACGCTCTTCGGCGTTGCCGCGAAGGCCGGCGATCCGGTGAATCTGCAGCAGGGGATGCTGTTCCCGGGCGGCGGACGTGGGCGCGGCGGTCGTGGCGGCCCAGCTGGTGGGCCTGCTGCCCCGACTCCGGCGACGGTGACCCTGACGGTGACGCCTCCGGGCGGGCAGCCGGTCACCGGAGAAATTGTTCTCTATGACGATTTCGACGTGCAGATTCGCGATGCGCAGGGGCACATCCATCGATGGACCCGGACGCCGGCGCTCAAGATCGTGAAGAACGATCCGCTGGCGGCGCACCATGAAATTCTCGACACCATCACGGATAAGAACATCCATGATCTTGTGGTCTATCTGGAGACCCTGAAATGAAGACGCTCCGATTACTTTCCATTGGCGTGACTGCCGTCGCCGCGTCCGCGCTGCTCTGCGCGCAGGCTCCGATGCCCACCGACCGGTGGATGAGCAACCACGGCGATTATTCGGGCCGCCGTTTCAGTCCGCTGACGAAGATCAATACGTCGAATGTGAATCAGCTCAGCATGGCGTGGATCTTCCGCGTGGATGGCGGCGGAGGCGCGAACAACAATCCGCGCGGCGCTCCGCTGATGTCCGATGGCGTGATGTATTTCTCGACCACGGATAATGCGTGGGCGCTCGACGCGCGTACGGGCAAGCAGGTCTGGCATTACACCTGGGCAAGCAAAGGCGCCCGGCACTTCTCCAACCGCGGTATGGGGATGGACGAGAACACCGTCTACTTCGAAACGCCGGATTGCAATCTGGTGGCGCTGAGCAAGGAAGACGGCAAACTGCGCTGGTCGAAATCGATCGCGGATATCGATCAGTATTATTACTGCTCCGTGGCGCCGACGGTGATCGGGAACCACGTGATTGCGGGCGTGAGCGGCGATGACGCGGATGTTCCTGGCTTCGTGGAAGCGCACGATCCCGAAACCGGCGAACTGCAGTGGAAGTTCTACACGGTGCCGATGACGAAGGACGATCCGGCGCTCAAGACCTGGCCGAATCTCGATATGGCGTCGCACGGCGGCGGCATGACGTGGCAGCCGGTTACGTACGATCCGGAAACGAAGATGATGTATGTCACGACGGGGAATCCCCAGCCGGTGATTGCGTATGCCAACCGGAAGGGCGACAACCTGTACACCGCGTCCGTGGTAGCCCTGAATATCGATACCGGCAAGATGGCCTGGTATTTCCAGACATCTCCCAACGATACGCATGATTGGGATGCGACGGAGGCGCCGGTGTTGTTCGATGCGCCGTTCGATGGGAAGCCGCGCAAGCTGCTGGGGATTGCTGCCCGCAACGGCAAGTTCTTCGTGCTCGACCGGACGACTGGAAAGGCGCTGGTCCATACGGACTTTGTGAAGACGAACTGGTCGCTGGGCTATAACGACAAGGGCGAGCCGATTCCGAATCCGGAGAAGCGGCCCTCGACGGCGGGAACGCTGGTGAGCCCGAACCAGGGCGGCGGGACGAACTGGTATCCGCCGACGTTCGATCCGCAGACCGGGCTTTTCTACGTGAACTCCAATCGTGCGTTCAGCGAATACTATCTGTATGACGCGGGCGACAATCCGCAGGGATGGGGCGGAAACGACCGCAGCGGATATTCGGAAAGCCAGCTACTGGCGCTCGATTACAAGACGGGGAAGCCGAAGTGGGTTCACCATTGGGAGAGCGGATCGACGTCCGGTTTACTTTCGACTGCGGGTGGCGTGCTGTTCACTGGCGGTCCGGGGGCTTCGTTTGAGGCGCTGAATGCCGCGACGGGTGAGCCGCTGTGGCATACGCATCTGCTCTCCGGCGTGAATGCTCCGCCTTCCACATGGGAACTGGATGGCAAGCAGTATGTGATCGTGGGCGGCGGCGATACGTTCTACGCGTTTATTCTGAATAATTCGAAGTAGTGATCTGCTAATACGGCTTCCGCCCGACATAGTTGCCGGGCGGAGCGTATTCGCAAACCCAGACCTCTCGCCGATCTTTCTGAGCGGCGGCGCATCCCACTTCTTTCGTGCCAGCCCAGACAAGCTGCGTGTAATGCCCGCAGACGCCATTGCAGGTGTTCGCGCTGTAGTTGTAATTTTTGACTTCGTCGGCCCAGGCTTTGACGACCGTATCGGGTGACGCCGAGGCGCCCTCTATCTCGTAGAGATTCTCGCCGGTTTCCGGATTGCGGCTGTGCGCAAATTCGCCGGTCGCGATCAGGTGTTTGGCCCATTGTTGCGCGATATCGGCAAGATGATCCGACCAGGCGAGCGGCGCGACATGGACCTTCGCGCGCACGGCATTATGGGCATCGAGCATTTGCTGCGCGGGCGTCTGGGCAAAAGCCGCGCAAACGATGAGCGGCCCGATCGCGATCAGCCGGTTTCGAAGCGTCATGCCTTATTTTGCGCCTGCCGAGCCAGAGTTTTCTTCTGGCGGCGAGGCAGGCGGGCTTTGTTCTTCGGAGGCAGCTTGCCAGCGGCCTTCGGAGCCATTTTCGCTGGCGGAGCCTCCGTGTGCCGATGCGGCAGAACGGACTCCGCTGCGGCGACGGCCTTTCCTGCCATCTCTCCAATCGCGATGGCGGCTGTTTTCAGTGTGGAATCTTTCGGCGTCTTCGGCATATTGTTCCCCAACGACGCGAAGCAATTATGCGGCCAGTCGGCCAAGCGTAGCCAGCACCTGTTCGGCGGTTTTGGTGATGTCACCCTGACCGTGTTCGAACCAGACCCGGAAGATCACGGTGAGAACGGACAGGGCAAGTCCCGCGACGACCGCGGGGGGCAGGTGTTTTTCCGATTTCTGAATACGCCGCGCGAACGCCGCTTCCACGCGCGCATGCAGATCGTTGGCGCGCGCCTCCTGGGCAATGCGCGCCGCCGGATACTTCGTGACGATTTGCATGACTTTGCGGATGCGCGGTTGCAGGGCGCAGACGCTCGCGACGCGAAGAATCGTTTGCCGGAAAAGCTCCGGGGGCGGGGAATGGAGATCGCAGGCCATGATGGCTTCGGTCAGGTGATCGGCGTACGTGTCGATGCCCTGCGCCATCAAATCATTCTTCGAAGAGAAATAGCGGAAGAAGGAACGCCGGGAGACTCCGGCCTGGAGCGCGATATCCTCGACCGTTGTTTCGTCATAGCCCTTTTCCGCGAAAAGATCGGTCGCGGCGTCCCAGATGGCCTGCCGGACAAGCTGCTGTTTACGTTCCTGAAGAGTGGGGGCGGGAATGGCGGAGGCGGTAGCGGGCACGGCTGAAACAATCCTAACAGAATTTGGCGCGGAATGCACTTGAGTGTTGACAGTGACACTTGAGTGCCAGTACACTGCCTCTAAAGGGGAAGGAAACCTCATGAAGAAAAGTTTTATGTTTGTTGCGATGGCGGCCGCGCTGGCTCTCTCCGCGGATACGCCGTCCCTGACGGGGAAATGGAACATTCACACCTCGATCGCCGGCAATGACAGCGACATGAGCTGCGCATTCGAGCAGAAAGATACGGCGCTGACGGGGAAGTGCCAGGGACAACAGGGCGAACTGACCATCACCGGGAAGATCGACGGAAACAAGGTCACCTTCAGCTATAAGGGCGATTATCAGGGCATGCCGCTGACGGTTGCCTACGAAGGCACGTACGACGCGGAGAACGGAATCAAAGGCGCCGTGGGCGTTCCGGAGTTCAGCGTGGACGGCGATTTTTACGCGACTCTGGCCAAATAAGCCGGCAAAATAATCAAAACAGAATGGAGCTGAACCACGAGCCCGCGGGCTCGTTGTAAAGGCCCATGGTCATCAGGGTCATGGGCTGCACGATCTTCAGTCCGTTGGCAAGGCACCACCGCATCAGCTCGGCGTTCCGGGTGGGCACCAGAATCCCGGAACCGCCGAACGATTCGGCGGATGCGAGCAGCGCCTGCATGTCGGCATTGCATTCGGCGGCTCCGTGGCCGAAAAATGAGAGCGAGGTCGCGTAACCGGTGATGCGGTCACCGCGCTCCACCAGCATCGCGGAGCCTGCTTCGATCGCTTGCGACATTTCAATGTTGCGTTCGAATCCATGCACGCGGCGCGACACCGCGTTGCAGGCATCGAAATCTTCCATCCGCGCCGGTCGCACGGAACAGCCGGGGATACTGCGCTGCGTGGTTCGTCCCTGCAGGCAGGAAAGCGGCTCGCGCGCATCGAATCCCAGACTTGTATAAAGCGCCAGTGAGTGGCTGTTAAACGCCGCCTGTACCAGCCGTACGCCGGCCGCGTTGCGTTCGCGCGCGTGTTCGATGGCGGCTTCCATCATTTTGCGCCCGGCGCCGAGATTCTGCGCGGAGGGATCGACCGTGATGGGGCCGACTCCATAGATGAGGGATCGATGATCCAGACAATTGCTGCCGACAAGGCACCCATCCACCTCGGCGACAACGCAATAGTAATCCGGCCGCGAAAACAGCATTGAGAGCAGACCGATCGGACGTTCGGGGTCGGGGAAATCGCAGGGAAAATTATGTTCGGCGTTGATCCGGCAGAACGCTTCGTAGCAGATGCGGCCGCAGACGGCGGCGTCGTCGGGCGTGGCGAGGCGGACGGTGACGCGCGGGCTGGTTTCTTTCGGCATTAGACGATTTCCCCCGTATTTTGGCAATTCTATAACGAAATCGGCCAGTACCTTTGTCTCAATTATGAGGCATAGGTTTCTGGTTGAGCGCGGAGCGAATCAGGCGCTCCGCGTAGGCATTATCGTCGGCGGCCGAGGTGGCGAAGACGATGTCGCGCCGCCAGGACGCTGGGGCTTCCGGATGGATGCCGGTGAGCACGACCCAGCCGCTGCCGAACGCGCCCTGCACGGTGGCGGGCGTGCCATCGGGATAGCGGCTGGCGACTTCACCCCAGCCGGAGAGTTGCGGGCCGTCTTCCCAATACTGATCGAGCGAAGGCTCGCCGGGTGTGGAGATCACGACGGCGGTTTTGCGAATGCCACGGTTTTCGGCGCTGTAGAACGGAAAGCGGACGCCGGTCAGATTGATGGCGTGCGGGGGCGATGAGCCGGCCATGAATGCGCCGGCGCAGATGCCGGCATAGTTGAGTCCATTGCGCACGGCATTGCGAATGTTGGCGGAAGCGGCCGGGGTCAGGCCGTTGCCGATATCGATGAAATTCCCGCCGGGGATGACGAGCAGGCGATGCGCGCGGAGTTCGGCTTCGGTGAGGGAGTTGAGATCGGAGGAATCCGCGGTGGCGTAGTTCAGGCGGGCACGGGTGAGGAGAGCTTCGAAGGCCGCGACGTCGCCGGCGGATGCGCCTTTGCCGTTGAAGAGGAGAATGGCGGCGTTGGTGTCCGGGCGGTGATGGCAGGCGGTGAGGAGAAGGCAGAAGAGCGCGAGGCGCCGCATGCGAAGGGATTGTAGCGCAGTGTGGTCAAGAATTTCTGCGGACATTAAAAAGGGGCTGGAACGTCGTGTTCCAACCCCTTTCTTTTCGCTTTGAAGAGAGTTTACGCGAGCGACTTGCGGGCGTATTCAATGCACTTCTTCACTTCGATGACCGAGTTCGAGTCAGCGGGTACCTGATATTCGAGCTCGACGCTGGCCGGGAAGTTGTATTTCTTATCCCGCAGGAGTTGGAGAATTTCAACGATCGGTGTGGTGCCCTGACCCCAGGGG
>DASYCD010000168.1:0-15758 GCA_036500405.1 Bryobacteraceae bacterium
TCATGCACGCCGACATGCGAAACGTGCAGCGCCATGAGTTCCACCACCCGCGCGCGGGCTGATTCGAGGAATTCGTTGTCGCCGGTCGCATCGAACTGCAGAATGGCGGAGCCATACTGGAAGCCCTGCGTCCACTCGGTCCAGCCGCGCGAGGCGTACTTGCCGGCGACGGTGAAAACGGGCGAACCGTTCGCGGGCTGCCAGGTGCGTTCGATATCGCGAACCTTGGCGGCGGAGAGTTCGAAGAGCCGTTCCACCGCGGGAAGCAGCGAGGCCGCGGTCAGGGATGAATCGATCTTGAGCATGAGGTTAAAGTCTTCGCAGATGGAACCCGCCGTCGACGGGGATGACGGCGCCGGTGGAGAACGGGAAATAATCCCGGAGGATCGCTTCCACGGCCAACCCGACATCCTGCGGGGCGCCCCAGCGCATTTGCGGTACCAGACCGGTGGCGATCAGTTCGTCGTACTTGCCTTTGACGCCGGCCGTCATGTCGGTCTCCATGATTCCTGGCCGCAGTTCAAAAACCTGTACGCCGTGGGCGGCGAGCCGTGTGGACCAAAGCTGGGCGGACATGGCGAGTCCCGCCTTGGCAATACAGTATTCGCCGCGATTCACCGACGCCGTGTCGGCGGAAATCGAAGTGATGAAGATCAGCTTGTACGGCCGGCCGGCTGGCGGATTTTCGAGCCAGTAGCGAGATGCGAGCTGAGAGAGGAAGTGAGGGCCTTTGAGATTGACGGAGAGCAGGCGGTCGAAGCTTTCTTCAGCGGTGCCGGTGAGGTCGGCCCGAACAGTGGGGGCGATGCCGGCGTTGTTCACGAGCGCGTCGAGGCGTCCGAAGGTTTCGAGGGTTTTGTCGAACAGAGCCGCGCGATCGGCGGCGACCGCGATATCGCCCGGGATTGGAACGAATCGCTGATCGGGGCTGACGGCTTGGGATTGGCAGAGGGCAACAGTTTCAAGGGCGGCGTCGAGATTCGTCGAGTAATGAATGGCGACGTTAAAACCGCAGCGGCTGCATGCCTGAGCGATGCCGCGCCCGAGCCCGCGGCTGGCGCCGGTCACCAGAACGGCGGGCGTAGAGTCCATCACGAGCATTATATAAAAAGGGCTCGCCGCTGATCATATGTGTGTTCAGGGACAAGTTCGCCCGGTACCGCGGGTACTGTTTTCCTGGCAAAATGTTGTCCCTAACAATCCGGAATTCTTAAAATAGGGAAAAATGAGTGGAATAAAACATCTATTGTTCTCAGTCGCAGGCGTTCTCCTGATGGCGTCCTCGAGCTTCGCCAGTTCGATCTATCTGAACCAATCGGACTTTACGGCCGCTCTGACGAGCGGTTACGATTTCGAAAATTTTGAATCGATGGATTTCCAGGCGGCGGCTCACTCCTGGAGTTTTTCCCAAAACGGATTCGACTGGACCGCCTCCACAACCGACTACTTCGGCAGCGAACCCGCCGACAATCCCGCCGCTATTCTGTTCATCGATTCGGGGCCAAGCGTGGCTATGATTCCCGCGGGCGGTAACACCTCCGGGGCAGGCGACGTTCTGACCCTCACCTTCACCTCCGGGAACGTCAATGCGATTGGCGGAAACTTCTTTCTGACGGACTTCATTGGGAATGTCCGGGGTGGGTCCTTCAGCCTGACAATGAACGACGGCACTACGAAGACTTTCACCGATGTTGGCGGTGACAATTTCTTCGGCTATATCAGTTCCTCGGCCATCACCTCGCTGACCTTTACGCCTCCCGGGCCCTTTACTTCCTGGGCAACCATCGACAATCTCTACGTTGGTCAGGGCACGGCGCTATCTCAGACTCCCGAAACCTCGACCATGGGACTTCTTTTCGGCGGCCTTTCCCTCATCGGCGTGTTGAAGCTCCGCCGCTCCAGCCGGTTCAACGCCAGCCGAGAGCCGGCGCAACGGTAGTCAAAATCGCTTCCAGAATATGGGCGTTGTACTCAACGCCCAGTTGGTTGGGAATCGTTAGCAACAGCGTATCGGCCTCGGCGATCGCCTCGTCTTTTCTAAGCTGCTCGATCAGGATTTCCGGCTCGGCGGCATAGCCGCGGCCGAAGATGGCTCTGGTGTTCTCGTCCAGGAAGCCGATCTTGTCCTCTTTACCTCCGCGTCCGAAATACACGCGATCCCGATCATCCACTAACGCGAAGATGCTGCGGCTGACGGAGACGCGGGGAACGCGCGCGTGGCCCGCTTCCTTCCACGCCGCGCGAAAGGCGCGAATCTGCGCGGCCTGCTGAATGTGAAGCGCTTCGCCGGTTTCGTCGAATTTCAGAGTAGAGCTCTGCATGTTCATTCCCAGCCGCGCCGCCCAGACGGCTGTCGCGTTGGTCGCGGCTCCCCACCAGATGCGTTCGCGCAGGCCTTCGGAGTAGGGCTCCAGCCGCAGCAGTCCAGGCGGATTGGGAAACATCGGGCGAGGGTTCGGCTTCGCGAAGCCCCTGCCGCTCAGCAGATCGAGAAAGACTTCGGCATTTCGCCGGGCCATCTCCGCATCGTTCTCGCCTTCGGCCGGGCGCTGTCCGAAATAACGCCAGCCATCGATCACCTGCTCGGGCGATCCGCGGCTGATTCCCAACTGGAGGCGTCCGCCAGCGATGAGATCGGCCGCGCCCGCGTCCTCCGCCATATAGTGCGGGTTCTCATAGCGCATATCGATGACCGCGGTGCCGATTTCGATTTTTCGCGTCTTCGCGCCGACTGCCGCGAGCAGCGGGAACGGTGACGCCAGTTGTCTCGCGAAGTGATGAACGCGAAAATAGGCTCCGTCCATTCCCAATCGCTCCGCTTCAACCGCGAGGTCAATGGATTGGAGGAGCGTGTCAGCGGCGGACCGCGTTTCCGACTGCGGCGAAGAGTTCCAGTGGCCGAACGAGAGGAAGCCGATTTTCTTCATGCCCGAAGTTTACCCAGCCGTCTCGGATAGCGATGTCGGATAGCATTGTTTTGATGGCTTCAAAGCGCGTTACCATCTTTCACAACCCATCCTGCGGCACTTCGCGTAGTGTGCTCGGCCTGTTACGCGAGCGCGGCATTGAGCCGGAAGTGGTGGAATATCTGAAGGCGCCGCCGTTCCGCGATCAACTGCTCGAGATGGTTGAACGTTCTGGGCTGTCGGCGCGGGAATTTCTGCGGAAGCGTGAACGTCTTTACGGGGAGCTGGATCTCGATAACCCAAAGTGGTCCGAAGACCAGCTCATCGAGTTCCTTGCGGAGAATCCGTCACTTCTGAATCGCCCGGTAGTGGCGACCGGCAAGGGTGTGCGCCCCTGCCGGCCGGCCGAAACCGTGCTGGACCTGCTCGATTAACCTACTTCCCGGAATCGAGCGCGAATGCGATCACGCTGTCGTCCGTCACCGGATTATTGAAAAATCCGCCGCCGGTTGACGTGATCACCACGTACTGCTTGCCGTCCTTGCCCTGATAGGTGATCGGCGTTGCTTCCGCCGCGCCCTTCAGCTTGTACACCCAGAGCTCCTTGCCGTTCTTCGCATCGAACGCGCGGAAACGGGCATCGTCGGTCGCGCCGACGAACACCAGTCCGCCCGCCGTCGCGATCGTTCCGCCGTTGCCGGGACGTCCGGTCTTCTGCTTGTCAGCCGGCAGGCTGTCCGTCACGCCGAGCGGCACGCGCCAGGCGAATTCACCGGTGTTCACGTTCACCGCCGTCAGTTCACCCCATGGTGGCTGCTGACAGGGGATCTGCTGGGTGCTGCCCTCCATGGCCGGGAGGCTAAAGCGTCCGCCGCCCGGGAAGCCTTCATAAGGACCCTCCGGGTCGACGCGGTTGCCCACGCCTTTTCCAAGCGCGCGGCCCGCTTTCGCATCGTGATCTTTGAGGCCGGAAAGCTGCCCGAGCTCGTTCGTATTGACGAACAGATAGCCGAGCTGTGGATTGAACGACGTTCCGAACCAGTTCACGCCACCATGATTACCCGGGAACTGAACGCGCAGGCGGTTGTACGCCGGCGGCAGATAAGGACCGCCCGTCTGTACGCCCTCAAGCAGCTTTTTGCAGCCCGCTTCGATTTCCGGTGTCACGGTCGCGACATCTTCGGGCTTCATCGTATTCCGTGCCAGCGGCGCGGGTTTCACCGGGAACGGCTGCGTCTTCGAAGCCTTCTCCAGCGGCACTTCACTCGCGGGGACGGCGCGCTCTTCCACGCCATAGATCGGCTTGCCGTTGGTGCGATCGAGCAGGAACAGCAAGCCGAGCTTGTTGATCGCGGCGATCGCGGGAATCGTCTTCCCGCCCTTCTTCACGTCGATGAGCGCCATCGCGCCCGTCATGTCGCCGTCCCAGATATCGTGATGCACCACCTGGAAGTGCCACAGGTACTTGCCGGTATTGGCGTCTGCCGCCACCACGGTGCTCCCATACAGGTTGTCGCCTGGGCGGTCGCCACCATACTGATCGACCGACGGCGCGCCGAACGGCATGTAAACGATGCCGCGCTGCACGTCCACCGTGATGAAGCCCCAGACGTTGACACCAGAGCGGTCTTTCCAGCTATCGCCGCCCCAGGTATCGTGACCTGGCTCGCCCGGCTGGGGGATGGAGTGGAAGGTCCAGCGCAGCTTGCCGGTGTGCATGTCCCAGGCGCGGACGTCTCCCGCGGGGCCGTGCGGCGGATTTTCCTGCGTGGTGCCGCCGGTGATCACCATGTCCTTGTAGATCTTCGGCGGCGAGCTCAGACCGTCGCGGCCCGGGAGGCCATGCATGATTTCATCGGTGTTGAGGTTTACGATGCCGTTGTCGCCGAAGTCATTGTTCGGTTTACCAGTCTTCGCGTTCACCGAATACAGCTTGCCTTCGCTTGACCCGAATACGATCTGAGCGGGCGTTTTCGTATCGCCCGGCCAGAATTCCACCCCGCGCGTGGATGGCACGCTTGAGGGAAGCTGGAATGCCCAGATTTCCTTGCCCGTCGTCGGATCGACCGCGACCACGCGCGAATGCGGGGTCGAAAGATACATCACGCCGTCGATCACGAGAGGCGTAGATTCGCTAGCGGCAAATCCGTTGGCACTGCCGCGACCACGGCCGCGACCTCGACCCTCCTGGGGAGTCGCCGGTGTTTCTCCTTCGGGCTCAGCCCCACCATTTCTTCCGCCGCCTCTGCCGGCCTCGGCTACCGGACCGGAAGCCCCCGCTGCGCGGGGCGGCGTCAGGTGATATACCCACGCGACCTTCAGCTGATCGACGTTCTTCGGCGTCAGTTCCGTAAGCGGCGAAAACCGCATGCCACCCGAATCATGCCCGTAGGTGGGCCATTCCTTTGCGGAATCGACCGCCGCAGTCTTTTGCGTCTGCGCCACAACCAGGGCGCCGGCTGCAATCAGCATCGCTCCACCGGCCATTAACAGGGATTTGTGCATAGTTTTTACGAGTAACATCTTATCGTCATTGAGATCGCGTTCGCCCCTATCCAAAGTCGGGTTTGAGAATTAATGGAAGGCACCGAGGATTTTTGAGAAATCATACGCCTGCTGGGGTACTCCGCTGCACTGCCCGCGCGCGGCGCCGGGGGCGCAGCCATTATCGCGGCTGACCGACCACATCGACATGCGCATGACCACAGGATTCCCCTGCGCCCAGTCCGCCACCAGCCTCGCGTCGGCCAACGTGAATACTTCGGGTTTTACGTCATTGTTGCCGATCATGGGGATAATGCCGAGCCGCGCGCGGATGCCGTTGTCCAGCATCTGGGCGGTCGCGCCGTTTACCGCGCTGATCGCGTGCGGACCCATGTGGAGTGGATCGGCCGATCCGCCGTAATCCATTGTCATCAGATTGACAACCGCGACTTTCACGTTGTGCGCCATGGCGCTGTTGAGGAGCGCGACGCCGGTAGGCGCGAGGCCGGTCGGATTGACGGGCAGCGTGTAGGAAATCTGGAGCCCGGGATTCGCAGCCTGAATGGCGGCGAGCGCGGCGTTCCGGCGATCGACGCTTACCGGATCTTTGATGGCGGCGCCTTCGATGTCCATATCGAGGACCTTGACGTTGTATTGATCGATCACTGCCTGATACTGCGCGGCGAGCGCTTCCGGGGTCGCGCAGTTGAGCGCGAGTTCCTTGCCGGCTTCGCCTCCAAATGAGATCAGCACCTCGCCACCGTGGGCGCGGAGTTGGTCGATGGCAATGCGGAGCGCCGTCTCCTGAGCAAGCGGCGTACGACCGCCCCATGTCGCCTGGCAGGAGCCGTCGGCGTTGCCAACGATGAACGCGAGCGTGAAGTAGTGGATGCCGGACGTGGCTGACAGATCCGACAGAAAGCCCTTGGCCAGATCAGGCGTTGGACGCGGCATGATGTACGGCGCGTAGAACCGGCCGGTGGGAAATACCGGCGACATCTGCGCGAAAAGCGTCGCAGCATGCAGCAGGAGAAGGAAGCGTTTCACCACCGGTCGATTATCGCAGGTTTGACTATGCCAGCAGCACTTCAATGCCCTGCGCCCGCAACATCTCCTGATACTCCGGAGCCAGCGCGGAATCGGTCACGACGCAATCCGCCACGTCCAGTGGGGCGACCTGCAGCATTGCGTTGCGCCCGAACTTTGTGTGGTCCGCGACGATGATCACCTTCCGCGCCACTTCGATCATCTTCCGTTCAGACCCCACCACGAGCGAATTCCCGTTGCTGAAGCCATCGGCTGAAATACCGCCGATGCCCATGATCAGCACGTCCGCCGCGACCCCGCTCAGCATCTGCTCGCACAGCGGCCCCAGCGTCACGCGCAGTCGAGGATAGAAAAATCCGCCGGTCAGCGTCACTTCAATCTGGCGCTTATCCTCGAACTCCATCGCGATCGGCACCGAATTGGTGATCACATGCAGCGAACGATTGTTAAGCTCGTGCGCTACGGCCGCTACGGTCGAGCCGCCGTCCAGGATGACCGTCTGCCGGTCCTCGATCAGCGCCGCTGTCCTAATCGCAATACGCCGCTTCTCATCCGCCTGCCGCGTGCTCTGCCAGGCGAAGTCGAGCCCCTGCTCACGATTCGCGTCGCGTCCATTGCCGTCCTTCGTGCGGACCGACATCGCGCCGCCGTAGACACGTCGCAGCTCGCCCTCGGCTTCGAGCTGAACCAAATCCCGCCGGACAGACGATTCCGAAGCATCCAGCTCACGGCAAAACGTCTCCAGATCGACGAACTCCTGCGCTTCAAGCAATTCGCGAATTTTGAGATGCCGTCCGGGCGCCTTCATCGGGCGATGAGCCTATTGATCAGGATTTTTTGTTGAGAGCAGCCATCACGGAGTCGGTCACCGACTTCACGATCGCTTCCACTTCGTTCGACGACGCCCCGTTCGAAGCCGGGCCGCCCGAAATCGGACCGGGCACCACCGCAATGCCGCCCGGGAATTCCGGAAGGTCGCACAGCGCGCATTCCTGCAGCGAATCGTGCCGCGCGTCCGGCAGATTCAGCTTCTTCTTGAGCGCCAGCAGATCGTCGCTCTTCTCGCCGGTGATGTGGGTGATCGGCGACCCCAACTGGTTCGCCAGCATCAGCGTCCAGCAATACGTGTCGGTCACTTCCACGTACCATTCGGCGTGGGTGACCGTGTCGCCCCAGCAAATGATGCCGTGATTCGCCAGCAGCACCGTGTTGTGCTTCTTCACATACGGAATTACGGTCTCGGCGAACTTCTTCGTTCCCGGCGTTTCATAAGGCGACAGCGCCACCTTGCCGACGAACACTTCGAACTCCGGAATCACGCACGTAATCGGCACGCGGCCCGTAATCGCATAAGCAGTTGCATGCGCCGGATGGCAGTGCACGCAGGCCTTCGCCTCGGGCACAGCTTTGTAGATTTCGAGGTGCAGCAGGATTTCGCTGGTCCGCGCCGCGCTGCCCGCGAGTTGCTTGCCTTCCAGATCCACCAGGCACATATCCGATGTCTTCAGATCGGCCTTGCTGGTCAGGGTCGGCGTGCAGATCACCGCGTTTTCCGCGATGCGATACGAAATGTTGCCGCCGTTGCCGTCTACATACTGCCGCATCCACAGCTTGCGGCCCACATCGACGATCTCCTGCTTGATCTTCTCGGCTTCCGGCGAATTCAGAATCTTGTCCCACTCGTTATTCGAGAACGCCTGACCCGATCCATAAGAGCCACCGCCGCCGGTGCTGCAGGTTCCGGGACCGCAATCGTCGCAGCAGCCACCCTTCACCGCCAGACCCTTCGCGGTCACCAGATCTTTCGCGGAAGGCGTAAGAATCGCGCGCGACTGCACCTGCAGTTCCTTCGCGCCGGCCTTCACCGCATTCTGCACATCTTCGAGCGTGATCACGCGAAATTGAGTCAGATCGAAACTTTTCATGAACGCACCTTTTTCGTCTTCTTAGCCGCAGGCTTCGCAGCCTGGCGCGGCGGAGCGTAGTGGCAATTCTCCACAATCAGGCAGCAATAGGCATCCACCGGAATATCGTTCGGATACCATGGACTCGCCGCCGTCCGCCCCTCCGCAAAACCCACCATCTGACCCACGCCCGCATTCAACTGATCGGCCGCAATCAGACACTTCCCGCCACCCGGATTTCCCGCCGCCAGTCGCTCCGAACTGACCGGCTCCAGGATCACCAGGCGCAAACCTTCCAGCGTCGGGACCGACAGATTCAGCGTCACCGTGCCGCGAATCACTCCGAGCCTCATGGCGCTTTCTCCGGCACTGCGCCCAACTCCGGATACACCGAATCCACAATCCCCATCACCGCCAGGCGCATCGGATTCGTATTCGCCGATGCCTTTCGCACCGATTCGTTATCTGTCGTCACCAGCACAATCGAGCCGATCCGCGCCCCGATCATATCCGCGATCACCTGCGGCTCACCACTATCCGACCCGTCACCTTCCAGCCGCTGCGCGATCAGAAACCGAAATCCGTGCAGGCTTTCGTGTTTGACCGTCGAAGTCAGCATGCCGTCGATGCGAGCCAAATACATTAAATGATTCTCAAAGCTCCCCGTCCCAGCACAATCTGCCGCTCGCGAGTGAACGTCATCGGAGTCGTGATGCCTTCGCCCGTCGGAGTCGCAATACTGAAGCTCAGATAGCCGGGGCTGTCGCTGCCCAACGCCGCCGTACATGGCGCGTTCTGTACGAACAGCGTCGTATTCATCGCCCGCGCCATCCGGGTCACCACATCCATGTTGTTCGAATGAACAACCGCCGTATGCCGGTAGCCGTGCTCCGCTTCCACTGACGCCGCGATCCCTGCGTCCGCGTTCGGAACGCGCACAATCGGGATGAACGGCATCATCTGCTCTTCCACCACGAATGCATGATCGGCCTTCGTTTCACCGAACAGCAAATCGACGCCGGCCGGAACCTGCACGCCCGCCGCCGCAGCAAGCTCGGAGACGTTCTTTCCCACCAGATCGCGCTTCAGATGCGCGCGTCCGCAGCCCTTGCCGGGCCCATCGAACTTGAAGGCCGCGTCGGAAAGCCGCTCCACAGCCGCGGCATCCAGTTCGAACGCGCCCGCGCGCTTCATCGCCGCACGGAACTGATCGAACACGCTCTCCACCACAAAAACTTCTTTCTCGCCGATGCAGAGCAGGTTGTTATCGAAACCCGCGCCCGCGATGATCGATTTCGCCGCGTGATACAGGTCGGCCGTCTCATCCACCAGCACCGGAGGATTGCCCGGGCCCGCCGCAATCACGCGCTTGCCTGACTTCGCCGCAGCCTTCACCACAAATGGCCCGCCGGTCACGCAAAGCAGAGCAATACCCGGATGATGGAACATCTCTTCGGCCGACTTGATCGTCGGATCCGCCATCGTCGTGATCATGTTGGCCACGCCGGTCGCGCGCTCGATCTCGCGATTGAACGCTCGCAGCGCCATCGCCGCGCACTTCGATCCAGCCGGATGCGGACAGAACACCGCCGTGTTCCCCGCCGCAATCACATTGATCGCATTGCTCGCCATCGTCGGAATCGAATGCGTGGCAGGTAGCGCCATACCGATCACGCCCCACGGCGCGCGCTCAATCAGACACAGACCGGTGGAATCCGCGCGAACATCACTGCGCATGGCTTCCGTGCCCAGCACCTGCTTCACGATCTTGAGCTTCTCGATCTTGTGGTCCAGGCGACCGATTTTGGTCTCGTCCATCTCCTGGCGGCCCCAGTCATCGGCGTTCTCTTCGCACATGCGCTTGATGATCGCCACTGCCTTGGCTCGCTCATCGAGACTGAGCTGGCCCACCTTCAACTGCGCCGCCGCGGCCGCTTTCACCGCATCGTCCACCGTCGGAAAAACACCGTCCCGAATCTCAGCGCCCGAACTCACCGGCGCCGCCTGCTGCATTTGCGCCTGCAGCCGCGCCACTACTTCGCGCGTAATCTCTGCGACTAAATCCTGATTCAACGTCATACGCTTTCCCCTACGGCTTCGCTGCCTTGATCGCGAAGCCTCACGGCTTCGCTACCGTGGTTCCTTCCACTTCCACCGAATCCACAATTCCGACGATCACCGCATCCACCGGCGCCTGCTTCGTCGCGGGAGTCAGGCGCGCGGAACTGCCCTGCGTAAACATCACGCATTCGCCAATCCCCGCGCCCAGACTGTCGACCGCCACGATCGAGCTGCCCGACATCACCAGCGTCTTGTCTTTATTGATGTACGGCTGGATCAACAGCAGCTTCATCCCGTTAAATTCGGGACTCTTCTGCGTCGCGACCACAGTACCGATCACCTTCGCCAGAAACATGAATCCTCTTGCGTTTCCCTGAGCAGCAATTACTTCGGCAGCACGGTCCCGAGATCGTCATGCGGACGCGGAATCACGTGCACGCTGACCAGTTCGCCTACGGGACGAGCCGCGGCCGCGCCGGCATCCACCGCCGCCTTCACGCTCGACACATCGCCCGTCACGAACGCCGTGCAGAAGCCGCTGCCGACTTTGCGCCAGCCCCTGTACTGCACCTTTGCCGCCTTCAGCATCGCGTCCGTCGCGATCACCAGGGCCACAAGACCCTTCGTTTCGATCATTCCAACCGCTTGGTTTTCCATGTGTTTTTTCTCCTGCGTCCCTGCTTACCGCAGCAATCCGTCATTCAGCCCGTCGCTCGGACGCGGAATCACATGCGACGAAACAAACTCACCCACGCGACGCGCAGCCGCTGCGCCGGCATCCACTGCAGCCCGAACGCTGCCCACATCGCCGCGCACAATCGACGTCACAAAACCGCCGCCGATCTCCACCTGCTTGACGATCTTCACGTTCGCGGCCTTCGCCATCGCGTCGCTCGCTTCGATCAGACCGACCAGTCCGCGCGTTTCGATGAAGCCCACCGCGCCGGCCTTGTCATTTTCGCCAGCCGGGCTCGGTTCCTTTTTAAGCGGAGGGGCAAACGCCGTCAGATCTTCGTGCGGGCGCGGAATTACCTGCACCACGGACACGTCGCCGATTCGCTTCGCCGCCGCGGCGCCCGCGTCAATCGACGCCCGAACCGCCGCCACATCGCCTTCCACAAAAGCCGTTACCAGGCCGCTGCCGACCTTTTCCCAGCCGGTGAGCACGACGTTCGCCGCCTTCAACATGGCATCGGTCGCTTCCGCCAGCGCCACAAAGCCCTTGGTCTCGATCATTCCTAACGCTTGCTTCATAATGTTTCGCTCTCTCTCCCTACTTGAAAAGCTCGATTTCCTTCGCCATGCTCAGACCGCACGCATTCGCTTCATCCGTATCCATGTGAATGTTCAGAAGTACCGTCGGATCAATCCGGACATGCACCTTCTCGAACGTCACCGCCGCGGGACCGCCCACCCGCAGCTTCATCAGATCTCCCTGCTTCACGCCGTAAAATTCCGCGTCTTCCGGATTCATGTGGACGTGAATCGCCGCGCGAATAATGCCGCGCTTGAGCTGAATCATGCCCTTTGGCCCCATGATCCACGCGCCCGGCGTATCCACAATATTTCCGGAAAGTCGCACCGGCACGTTGTCGAGACCGAGGCTGATCGCATCGGTGTAGGCCAGCTCGATTTGCGATTCCGGACGCAGCGGACCGAGGATGCGCAGATTCGAAATGACCCGGCTGCGCGGCCCGATCAGCGTTACCATTTCGTTCGCCGCAAAATTGCCCGGCTGGTAGAGCGGACGATATTCCGTCAGCTCATAGCCCGGTCCGAACAGCGCATCGATATCTGCCCGGCAAAGGTGCATGTGCCGCGCGGAGGCATCGACCCGCAGCGGAGGCCCTGAGCGCCGCTTCCCGCCTACGCCCGTTACCAGGCGCCGCGTTATGACATCGCGAACGACGCTTTCCACTACTTCGCGTGAAATCATCCTGCCACCACTTCGGCGGCTGCGCGCGCCACAATGCGCTCTTCATCCGCCGGAACAATATAAATCGGAATTTTGGAATTGTCGGCCGAAATCTTCGCCTCGCCGCGCGCCGCGGCGTTCTTCGCGGAATCCAGCTCGATTCCGATGAACCCCAGACCCTTGCAGACTGCTTCGCGCGTCGAAGCGCCGTTCTCACCGATGCCGCCCGAGAATGTCACCACATCCACGCCGCCCAGCTCCACCAGAAATGCGCCGATGTAATTCCGGATCGCCTTCACGAAAACGTCCATCGCGACCTGGCAGCGCTGATCGCCTTTCGCAATGCCCGCTTCGATGTCGCGCATGTCGCCGGAGGTGCCGCTCATGCCGGCGAGTCCCGATTTCGACGCCAGGATTTTCGCCATCTCATCCACGCCAACATTCAGGCGTTTCATAGCAAACAGAACGGCATAGCCGTCCACGTCGCCGGTGCGGTTGTTGTGCGGAATCCCCGACTGCGGTGAGATCCCGAAGCTGCAATCGAGCGCGACGCCATTGCGAATCGCGGCCAGACTGGAGCTTCCGCCGAGATGAATCGAAACGTGGCGGATGTCCTTCCGCCCCAGGAGTTCCTGCGCTCGCTCGCTGGCTGCGCGATGGCTCGCTCCGTGGAAACCGTAGCGGCGAATCCCGAGCTTGTCCTTCCATTCATAAGGAACGGAATAAGTGAGGGTCCCTTCGGCGACCTCGCCGAAGAATGCAGTTTCAAACAAGGCGACAAGCGGCACGCTCGGAATCTGGTGTTGAAACGCGTGCATCGCCGCGATATAAGGAGGGTTGTGCGCCGGCGCGAGGAACGTGTACTCCTCCATCGCCTGCAGAACTTTGTCGTCCACCCGCACCGCGCCCGTCACCGGACCCGCGTGCACGGCCTTAAATCCAATCGCGCTCAGCTCGTTCAGGCCAATTGGCAGCTCGCCCAGGCACTGCCCGATCGCCGCCTCATAGTCCGGGCAATTTCCCGCCTGGCCAATTCGCTCGACCATCCCCTTCACCATCACTTTTCCCGACTCCATGTCGTAGAGCCGGTACTTCAGAGAGGTCGTGCCAATATTGACGACGAGAATCTTCATTGCACGTAATTGACTATCCTACGCCATTTTATATATACTTTCAATCAGAGTCAATCAGAATCGTTCAAAATGACCCTCGAACGGATAGCCGAACTCGGGATTGTGGGGGCTGGCGGCGCCGGTTTTCCAACATCTGTCAAATTAAGCACGCAGGTCCCCCAGCTTTTGGTGAACGGCGCCGAGTGCGAACCGCTTCTCCATAAGGACAAAGAACTTTTGCTGCACCACGCCGACGACATGCTCAAGGGCATCCGTGCGTCGATGGCGCTCGCGGGGTGTTCCGAAGCCGTCATCGGGATCAAGAATAAGTATCACGGCGTAATGGACGCGCTCCAGCCGAAGCTTCCGGCGGACATGCGGATCTTCCCGCTCTCGGACTCGTATCCCGCAGGCGACGAGTTTGTGATGGTGAACGACATCACGAAGCGGGTCATCCCGCCCGGCGGTTTGCCGAAGGACGTAGGCGCGGTCGTCATGAACGTGGAAACGCTCATGAATATCGGGATCGACAAGCCGGTGACCCATAAGTACCTCACGGTTGCCGGAGCTGTGGCCGACCCGATTACCGTTTCCGTACCGGTCGGCATCACCATCGGCGAAGTGATCGAAGCTGCGGGTGGCGCGACTGTCCCGGATTTCGGCGTTCTTCTCGGCGGCGCCATGATGGGCAATCTTGCGCAAAGCCTGGATCAGCCGGTCACGAAAACGCTGGGCGGCATCATTGTGTTGCCTGCCGATCACTCGCTCATCAAGCGCTACCGGATGCCGTGGGCGGAAATTCATCAGATCGGCAAATCCGCCTGTGATCAGTGCCGCTTCTGTACGGACCTCTGCCCGCGCTATCTGCTGGGCCATCCGATCGAACCGCACGCCGCGATGCGCGCGCTGATGTTTGGGAAGTCGAATGAGCAGTTGGTGGCGGCGACGCTTTACTGCTGCGAGTGCAACCTGTGTTCGCTCTTTTCCTGCCCTGAAGATCTCGATCCGAAAAACGTCTGCGTGCAGGGTAAACCCGCCGCGCGCGAGCAGGGGCTCAAGTTCAAAGGCGATCCGAACGACATCGAAGTCCATCCGATGAAGGATTATCGCCGCATTTCGACGAAGCGCCTGATCCTGAAGCTCGGTCTCGATAATTACCGCAACGTCGGCCCGCTGACGAAGCACGAGTTTCATCCGAAAAAAGTGGTGCTGCCGCTGAAGCAGCACACGGGCGCGCCCGCGGTGGCGCAGGTGAAAGTCGGAGACAGAGTGAAGGCCGGCGATCTGATCGCCAAACCCGCGGAAAAAGCGCTCGGCGCGCGCATTCATGCCAGCATCGATGGCACTGTGACTGACGTGAGCAGCTCCGTGACCATCACGGCATAGGAAGAAACCAATGGAAGAACTCGATTCAATCGGACTGGTGGAGCTTTCGAGCGTCGCCCGCGGCTATACAGTGGAAGACGCCATGATCAAGGCCGCGAACGTGAAGATCATCATGGCGCGCACCATCTGCTCCGGCAAATTCCTCGTCGCCGTGGCGGGCAGTTCGGATGCGGTGAGCGCGTCCCTCGAAGCCGCGAACACGGCGGGCCGCGGCGCCATCATCGAGAAGCGCCACATCACGCGCGTGCATCCGTCGATCTTTCCGGCCATCATGGGCAACGTCGTGCTCGACCCCGCGGCGGCCGATGCGCTCGGCATCATCGAAACGTTTTCCGCATCGAGCATCATCGACGTGGCCGACGCCGCGGTAAAAGCCGCCAATGTCACCTTGTTCCGCGTACACCTCGCGATGGCGCTCGGTGGCAAGGGCTTCGTTCTAATGACCGGCGACAACGCCAGCGTGGAAGCGGCCGTGGACGCCGGTTCGGATGTTGCCGGAGAAGATGGCATCCTGGTAGACCGTCAGGTAATCGCCCGCCCGGCCAAAGAACTCTTCAAGGAATTCGTCTAAAATTGAGGCGTGTCACTCCACGCCTACCCCACCGTTCAGGACGTTCCCGGCTTCGTTGACTTTCTGAAGAACGTCTTCGGGCCATCGCACAAAATCGAAAGTAAAGAACTTCATGTGGGCTCCGCCGGTGGGTATCACGGCGAAGTCCAGATAGGAGATTCGCTGCTCATGATGGGCGGCGGCGCTCCCAACCTTTCCTGGAAGGGCGAACCCGCGCCCATGGCGTTCCACATCTACGTGCCGGATGTCGATGCCGCCTACGCACGTGCCATCGCAGCGAAAGCAAAATCGCTCCAGTCGCCGAAAGATCAGGAATGGGGCGAACGCACCGCCAACGTCAAAGATCCCTTCGGCAACAACTGGTACATCGCC
>DASYCD010000169.1:0-2282 GCA_036500405.1 Bryobacteraceae bacterium
CCTGAGTGGTGACCTCCGGACTCGGCGCGCAGACCAGCGTCGCGAGACGTTGGATGCTCAGGAACGCGGCTTTGCAGACCCGTGTTCAGAAAAGTGCGAACTATATTTGCTTTGTTTTTGCGGGCTTGCAAAAACACGCCCAATTTTGCTTGTGGGACCGCTGCTAAATTTCTCGACATGAGAAGCGTAGCTGAGCACGACGCGCAGCTGCTGGACGTGGTGCAGAAGGCGATTGGAGCCATCAGCCAGCATCTCAGTACGAAGACGGAGGAAAAGGGATCGATCACGGATTTGATTCGGTTGCTGCAATTGCGGCGGGAACTCGAAGAAGAAAAGCCGCGCTCGGTATCGGCGCGATGGGTTGAGGACGAATGCACCGAATCGATCGATTAGTGCGGCATACGCCGCTGCCCAGCCAGCAGCGGTTTCACGATTCGCCGGCGCGGTTCAAGGGATTTTCGGGACCGATCGGTTCGGGCAAGAGCCAGGCGCTCTGCCAGGAGGCGATTCGGCTGTCGTATCAGAATCCGGGGCGGGCGGGATTGCTCGGCGCGCCTACGTTTCCGATGCTGCGGGATTCAACGCTTGCGTCGCTCACGGAGATTCTGGAGAGGAATCAGATTCCGTTCGAGTGGAACAAGGGCGACAACATCCTGACGATGAAGGACAGCGGGTCGCGAATTCTGCTGAGGCCGGTGGATGATTTCGACCGGCTGCGCGGTACGAATCTGGCGTGGTTCGGACTGGATGAGCTGACGTACACGCAGGAGGGCGCGTGGTTGCGGCTCGAGGGCCGTCTGCGCGATCCGAAAGCGACGCGGCGTTGCGGTTTTGCGGTGTGGACGCCGAAGGGATTCGACTGGGTGTACCGGAAGTTCATTGCGCATCCAGTGGAAGGTTATGAAGCGATTCTGGCGAAACCGTACGAGAACCGTTTCCTGCTGGATGAGGTGCCGGATTTTTACGACCGGCTGCGCGCGAGCTATGACGAGAACTTTTTTCGCCAGGAAGTGATGGGCGATTACCTGAACGTGCGCGGCGGACTGGTGTATTCGTCGTTCGATCGAAAGCGGAACGTGAGGGAACTGGCTCCCGTGCAGGGGCTACCGCTGCTGTGGGCGCTCGATTTCAATGTTGACCCGCTGTGCTCGCTCGTCGCGCAAAAGGTGAAGGATGAAGTTCAGGTGCTGGATGAGATCGTGCTGCGGCGAGCGACGACGGAGCAGTTGTGCGAAGAGTTCGTGCAGCGGTTCGGAAATCCGGCGGGCGGCGTGGAGGTGTACGGAGACGCCAGCGGGTCGGCGATGCATACGAGCTCGGATTCGACCGACTACGGCGTGATTCGTGATTTTTTCCGCGCGCGCGGTGTGCGGGTGCGGTTCCATGTGCCGAAGTCGAATCCGAGTGTGCGGGATCGTGTGGTGACGGTAAACGGAAAACTGCGGAACGCGGCCGATGAGGTGTCGATGTTCGTGTCGCCGAAATGCAAAGAGCTGATCGACGATTTCGAGCAGGTCTCGTACTAAGAGGACTCGACGCAGATCGATAAAACGAAGGACCGGCGGCGGACGCATTCGTCAGATGCGGTGGGTTATCTGGTCTGGCAGGAATGCCACAACAGCGGAACGGTGGGCGAGCGGGGGCAAAGGCTGATATGAGCATGAACGAACACATCGCACGGGAGCATCCGGATTTCGCGCGCAGCGCGGGGATGTGGCGGCGGTATCGCGACCTCTATGGCGGCGGCGAGCAGTTCCGGCTGAACGCGGCGGAGTATCTGGTGCGGCGGCATCGCGAGCCGCCGGAGGTTTATCACGAAAGACTGGCGCGGGTTTTCTATGAAAACTACGTGGGCTCGATTGTGGATTGGTACGCGGCGACGCTGATGCGCGAGGAGCCGGTGATCGAACTGAGCGAGGGAGGCGCCCGGTCGCGGGAGTTTTTCGCGGAGTTCGTGCAGAACTGCGACCGGCGCGGCACGACGCTCACTCAATTCTTCCGGCAGCAATTGACGGAAGCGCTGGTTTGCGGCAAGTCGTATGTCGCGGTGGATTTCCCGCGCCCCGGTGGCGAGGTACGATCGCGCGCGGAAGAAGATGAGACGGGACTCAGCCGGGCTTATCTGGTCGCGTATGCGGCCGATGAAGTCATCAACTGGAGCTACGACGACTGCGGAGCGCTGGAATGGGCGGTGGTGCGGACGTCCTGGCTGAAGCAGGACGATGCGAACGCACACGGCTGGACAAAAGTGACGCGATGGATCCATTACGACCGCGAGAATT
>DASYCD010000170.1:0-13055 GCA_036500405.1 Bryobacteraceae bacterium
GGTCCCGGCGCTGGCGCTCCGGGCGGATCGGGCGGCGGCGGTTTCGCGCGAGGCGGTGGACGCGGACGCGGCGGCAATCAGATCCAGACCCTGATCGATAGCCAGCCTGATCAGAAGGTGGCGGACCTGAAGTCTGGCGACGCCATCATCGTATCCGGGCCGGCTACCGGCGATTCCTATACGGCCATGATGGTGCTGAGCGGCGTCGACCCGATTCTCCGCGCGGCTCCGAGCCAGGGCGCTGACCCGCTCGGCAGCGGATGGAGCAACATCGGCGGTGGCGGCGGCGAATAACCGCTCTGACATCTCAAAACAATACGGTCCTCGCGTTCGGATTCCGGACGCGAGGATTTTTTTGCGCCTCGGGTTCAGCCCATTTTCAGAATCAGCGCTCATAATCCATTCGGAGAAGTCTCTCCCAAGGAGTTTGGATGTACAAGGTTTCCCTTACGGTGATCGCGGGCGGTGCCCTGATTGCATGTCTGGCGTTGGCACAGACCGCAGGGCCGTACAAAGTCGTGAAGACCGCAAAAACCGGCGGTGAAGGCGGCTTCGATTACATCTACGCCGACAATGACGGCAGGAAGCTTTATATTCCCCGCCCTGGGCAGCCGAACCCGCGGATTGACGTGTTCAATCTCGACACGCTGGAGCCGGTCGGCTCGATTCCAAACGCGAACGCACGCGGCGCGGCCGTCGATACGAAATCCGGACATGGTTTCGTCAGCAGCAAGCCCGTGGTCATGTTCGACGCGAAGACGCTCGCGGTGATCAAAACGATCCCCGTGGAGGGTGGCCCGGACGGCATCATGGCGGACCCATCTGACCACCACGTCTACATCTTCAGCCACAGCGCTCCGAACGCTACGGTGATCGACGCAGCGGATGGCTCTGTGCTGGGCACCATCGACCTGGGCGGCGCGCCGGAAGCGGCGGTGACCGATGGCAAGGGTCACGTCTATGTCGACATTGAAGACAAGGGCAGCATCGCCGTGGTGGATGCGAAAACGCGGACAGTAACCGGCCACTATGACATCAAAGAAAAAGGCGATGGCTGCGCGGGACTCGGCTTCGATGTGAAGAACGAAATCCTGTTCGCCACCTGCCGCAATCCCGCGGCGATGGTGATGGTCAACGCGAAGAACGGCTCGGTGATCACTTCCGTCCCGATCGACCCCGGCACGGATGGCGGCGGCTTCAATCCGAATACGATGGAAGCGTTTAGCGCGGCGGGCAGCGGCACGCTGACGGTCGTAAAAGAGAACAGCCCCACAAGTTTCGCAGTCGAACAGGTTGTGAAAACCATGACCGGCGCGAAGACGATGACGATCGATCGCAAAACCGATCGTATTCTCACGATGGGCGCGGAATACGGTCCGGCGCCGGCGGGCGCTCCCGCAAGAGGGCGCGGACCGGGCCGCGGTCCAATGGTTGCCGATTCATTCACGATCATGGCTGTCGGCAAGTAGCGAGCCGCTATACTGCGCTGGATGGCGCGGTATGTTCAATACGGCTGCGGGTGGAGCGCTCCGGAAGGCTGGGAAAATTACGACGCGTCACTGACGCTGCGTTGGGAGAGGCTGCCGGCGGTCGGGCGCTATACGAAAAACGCGCAGCGGTTCCCGGCGAGCGTCCGCGCCGGCGATATCGTGAAGCGTTTGCCGGTTCCGGATGGAAGCTGCCGTGGCGTCTACGCGAGCCACGTGCTGGAACACCTGACGCTCGCGGATTTCCATCAGGCACTCCGTAACACACATCGGATGCTGGAAAAATCCGGCATCTTCCGGCTGGTGGTTCCCGATCTCGAATGGTGCGCGCGGGATTATCTGGCGCGCCTCAGCCGCGGTGAAGCCGACGGCAACAGCGAGTTCCTGCGAAGCGCCAGCATGGGCGTCGAACAGCGGCAACACGGCCTGATGGGGCTTGCCCGGAGGCTTTTCAACACCTCTGAGCACCTCTGGATGTGGGACGGGCCTTCCCTGCGCGCGGCCCTCGAAAAGCACGGATTCGAGCAAACCCGGCGCTGCCAGTTCGGCGATTGCGAAGACCCGATGTTTGCGCGCGTGGAAGACGCGGGCCGGTTCGAAAACGCGGTCGCGATGGAAGCGCGCGCTTAAGACTTCAGGAAAGTCCCCTTCTCCAGTTCATCGAACGCGGCGCGGAGTTCGCTCTGCGTATTCATGACAATCGGCCCATACCAGGCGACCGGCTCTTCGAGCGGCTTGCCCGAGACCAGCAGGAAACGGATGCCGTCGTCCCCGGCTTCGACGACCACCTCATCGCCGCGATCGAAAAGGATGAGTGAACGGTTCCCTGCTTCGGCCGGCGGCGTGGTGTCCGCCCATGTGGCGGGCTCCGTGGGGACCTGCAGCGGACCGGAGGCATTGCAGAACTTGCCGCTGCCCGCAAACACGTAGGCGAAGGCGTGGCGCGTCGTCTCCACCGGCAGAGTCTTGCGCCGGCCGGGCGGGACTGAGATATCGAGATATGTCGGCTCGGCGGCAATCCCATCGACCGGGCCGGTCTTTCCCCAGAAATTCCCGCAGATGACGCGCGCAAAAGTTCCGTCATCGTCGGTAATGCCGGGAATATCGCCGGATTTCACTTCCTGATAACGCGGCGCTGTCATCTTTAATGACGAGGGCAGGTTGGCCCAGAGCTGGAAGCCGTGCATGCGGCCGGTCTCATCGCCTTTGGGCATTTCCTGGTGAATGATGCCGCTGCCGGCCGTCATCCACTGCACGTCGCCGGCCCCGATCACGCCGCGGTTACCCATGCTGTCGCCGTGCTCCACATTGCCCGCGAGAACGTATGTGACTGTTTCAATGCCGCGATGGGGATGCCACGGAAAGCCCTTCAGATACTCGGCCGGAACGTCATTCCGGAAATCATCCAGCAGGAGAAAGGGATCGAAATCCGATGTATTGCCAAAGCCGAATGCCCGGCGCAGGTAGACGCCCGCGCCTTCCACGGCAGGTTTGGAATGGATGAGCCGTTTAACGGGACGAAGAGACATGCCTGACCTCCGCCTTCGAGATTACACGATCGCGCCGCGCAGGGAGCAGCCCAGGCCGTATAGGACTCATTTCCTGAAAAAATATTGTCTAAAGTACAAATGATGTGATATTTTATGCAATCGCACCGGTGATGAATTTAATTTAGGCTAATAATCTGTCGGATTAAACAGAAACGAATACGGCGCGCGTGAATGGGGTCACGCTTCACGCAGGCCGGAAGGAGGAGTTCATGCGAGCTCAGACGATCGACATTCAGGAAGGCGCGGGGCGAATTCTTTCCACGACGATCTTCCGGTCGGGGGGAAAGAAACTGATGGCGAAAGGCCATCTGCTTCGAGCGGAAGATATCCGCGCACTCGAAATGGAAGGCATGAAAGAAGTTTGGGTGGCGGAGCTGGAAGACGGCGAAATGCCCGAGGATGAAGCGGTTTGGGGTGTCACGGCAGAGCTTGCCTGCGGGTCTTACCGGGTCGAACCGGTATCCGGCGGCAGGGCGAATCTAGTGGCGACGGAAACCATTTGTACGCTGGTGGATGACAACCTGCTGCGCGAGATCAACTGCACATCCGGACTGGTCATCGCGACCACTCTAAACTTCAGTATGGCGACGCGGGGCCAGCGAATTGCAACGGTAAAAAGCGCGCCTTTTGCTGTTTCCCGGACGGATTTCGAAAAATCCGTGAATGCGTTACGGAACAAAGGTCCGGTGTTACAGGCGCGGCCCATTCACGGCGCCCGTATTGGGGTGGTTTATTGCGATCCTCTGGATGGCGACCGGGCGCGCACATTATTTGAGCCGATTGTCCGTCAAAAGCTGGAGCGGTTCGGAGTCTACTCTCACCGCGGGGTGACGGCGATCGAAACGGACGAGCAGGTATCGCGGGCTATCCAGTATCTGGTGAACAGCGGATCTACGGTTGTGCTGATCGCATCCACCACGGCGCCCGCAGGGCCGGACGATACGGTGGGCCGTGCGATGACGAAGGTGGGATGCCCCATCGAGCGCTATCTGGCGCCTGTGGAGCCGGGACACCTGCTGCTGCTGGGCTATATGAACGAGATTCCGGTGGTGTCCGCGCCGGGCTGTTTCCGCTCATTGCGGACGAATGTAGTGGATCTGCTGCTGCCGCCGATGATGGCGCGGTATCGCATTTCGCGCTGGGAAGTCGCCTGCCTGGGCCACGGCGGGCTACTGGATGGTTAGAGCCCTCAGCGACTTTAGGAAAGCACGTTGCGATGCTTCAGTTCGCGCTCGATCTGTTCGGCCGATTCGAACTGAACGGCGTCGATTCCGTAGCGGCGCGCGCCCTCGACGTATGCCGCAATGTCATCCGTAAAGAAGCATTCTTCCGGGCGGCAACCGGCGGCGGCGACGGCCTGTTCGTAGATGCGCGGCGAAGGCTTCATGGCGCCAACCTCATGCGAGAGCACCAGCGCGTGGAAATGGCGCAGGTGGGGATAATTCGCCCGGATCATATCGAAGTGGATCGCGTTCGTGTTCGAGAGCAGAACCAGGCGGAAGCAGGCGGCGATCTTCACGAGCATTTCTTCGGGAATTAAGGTCGGGGGCAGGAAGATGGAGCTCCAGATTTCGCAGAATTCCTCATAGCTGCATTGGAGCCCGAGGACTTCCGAAAGCTGGCGGGCGAACTCGCGCGGCTCGATTGTCCCGGATTCGAGGCGTTCGATGAAACCGGTGGAACGGATCCGTTCCGGGATCTCAGCCTGAGCCAGACCGGTAAGCTCGGCGATGCGGCTGTAGCCGCGGGCGAGGTCAAAAGGGACGATGACGCGGCCCAGGTCGAAAATGACGGCTTTGATCAAGTTTCTACTCTAGCGCGAAGCATAAAGCTTTCGGAAACCATATCTTGCGGGCGTTCGTCTACAATAGTGGGAATGCTGATTCGGACCCCTGCGGCCATGTTCGCCCTGTTTGTGATTGCCGCTCTGGTCCCCCTCAGCTGCAGTGCGGAAACCCTGCTTGATCAGGGCTACCGCGAGATGTACAACCTCGATTTCGGCCACGCCCACCAGACGTTCGCGCAATACGAAAAAACGAGCCCAACGGACGCTATGGGGCCGGTTTCCGACGCGGCGGCCTACCTGTTTACAGAATTCGACCGGCTGGGGATTCTGAGGTCCGACTATCTGACGAAGGACGAAAGCTACTTCGTCGTTAACAAGCCGAAAGGCGATCCGGAAATTCGCAAAAAATTCGATGCGGCGCTCGACCTGGGCGACAGGGTGGCCGCGGCGAAGCTGAAGGAGTCGCCGGGCGACCCGGATGCCATGCTGGCCGAAACCATGAGCTTTGGGCTGCACGCGAACTACGACGCCATGATCGACCGGCATCATCTGGCGGCGCTCTCCGAAGTGAAGGAGAGCCGTGAGCGCGCCCAGAAGCTGCTCGCCATTCATCCGGACGTTTACGACGCCTATATCGCGCAGGGAATCGAGAATTACCTGCTGAGCCAGAAAAACGTCGCGCTGCGCTGGTTCCTGCGGCTGGGCGGCGCGCAGACCAGCCGGGAGGTGGGGCTCGAAAAGTGTGCAATTACAGCCGAAAAGGGGCATTACTTCAAGCCCTACGCCCAGCTTCTGCTGGCAATCGCGGACCTGAGAGACAATAATCGAAACGGCGCGAAACAGAAGCTGACCTGGCTCTCCAAGGAGTATCCGGGCAATCACCTCTATCGCGACGAACTGGAAAGGCTCGTTACCGCGAAATGAGGATTGTCGGCGCCGCAAGCGCATTCCCGAAGTATCACTATGACCAAAAAGCGCTTTGTGACGCGTTTGTAGCGTACTGGGGCGACCGACTGCCCGAGCGGCGGAAGTTTGAGTTGCTGCACAGCAACGTCGGCGTCAATGGGCGTTATCTCTCGCTGCCGATCGAAGAGTATCCCGGATTGCGCTTCAGCGAGGCCAATGACGTCTGGATCCGGACCGCGATTGAACTCGGGGAGAAGGCGATTCCGGCCGCGGTCGAACAGGCGGGAATCGACAAGAGTGAAATTTCGGCGTTCTTCTTTGTATCGGTGACCGGGATTGCGAGCCCGTCGATCGACGCGCGGCTCATCAATAAGCTGGAGCTTTCGACCGGTATGCGGCGAGTGCCGGTGTTCGGGCTGGGCTGCGTGGCCGGCGCGGCGGGGATTTCGCTCGCGGCGGATTACGTGCGCGCTTATCCGAAGAAATACGCGCTGCTGCTTTCTGTGGAACTCTGCACGCTCACGATCCAGCACGAGGACCTGTCGATGGCGAATCTGATCTCGACCGGCCTATTTGGCGATGGCGGGGCCGCGGTGATCGTGGCGGGCAGCGAGACAGCGGCGGCGAAGAACAACACGGCGGGACCGGAAATCATCGCGACTCAGCCGACGTTTTATCCCAACACGGAAAGCGTGATGGGTTGGGATATCTCGGCGAACGGATTCCAGATCGTGCTTTCGCCGGAAGTGCCGAATGTGATTGCGGGCAATGTGGGGAACGATCTCGATAAGCTCCTGAGCGAGAACGGCGTCACGCGCGCGGATATTGGTTGCTGGATGCTGCACACTGGCGGCCCGAAGATTCTGCGGGCTACGGCGCAGGCGCTGGGGATTGGCGATGAAGCGCTATGGGCATCGTGGGAAGCGCTGGGAGAGATGGGGAATCTCTCGTCTTCTTCCGTGCTGATGGTTCTTGAGAAGACCATGGCGAAGCGGCCGGCGCCGGGAACGTGGAGCATCCTCGCGGCGATGGGTCCGGCGTTTTGTTCCGAACTCGTGCTGCTGCGCTGGTAATTACTTCTTCGCAAGCTTGAGCGCGCGGGCGAGAAGGTCGCGGAGGGCATCGGGATGCACCTTCGAAAGGCGAACCAGAACCCATGGGGCGTTGAGGTAGTGGTCCGTAATGTAGTAAGTTTCGGGATCGGCCGCCATCATCTCGGCCCTCTCCTCGAAAGTTGTTCCCACCACGAGTGAATCGCCGTCTTCTTTCAGACGGGCGATCAGTTTGCCTTGAAGTTTGATGGCGGGCGTGCCGTAAGACGTGGATTCCTCCACATCGCCGAGCACCTGCGCGATCTTCAACGCTTTCGCGAAGTTCAGTTTCATCGCCGGCAGCCATTGTAAACTGGTCGCGAATGCCCTACCAGCCTGGCCGCCATTTTCTGCAGATTCCCGGACCTACGAATGTACCCGATCGCGTGCTGCATGCGATCGCGAATCCGACGATCGATCATCGCGGTCCTGATTTCGCTGAGCTCGGGTTTGCGTGCATCGCGGGCATGAAGGCCGTGTTCCAGACTGCCGGCGATGTGATGATTTTCCCCGGCTCGGGGACCGGGGCGTGGGAGGCGGCGCTGGTGAATACGCTGAGCGCCGGCGACAAGGTTCTGTCTTTTGACTGCGGCCAGTTCGGGACGCTGTGGGCTCGAGTCGCTCGCAATTTCGGACTGCAGGTGGAGTTGTTGGGCGGCGACTGGCGGCGCGGCGCGGACGCCGATGAACTGGAGGCGCGGTTGCGCAAAGATACCGCGCATGAGATTCGCGCGGTGATGGCGGTGCATAACGAGACTTCAACCGGCGTCACGACCGACATCGCGGCGCTGCGGCGCGCGATGGATGCGGCGGGACATCCGGCGCTCCTGATGGTGGACGCGGTTTCGTCGCTCGGGTCGATCGATTACCGGCACGACGAATGGGGAGTCGATGTAGCGGTGGCCGGTTCGCAGAAAGGGATGATGCTGCCGCCGGGGCTCGGGTTCAATGCCGTGAGCGCGAAAGCGCGCGAAGCAGGAAAGCGCGCGAATCTGCCGAAGAACTTCTGGCGGTGGGAGGAAATGCGGGAGATCAATCAGAAGGGATACTACCCGTACACGCCTGCGACCAATCTTCTCTATGGATTGCGCGAAGCGACGAAGATGATGGTGGAGGAAGAGGGGCTCCCCAATGTCTTCCGGCGGCACAAGCGCCATGGCGAAGCGACCCGGCGCGCGGTGCAGGCGTGGGGTCTGGAAGTTTTCGCCGCCCTGCCCGCTGAGTATAGTAGTTCGGCCACGGCGGTGATGATGCCGGAAGGCTACAGCGAAACCGATCTGCGGGCTACTATTCTGAAGCACTTCAATATGTCGCTGGGGGCGGGACTCGGGAAGCTGGTGGGTAAAGTTTTCCGGATTGGCCACCTCGGCAGCTTCAACGATCTGATGCTGATGGGCACGCTGTGCGGCGTCGAGATGGGGCTGGAAGTCGCGAAGGTGCCGCATCGCAAGGGCGGCGTGGCGGCGGCGATGGCAGCGCTGACCGAATGACGGCCGGATTCCGCGAAAGGCTGGAAGCGACGGTCAAAGGCGAAGTTCGCTTCGATGCCGTGACGCGTGCGCTCTATTCCACGGACGCGAGCGTTTATCAGATTGAGCCGCTGGGCGCGGTGATCGTGAAATCGCGGGACGATCTGATTGCCGCAGTGCGCGCCTGCGCGGAGTTCCGGGTTCCGCTCACGATGCGCGGCGGTGGGACTTCGCAGGCGGGCCAGGCGATCGGGGCCGGGCTTCAGATCGACACGTCGAAATATTACAACCGCATTCTGGAGTTGAATGCCGCCGAGCGGTGGGTGCGGGTCGAGCCGGGTATTGTGCTCGATGAGCTGAACGCCGCGCTGCGTCCGTATGGAATGCGATTCGCGCCCGATGTTTCGACGGCGAGCCGGGCGACAATCGGCGGGATGATCGCGAACAATTCGAGCGGGGCGCGATCGGTGCTCTACGGGAAGACGATCGATCACGTGATGGAGCTTGAAGTCGTGATGGCGGATGGCTCGCTTGCGCGGCTGGGGGCGGGTTGCGCGGCTGAACCGGGATCGCTGCATGCGACGTGCGAGAACACGGTGCGGTGGCTGAGCGCGGAACATGAGGGCGAGATCGACCGGCGATTTCCGAAAGTGCTGCGGCGCGTGGGCGGCTACAACCTGGATGAATTTGTGCCGGGGCGGGAGCCGTTCAACCTGGCGAAGATGATCGTGGGATCGGAAGGTACGCTCGCGGTGATTCTGGAGGCGAAGCTGAATCTGGTTCCGTTGCCGCGCGAGAAAGCGGTTCTGGTGATCCAGTTCGGCGAGGTGCTGGAGGCCCTGGAAGCGACGCCGCTGATTCTGGGCCACAAGCCTTCGGCTGTGGAGGTGATGGACAGATTCATTCTGGATCACACGAGGCTGAGTCCGAATCTGCAGCGTGTGCGCGAGACGTTTGTGGAAGGCGAACCTGGCGCGATTCTGTGCGTGGAATTCTACGGCGACCGGAAAGAGGATCTGCCGCCGCGGCTGAACGCGCTCGAAGCAGAGCTGAAGCAGCGTGGTTACGGCTATCGCTTTTTCCATGCGCTGGAGATGGCCCAGCAGGCGCGCGTGTGGAGCCTCCGCGAATCGGCGCTCGGACTTTCGATGACGATGAAGGGCGATGCGAAGTCGCTCTCGTTCGTGGAGGACACGGCGGGGGCGCCGGAGCGGCTGCGGGATTTCATCGATCGTTTTCTGGAATTGATCCGGCGGCATGAGACGAGCGCGGGGATTTACGCGCATGCGTCCGTGGGTTGCCTGCATGTCCGCCCCGTGGTCAACATGAAGACGGCGGAGGGCGTGCGGAAATTCGAAAGCATCGCGACTGAGGTTTCGGATCTGGTGCTGGAGTTCGGCGGCGCGCTTTCGGGCGAGCATGGCGATGGGATGGTGCGGAGTCCGTTCATGCGGAAAATGTTCGGGCCGGTGCTGTACGAGGCGTTCCGAACCGTCAAGCGCACATTCGATCCGCAGGGGATTTTGAATCCGGGCAAGATTGTGGACAGCCCCGGGCTGACGGCGAACCTGCGTTTCGGCGCCGGGTACGTGACGCCGAATCCCACGACGTTTTTCGATTTCTCGGAGTACGGCGGGATGGGTGGCGCGGTCGAGATGTGCAGCGGGCTCGGGGCGTGCCGGAAGAAGCTGGAGGGGACGATGTGCCCTTCTTACATGGCGACGCGCGAGGAGAAGGACGTCACGCGCGGCCGCGCCAATGTGCTGCGGCTTGCGATGACGGGACGGCTGAGCGAAGCCGGTCTCGATGAGCGCGGTGTTTACGAGACTCTGGATCTCTGTCTCGAATGCCGGGCGTGTAAGGCGGAATGTCCGGTGGGCGTGGACATGGCGCGGTTCAAGAGCGAGTTTCTGGCCGGGTATTGGCAGAGCTACGGGACGCCGCTGGGAGTAAAGATCCTGGCCAATGTACGGGCGGCGGCCGAGCGTATGAGCCCCGTGGCGGCGTTGGCGAATCGGGCGATGCAATCGGCTCCCGTGCGGCATCTCAATGAGGCGCTGTTCGGGATCGACCATCGGCGGACGCTGCCGGCGCTGAGCCGCCGTACGTTGCAATCGCAGCTTCGCGGCAGAGGTAACACGGCGCCGGAAGTACTGCTGTTCGGCGATACCTTCACCAGCTATTACGATCCGGAGATTGGTGTGGCGGCGTGGGAGGTTCTGGAATCCGCTGGGGTACGGGTCGGGCTTGCGCCGAACCGGTGCTGCGGGCGGCCGATGATTTCGAAGGGGCTGCTGCGCGATGCGACGGAACTGGCGCGGCAGAACACGGCGGCGCTCTACGACGCAGCCGCTGCGGGGAAGAAGCTGATCTTCTGCGAACCGAGTTGCCTCTCGGCGATGCGTGAAGATGTTCCGTCACTGCTGCGCGGTGAGGAGCAGCGGCGCGCTCAGGTGATCGCGCAGGCGTGCGCTTCGTTCGAGGAATTCGCCGATGGGCTTAACCTGCAATTCAAAGCCGGTCCGCCGAAAATTCTGTTTCACGGACATTGCCATCAGAAGTCGATGGGGCTGGTCCCCCCTGCCCTGCGGCTGCTCGGGAAGATTCCGGGCACGGAGATTGTCGATCCCGACGCGGGCTGCTGCGGGATGGCGGGCTCATTCGGCTATTCGAAGGACCACTACGAGGTTTCGCAAGCCATCGGCGAGCGGAAGCTCCTGCCCCGGGTGCGCGAGAAAGACGCCGCCACGGTTGTGGTGGCGGCGGGGACGTCGTGCCGTCACCAGATTCTCGATTTGACCGGCGAGCGCGCGTTGCACCCCTCCGTCCTGGTACGGTCGCTTCTGGTTTAATCAGTGCTCTTTCAGGTCGTCTGACTGCGTTTTATGCCGCTGAGGAGCCTGATGCTGCGGCTGCGGACGCGCTCCCTGTGGCCGCTCCGCGCCGCCCCGAGGCGCCGCCTGCTGCCGAGGTTGCGGTTGTGGCCGCGCCTGTGGCTGTTGGGGCTGCTGCGGGCGCTGCCGGATCGTGGGCGCAGGCTGGGGCTGCTGCGGCCGCTGCTCCGGAGCCGGACGATTGCCGATCGGCCGCACTTCCTGGCGGTTGATCACCGCCGCCGGCGCCTGGCTGCGCAACTGCCTGACCTGCGCGGGGCGGAGGGGCTCACCGTTATTCTGCATGAGCATCTGCTGCCGCGCCTGGAAAGAAACCGGCGCGGGGGGCGGAGGCGTACGGGCCACAACCGGGCGCGCCCGAACGATTGGCGCGTTCCGCGGCGTACCCACGGCGACGCTCGCCCGCAGCGGCGCCACACGCGGCGCGGAAAGCACCTCCGCATCGCGGATCTGCCCCGGCGCATACCGAATCACCGAACCGCGAACCGGCCGCGCGGATGCGAAATCCGCCTGCGAAATGAAGGTCACGTTCTGGCGGTTCACGTAACGGATGTTCGTCACGTTGATCGTCCTCACGTTCTCGACATACCGCACATTGACACGTTCGATATAGCGCGGAGAGGCGTGCCAGGAAGGAATCCAGGGCTCCCGCGGACCGAGGGGGAACCAGCCGATTGAAACTCCGAAACTGCTGCCGCCGATGAAGCCAACCAGCGCGGGCGAATAGACGGGACGGTACCGGCGCTCGCCGGGGATCCAAACCCACGCGCCGCGAGCCATCACCCAGCGGCCGTAGTGGAACGGCGCGAAGCCCCAGGGAGCGTCATCCACCCACGTCCAGCCCCATGGCTCCACGAAGGCCCAGCGGCCCGTGGTGTAAGGCTGCCAGCCTGGATCGACCGGCGGAACCCAGACGGAACCGTAGAGCGGGTCGTTATCCCATCGGCCATAGGTATAGAGGTCTTCGGAGCCGGTCATATCGTCAGGAAGGTAGTCGCCGCCGCGATTCACGGAATCTTCGGCTCCGTTGCGCGACGCTACGAAGTTGTCGAAATCGTCGGCAGGATATTCGGGATTCACCTGCTGACCGGAGTCGGTGAAGCGCGCGGTCTGATGCGCAGTGACAAGCACGCTGTTCCCGTCCTGATACATTTCGGCCTGGCCGTCGCGCACGGTCACGAGAGTAATGTTACGATTCGCGTCCGCGTCGATGCGATAGTCGCCCGCGCGCTGGAGGGTTACCGCGCCATTCGGGGTGTCGATCTCGAAAACCTCGTCGCGCCCGATATTGCGAAGCCGGATGTCGAGATAGCCTTCACTCAGGCTGATCTGAATCGTCTGGTCCGTCAGATTCAGAAATCCGAAGTTGGTATTGGAATCGAGCCGCAGCGCATTGCCATCCACCTGCATTTCGGCGCGGCCGCCGGCGTTGACGAAGATATGATCGCCCGTGGTGAGCGGGTAGTTGAGGGTGGCGTTCGTCCATTCATCCACCGTGGCGGGCTGAAATGCCACGTCGCCGGACATCCAGTTGAGCCGGGCGACGCGCGAAGGCGGATCTTCCTGCGGCGCGCCCTGATCGTCGTCAGACGCGGGGGCCTGGGCAAAGAGAATGGCCGCGGTCAATAAGGAAGCGAGTACGAATCGTTTCATGGAGGATTTCCCCCTCTTCACCAGGGTTGGATGAAAACGCCCCGGGGCTGGTTACGCCGGGGCGTTAAAAGTGAAATTAAAATAATCTGCCGCAGCGTTACTACAACTTGAGTGACTTGAGATATTCACGGAACGGGCCGCCCATATCGTGGCGGCGCAGCGCGAATTCCACCGTCGCTTTGAGGAAGCCGAGCTTGTCGCCAGCGTCGTAGCGCTTGC
>DASYCD010000171.1:0-9859 GCA_036500405.1 Bryobacteraceae bacterium
GTGGAGGCGGCCGAAAGGTTGCTCACCGGCAAATGATAAAAACTTTTTCGTAACCTTTCCGGCACTCTGAAGTTTTGCATACTGAGACGTCTGAGTATGCCAAAACCCGATTCCCTTCAGGGCTCGCTCGATTTGCTGGTCCTGAGAGTTCTTTCACGGCGGCCAGGACTGCACGGATACGCCATCATGTCCGCGATCCAGGACTGGTCCGGTGGCGTGCTCCGCGCCGATGAGGGCTCGCTTTATCCGGCGCTGCACCGGATGGAAGAAGCCGGCTGGATCCGCCCCCAATGGGTCACCAAGGAGAACGGACGGAGGGCGCGCATCTATGAGTTGAGCGCGGCGGGTAAGAAACAGCTTCAGGCCGAAGAATCTCGCTGGAGGACCGTCACCGCGGCGGTCGAGCGGCTGTTGAGGACGGTCTGATATGTCGCTCTGGTCGCGTCTGGCCAACGTATTTCGCGGTGATCGATTGAGCCGCGAGCTCGATGAAGAGATGCAGTGGCACATCGAGGAGGCCATCCAGCAGGGCCGCGAACCTGGCGAGGTCCGGAGGTCGTTTGGTCCGATGCTCTCCCGGCGAGAAGAGAGCCGCGATATCCGGATCATCCCCTGGCTCGATTCCCTGCGGGCGGACGCCGTTCTGGGCTACCGCCAGCTTATGAAGCGGAAGGTGACCTCCGCCGCCGCCATCCTGTCGCTCGCGCTGGCGATCGGGGCCTGCACATCGGCATTCCGGCTGATCGACGCGCTGCTGCTGCGGCCCTTGCCCGTCGCGAGTCCTGGCCAGCTTTACGAACTTGTTCGCGTGGGTAACGGCCTCGTGGACGACAAGCCCGCCCGGCAGGATTCCTGGCCGTATCCCTCATTCGAGCTCATGCGGGACGCGGCAAAAGGTCAGGCCGAGTTGCTTGCGCTCTCCAATTCCGCGTCAACGGACCTGACCTTCCGGTCGGACGCGGAAATGGAAAAGGCGAGAGTGCAGTACGTTTCCGGGCGGATGTTCGGGTCGTTTGGGCTCCGTCCCTCCGCTGGCCGCCTGCTGACCGAAAACGACGATCGCCATCCGGGGGCGCATCCGTACGCGGTTCTCTCCTGGGACTATTGGAGGCGTCGATTCGGAATGGATCCCAGCGTGGTGGGCCGCGGGTTCCGGATAGGCGACGACCTGTTCCAGATCGTCGGTGTCGGCCCCGAGCTCTTCACCGGAACCGAAACCGGGACCGTGACCGATATTTTTATTCCGACGATGATGCATCCCGGCGTGAGACGCGATGACTGGACCTGGATGCGGACACTGGCGCGAGTCCACGCAGGGGTCGCGCTGGAACCTCTGCGCGCGCGGCTCGATGCCACGTCTCACGCTTTCGAAGAGGAACGCGCCAAAGGGTTCACGGGCATGTCTAAAGAGAGCGTCGAGCGGTTTCTGGACCAAAGGGTGGAGTTGGAACCGGCGGCCGCAGGCGCTTCCGGCCTTCAGGAGGATTATCGGGTCTCGCTCGCCGCCATCGGCGCGCTGGTACTGCTTGTGTTGCTGATCGCATGCGCCAACGTGGCCAACCTCATGACGGCACAGGCGGCCTCGCGCGCACGCGAGATGGCGCTGCGAGTGTCGATCGGAGCGGGACGCGCGCGCCTGGTGCAATTGGTGCTCGTGGAGAGCGCCTGGCTGGCCATTCTGGCGGCCGTAATCGGCGCACTGTTCGCATCGTGGTCGGCGCCGTTTGTCGTGAGCCGGATCAACCCGCCTGACCATCCGGTGCGGCTGTCCCTTCCAGCGGACTGGCGGGTGCTGGCGTTCGGAATAGCGCTGACCGCCGGGGTGACACTCCTGTTCGGCCTGGCGCCCGCACTTCGGGCCTCGGCCATAAAACCAGCCACAGCGCTCAAGGGCGGGTCAAACGCGCAGGCGCGGGGACGCCTGATGCATGCGCTGATCGCCCTGCAGGTGGCTTTCTGTTTCGTAGCGCTGTTCGTTGCGGGGTTATTTGCCGCCACGTTCCACCGCTTGTCCGACCGGCCCCTCGGCTTTTCCACGGAGCGGCTCCTGACGCTCGATACGGTGACGCGGCGCGCCGAGGCTCCCGTTTTATGGGACCAGGTGGCGGAACATTTGCGAGCGGTTCCAGGCGTCGAAAGCGTAGCGGTTTCCGGATGGGAGCTCATCAGCGGGCGATCCTGGAACGGTTTCGTCTCGGTCAATGGAGGGCCTCCGGGCCCCGTTCTGGCCTACTACCTGAACGTGTCGCCAGGCTGGATAGACGTCATGAAGATTCACCTGGTGGAAGGGCGGGACTTCCTTCCCACCGATACTGCGCCTGGCGAGGCAATAGTGAACGAAACGTTCGTGAAGCAATTCCTGCCTGCGGGACGGCCCCTTGGACAGTCCATCGCGAAAGGAAAGGACGTCTACCGCGTGATCGGCGTTGCTAAAGACGCGCCGTACAAAGACATTCACGAGCGGATCCTGCCGTCGGTTTACGTCCCTTTTCATTCGGTGGACGCAAAGGGCGTCGGCCGACCGGTTCGCGAGGCTACGTTCATCGTACGCACGTCCGCTCAGAATCCACTTGCGCTGGCATCCACGCTGCGCCGGGAGGTGCCAGGGGCGCGGGCCGAATTCCGCGTCAGCAACATCCGAACCCAGCAGGAGCTTGTCCTGGCACAGACGGTGCGCGAACGCTTACTGGCGATGCTGGGACTTTTTTTCGCGGGCGTCGCATTGTTGCTCGTGGGTGTGGGGCTTTACGGCGTATTGGATTACTTTGTGCTGCAGCAGCGGCGCGAGATCGGCATTCGCGCGGCTATCGGCGCCCAGGCCGGTCACATCGCGCGCCACGCTACCGCAGGCGTCTTCGCGATGGTGCTCGCTGGAGGCGTTGCGGGCGTGGCGTCCGGCATGGCGTCGGCGCGCTTCATTGGAACGCTGCTCTATCAGGTGAAGGCAACCGATCTGGGAGCGCTGGCGCTGCCGCCACTGGCGATCCTCATTACAGCGCTGGTTGCCGCGACGCCGGCGGTCGTCCGGGCGGTACGAATCGACCCGGCGGCGATCCTGCGGTCCGAGTGATTTCGTCGTTTGGTACGACCATTTAAGCCTTTAAAAACTTGAGGTTGGCGCTATTCTTTTCGCCTGGTTTCTACATATAATAGTCCTTCCTGCAGGCACGCTCGAAAGGACTTATCCAACCTTAAATGCTGAACCAAAACCAGGTCCGTGACGCCGTGGGCGACGGAGCTGGGATTCTCCGGCTGGAACCAAACTGGGTGCCTCGGTCGTTCATGGTTCCAGGCCGGCGGCTGAAGCTGCATCCGGACGATCTTTATGCGTACGGCGGGCATCGCGGCGGAATCAACGAACGCTGGTTCGCTTCCACGACGAAGGCGGCGAACGGCCCGGAGACCGGAGAGTTCGAAGGGCTGAGTTTTGTCCGCCATGCGAACGGATCGCGGTTCCTCTTTAAAGAAGCGGTTGAGGTCGCAGGCGACGATCTGCTCGGGTCCGCCATGGCGCGCGAAGGCGGCTGGAATCTGCTCTGCAAGTTCTTCGACAACATGGGGCCGATTCCGCACCACATGCACCAGAGCGATGAGTTCGCGAAGCTGGTGGGGCAGAAGGGCAAACCCGAGGCGTATTATTTCCCGCCGCAGTACAACCAGACCGACAACAATTTTCCGTACACTTTCATGGGTCTGGAGCCCGGCACGACGAAGGACGATGTCCGCAAGTGCCTGCAGAACTGGAATACGGGCGATAACGGAATTCTGCGCCACTCGCGCGCGTACCGGCTGATTCCCGGCGAAGGCTGGCAGATCAATCCTGGCATTCTGCACGCGCCGGGCTCGCTGGTAACCTACGAACCGCAGGTGGCGAGCGACGTTTTCGCGATGTTCCAGTCGCTGGTGGATGGCCGCATTGTGGACTGGGGTCTGATGACGAAAGACGTGCTGCCCGCGCATCATCACGATCTCGACTACCTGATCTCGATGCTCGACTGGGAAGCGAATGTGAATGAGCGTTTCGGGGCGTCGAACAAGACGAAGCCGAAGCCGGTGCGGCCGCTGAAGGAAATGGAATATAGCGGATATCGTGAGATGTGGATCACGTACGGGACGCCCTGGTATTCGGCGAAGGAACTGACGGTGCAGCCTGGCCGCGCAGTCACGCTTCGGGACGCGGAAGCCTACGGCATTATCGTTGTACAAGGCGCAGGAAAGTTCGGGGCGCATGAAATCACGGCTCCCTCAATGATCCGGTTTGGTGAGATGACGCAGGATGAACTGTTCGTCACGGCAGGCGCCGCGCAGTCGGGCGTGCGGGTCGTGAATACGGGCGAGTCGGAACCGCTGGTCATCCTGAAGCATTTTGGCCCAGGCAATCCCGACGCCGAGCCGCTGCGCAGAAAGAATCAGAACGGAGAAAAGGCATGAGCACTCAGAATCTACACAAATTTCCGAAGCTGCATAATGCGATGTGGCCGGGACTCGTCGGGAAGGGCGGCGAAGGTCCGGGCGCGGAGCCTGCCATCGATCTGGAGACAATGCTGGATCTGACGGCGAAGACCGAGGTGGATGGCGTCCATTTCGATGGCGTCGATCTGTTCCTCTCGCTGCCGCACACGAGCATCGATTCCACCGATGATGAGCTGAAGCAACTGGCCGAATCGGTGCAGAAGCGCAACCTGGCGGTCGGATCGCTGGTGGCGCCGGTATGGCCTCCGACGGGCGGCGGATCGGCCATGGGAAGCGATGAAGAGCGCAAGGCGTTCGTGACGCAGGTGAAGAAATCCTGCGCGATTGCGAAAAAGCTGAATGAGCTGGGCGTTCGCAAGTATGGCGTGGTGCGCATCGATTCCGCAGCCGGTCCGGGCGACTGGGCGAAGGATCCGACGGGCAACACGAAGAAGATTGCGGCGACGTTCCGCGAGGCCGCGGACGTGGCGGAGAGCTATGGCGAGAAACTGGCGGCCGAAGGCGAAATCTGCTGGGGCGGCATGCACAGCTGGAAGTACATCGCGCAGTTGATGGAAGAGGTGAACCGGCCGAAAACGGTCGGGATTCAGGCTGACATGGCGCACCTCTCGCTCTACACGCTGGGCTACAACGCGCCGGAGCATCGCATTCTTCCGGAGAATTACAACTGGGAAGACCGGTCGGTGTTCGAAGATGCGATCCGCACCATGGCCCAGGCGCTGCGGCCGTGGATCAAGGATTTCCATGTGGCCCAGAACGATGCGACCGTCAAAGGCCAGGGCTCTCACGATAAGACCGGACGGCACTGCCTGCCGAACGATCCGAACGGGAAGATGGACGTGGTGAAAGTGGCTGGAATCTGGCTGCGCGACGACAGCGGCGCGCTGACGAAAGCGACGCAGCATATCTGCTGGGACGGCTGCATGTTCCCGAACGATGTGATGCTTTCCGCGCAGACCTGGCGCGATGTTCTTTCCACAATGATTGCGGTGCGGAACGCGCACGGCTGGGACTAAAAATACATGGCTAAGAAGAATCTCAACGTCGGGCTTGTCGGCTATGGCTTCATGGGGCGTACGCACTCGAACGCCTACCGGCAGGCGCCTGTCTTTTTCGATCTTCCTTATACGATCGGCCTGAAGGCGGTTTGCGCCAGGAATCAGGAGCGCGCGAATGCGTTCGCTTCGAACTGGGGCTATGAGTCGGTGGAAACCGACTGGCGGAAACTCATCGAGCGGAAGGATATCGACATCATCGATATCGCCAGCCCGAACGATACGCACCATGAGATCGCCATTGAAGCGGCGAAGGCCGGGAAGATGGTGCTCTGCGAGAAGCCGCTGGGACGCAACGCCAAAGAAGCGAAGGCCATGGTGGATGCGGTCGAGAAGGCCAAGGTCGCGAACATGGTGTGGTACAACTACCGGCGCGTGCCGGCGGTGGTGCTGCTGAAGAACCTGATCGACGAAGGCCGCCTGGGACGCATCTTCCATTACCGGACCGTCTTCCTTCAGGACTGGACGATCTCGCAGGATCTGCCGCAGGGCGGCGAGGGCTTGTGGCGTCTGGATGCGTCCGTGGCGGGATCGGGCGTGACCGGCGATCTGCTGGCGCACAACATCGATACGGCGCTCTGGCTGAACGGCGGCATCACGGAAGTGGTGGCGATGACCGAGACGTTTATCAAGGAGCGCAAGCACAATCTCACGGGTCAGGTGCAGCCGGTCAATATCGACGACGCGAGTCTGTTCCTGTGCCGGTTTGCGAACGGATCGCTGGCGTCGTTTGAAGCCACGCGTTACGCTCGCGGACATAAGGCGCTCTACACGCTGGAAATCAATGGCGAGAAAGCGTCGGCGAAGTGGGATCTCCATGACCTGCATCGGCTGGAGTGGTTCGATCACAGCGATGAGGGCCGTCTACGCGGGTGGCGCAGCATCCACATCACGGACGGCGACCATCCGTATATGAAGAACTGGTGGGTGCCGGGGCTGCAGATCGGTTACGAGCATACGTTCACGCATCAGGTGGCGGATTTCGTGAAGGCGATCGCCGAGGGCAAGGAAGCGGCGCCGACGTTCCGTGACGGTTTGGCGGCGGATCATGTGACTGACGCTGTGCTGGAATCGGCGAAGTCACGCAAGTGGGAAAAGGTAGCGGGATAAGAGGAGATTCGAAATGAAATTTCGTTCGTTTTCAATTACGGCGGTGGCGATTCTGGCGACCGTGTCTGCCGTCCAGCTTTCGGCGCAGTTTACGCATGCTCCGGCGGAGGACTTCAATAATCATGAAGGCTTCACGTCGTTGTTTGACGGCAAGTCGCTCAATGGGTGGGACGGCGATCAGAAGCTTTGGTCAGTGAAGGATGGGGCGATCTATATCGCTTCCAGCTGCGAGCATCCGACCGGGACGGTTTATCTGGTGTGGCAGGGCGGGGAAGTCGGCGATTTCGATCTGCGGCTCGAGATGAAGGGCACCGGCGCGATCAACGGCGGTCTGCAGTATCGGAGCTGGATCCAGGGTGATCCGAGCGCGCCGAAGCCGATGGCTCGTCCCGGCGCCGGTGGTGGCGGAGCCGCGCGCGGTGGTAGTGGACGTGGCGCCGGACGCGCCGGTGGCGCGAACGCGGCTGCTGCGGCGTGCCCGAGCGGACAGCCTCGCGGGACGGCGCCGAGCCGGGAGAGCCAGGCGAAGTGGGATATGGGCGGATATCAGTATGATTTCGACAATGGCAATCGGTATCCCGGACAGCTTTACGAGCAGGCCACAGGGCGCGGCATTATCGCGTGGAAGGGTGAGGTCGTCGACATCTACCCGGAAAACAAGAAGACGCTGCTGTCTGAGCTTGGCGATAAGGCGACGGTGGATTCCTGGTACAAGAAGGACGACTGGAATACCGAAGAGATCATCGCCAGGGGCGGCGTGCTGACGCACCTGCTCAATGGCCATCTGATTTCCGAGACGATCGATCACGATCCGACTTACGGGAAGATGCGTGGGAAGATCGGGCTCGAAGTGGAGAGCACGGGCGAACTGTTCGTACGGAATATCTACCTGAAGAAAGACAACTGATACCGAAGCAGCCTCAAAAGTCTAAAGCCCCGCACTGACCGGTGTGGGGCTTTTCTATTTCACGATCACGAAATCGGTCCACTGCGTTGCTGACTTGCCCCCATCGTGCACGAGGAGTTCAAGAGCATAATCGCCCGCTGGCAGGGAGTCCGGAAGTTTCACCTGGCCGTTGAGGTGAACCGGCGCACCCTTCTTCCCGGCGGGCGCGGAAATAGGATGCCCGGTAAAGATACTCTCCCGGCCTCGAAACAAATTGATCGACATCTCGATCTGAGGATTTCCGGCAGCTCCGAAAACATCGCAATCCCACGTGACCGCAGCGCCGGATCCGAATGCTCGCGTCACAGGACTGCCGGGTCCTAAAACTCCGGCGCGGGCGAGCCCCTCATTTCGCGCGGCGTCGGAATCCGACAACAGAATACTCGAAAGTTCCATCGCGCGCCGATTGAAATCCGGAATCTCGACGAAAGTTGTGGCGGAGCCGATTTGCTCTGAGTTCGCGTCACGAATCGCTACCCGGAACTGGTATCCACCCGGCTTCGGAATTGCGATATCCATGTTGTAGACGAGTCCGGATGCGATGAGCTGATTCACCTCGCTCTCCGTTAACTCGGTGCTGAACGTCTTGTCGCTGCTGGCTACGGGTTTGGCTCCGTCGTATGCCGCGGCCACGATATCGAGACCCAGTTGTTTTTTTCCATCGGGCGCATCTTTGAAATGCAGTTCGTGCGCATCGATTGCGAGCATGGCCCGAAGAACGGGTTGCCGGTCGCGAGAGGCCGAATAGAAGGCGCTGAGGCGTACGGGAAAGCCGTTCGCCTGGAAGGGAGAGAGGAGCGCATTCCGCAGCGCGTCTCGTCCTGACGGTTGCCGGGAACCCTGGACGGAACTGTCAGGCGTTCCCACAAATCCATTGCGAGAACGAACCTGAAGGCCGGGCCGCAGGATTTTGATCTCTAACTTGTGAAATTGCAGTTTGCCGCGGATTGCTTCGAAAGCTTCGCGATGCGGTTGATAACCGAGCAGATAGTAGCCATCCATATCAGCCATCGCGCTGACCATGCCTTCAGTCAGATCGTTGTCATCATGGAAGAATATTCCGCCGGTACCGCGCGCCAGTTGTTCCAGGCCTTGCTGCGTTGCGCGATAATCCCTCTTCCTCTGCGTTTCGTGGGCGTCCACCGCAAGCGGATTTTTGCCACATGCGCAGTTATCAACTGCGGAGAGATTGAATGCTGGGACTCCGCGCGGGTCCAGAGTGTAGACGGTGACGGATGCGCGATTCGCCAGTTCCACGATTTTAGCTGGAGATTCCAGGAAACCATCGGAGAGAAGTGCAATGGCTTTGCGGCCTGGCATCTCGCGGAGCCCATCGATAGCGTAGGCAATCGTGGCGAGAGTGCCGACAGCGGTTAGAAACGGTTTGCGGTTCGCGTCCAGCCGCGCGTTACTTTCGTTCTCATATTTGGTGGCAGCGTCAATGTCATGAACCGGCTGATACCAGGTAAGACCTGTTCGGCCTGTTGACCAGTGGATTCGGTCAATGGTGGCATCGATCTGGCGCCTGTCATTCGTCAGTTGCGCCGTGATCCCCATTCCACCCGAGGTGGTCATGACTGAGATAAGGTCGCCGGGCTGCATCTCACGATCCACGAAATTCTTCATGGCTTTCTTCGCTGCGGGAACGTCCTCAGCGGCAAGCGCAAGGTCGTCGGCGATCAGGACGATGGTGCGGTGAACCGAATCGGGCTGTACTCCGTGGGATGGGACCGAGGGTGGTTCGATGGACGCCGACGCGCGAGGTATCGGCTTTCGGTCAACCGGGCCCGGCGTGAGGTTTTGCTGCGCGTAAGAAAATGCCGTAATTTTTTGCGGCTTGCCGTCTTCCAGGATCTGGAAATCTTCGGGCTTCAGGCCTGCGACATGGTGGCCTTGCGAGTCCGTGACAACCGCGTCCACCTGTACAAGGTCGACCGATACTTTGAAGACGGAATCCGGGGCGGGACTTTGCGCCAGAAGGGTAGCGGCTGCAAAAAGCGGAACGACGGACCGGCGCACGCAGTTCTGACGAGTGCGCCGGATTCCGCGTTCCAGATAATACAATTTCTACGCGACAGGAGCCGCGACGCCGACCGGCGTGAGCCAGTTGTAGCGGTCCGGTTTGGTGCCGTTGACGATTCCGAAAAACTCGTTCTGGAGTTTCTCGGTGATCGGCCCGCGATGGCCGGAGCCGATGCTGACGCGGTCGATCGAACGTATCGGCGAAATCTCGGCGGCGGTGCCGGTGAAGAAGACTTCGTCGGCAATATAGAGA
>DASYCD010000172.1:0-12750 GCA_036500405.1 Bryobacteraceae bacterium
GAATCCGTTCTTGATCAAAAATATCCGCTGAAGGAAATCATCGTCATCGACAATAACTCCACCGATGGCACGGTGGATATCCTGGAGCAGCTCGAAGACCGCTGCCGGATCGTCTACAACGAAGAGAATATCGGATTTTCCGCCGCGCAGAATCAGGCGATCGCGCTTTCCGAAGCCGAGTGGGTGCTGACGCTGAATCCCGACGTCCTGCTGCTGCAGGGTTTCATCGAAGCCCTGGTGAACGCCGGCAATATGGACCCGCGCGTCGGGACTGTCTGCGGCAAGCTGATGACGATGAAGGCGAGCTTCGATTTCCCGGAAGAGCCGCTCGTCGATTCCACCGGCATCTACTTCACCCCGAACCTGCGCCATCTCGACCGCGGCAGTCTGCGGATCGACGATGGCCGCTTCCGCAACTACGACTACGTGTTCGGCGCCACGGCGGCAGCCGCGTTGTACCGCCGCGAAATGGTCGACGATATTTCGATTCAGGGCGAATTTTTCGATAACGATTTCTTCGCCTACCGCGAAGACGCGGACGTCGCCTGGCGCGCACAGTTGATGGACTGGAAATGCCTCTATGTGCCGTACGCGAAGGGCTATCACGTCCGCAAAGCGCTGCCCGGCAATCGCCGCGAACTGACGGCCGAGATCAACATGCACTCGGTTAAGAATCGCTTCCTGCTGCGGATGAAGAACATCACTGGCAACGTTTATCGCCAGAATTTCTTCTCCATTACCGCGCGGGACATCATAGTGGTGAGCTGCTGCCTGCTGTGGGAGCACACGTCGCTGACCGCGTTCTCATTCGTTTTCGCCAACTGGCGCCGAGTGATGGAAAAGCGCCGCGAGATCATGTCCCGCCGGCGCGTGACCGACGAATACATGGCGAGTTGGTTCTCATTCGAGCCGGTCAGCAAGCCCGCTCCCAAAAAGTTCGCCGCCGCGCTTACGCCGACGCGCGTTTCGAAACAACAGCGCTAAGCCGTGCGCATCGCGCTCCTCGGCACGCGTGGCATTCCAGCCCGCTACGGCGGTTTTGAAACCTTTGCCGAAGAGCTTTCGACGCGACTGGTGGCGCGAGGTCATCAAATCACGGTCTACTGCCGCGAGCGGCACACTTCGGCGAAATACCGCGGCGTGGATCTGGTCTGGCTGCCGACGATTCGCCACAAGTATTTCGATACTCTCGCGCACACCTTTCTTTCAACCCTCCATCTGGCGTTCCGGCGCGGGCCATACAGAGCGGATGTTGCGCTCTACTGCAATGCGGCGAATTCCATCTTCACGCTTTTGCCGCGCGCGACCGGAATTCCGGTTGCCGTGAACGTGGATGGCATCGAGCGGCGGCGAAAAAAATGGAATCGCTATGCGCGCGCCTTTTACTACGTTTCTGAATATCTCTCGACGGTTTTTCCAAACTGCTTCGTAACAGATGCGGAGGCAATTCGCCGGTATTATCGCGAGCAGTGGAAATCAGATTCGTTGTTCATTCCCTATGGCGCGGATACAACGCTCGCCACCACGCACGAAACGCTGGATCGGCTGGGACTGGAGCGCGGGCAATATTTCCTCTATGTCAGCCGGCTCGAGCCGGAGAATCGCGCGCTCGATGTGCGCGAGGCTTTCGAACGCGTCGTTGCGCCTGAGATAAAGCTCGCGCTCATCGGCGATGCGCCGTATGCGAGTGAATACATCCGGCGAGTGCGCGATACGAAAGATCCACGAATTGTGATGCCGGGCGGGATTTACGGCACGGGGTATCTCGAGCTCGGATCGTGGTGCTTCGCTTACGTCCACGCCACCGAAGTGGGCGGCACGCATCCCGCGCTGATTGAGGCTATGGCGCGCGGCGCGCTGGTGCTCTATCTCGATACCGTGGAGAATCGCGAAGTCTGCGGCGATGCAGGCATCGCATATTCGAATCAGGATGAGCTGGCGGCGCGCATGGCGGATACGCTGCGCATGAGCGATGCCGAACGGCAGGTATATCGCGGACGCGCCTTGGCGCGGGTGCGCGAACGCTATGACTGGGAAACGGTCACCGGGCAATACGAATCGCTGCTGGGCTCCCTGAGTAAAACCAGCTTGCGAAAATAAGTTTTGCAAACCGCCCGCTGCTACGTCGAAATCTCCCGCTCCCGCATTGCGAGCAACTACCGCGCAGTCTGCGCCGCCGTCTGCCCCGGCACGGAAGTGATGGGCGTCGTGAAGGCGGATGCTTACGGTCACGGCTCAGTCGAAGTATCCCGCGTTCTCACGAAGGAAGGCGCGCGCTGGCTGGCGGTCAGTTCGGTGGAAGAAGGCATCGTGCTGCGGCGCGCGGGCATCGATTGCCGGATTCTGGTGATGGCCGGCGTGATGCCCTGGGAGCGCAATGCGCTGCGGGAACATCGGCTGACGCCTGCGATCCATTCGCTCGCGGAACTCGCGGATTTCGGCAACAGCAATTCAGGCAAAGACGACGGCGAATTGCTCGATGTTCACCTCAAGATCGATACCGGCCTGAACCGTCTGGGCGCGCGCGCCAGCGAGCGGGAAATCGTTGCGGCAATACAGGCTGCGCACGGCGTACGAATCGAAGGCCTGATGTCGCATTTCGCGTCCGCGGCCGATTTCATTTCGCAGCAGACGGAAGAACAAATCCAGTCGTTCGACCGGATCGCCGCGGCGCTGGCTGATGCGGGCATCCGGCCTCCGCTCACACATTGCGCAGGCACGAACGCAATCGCCTATCTGCGCCCAGGCGCGGCAAAAACGATGGTACGGCCGGGGCATGCGATCTATGGCTACGTCTCCCCCGCGCGCGGCCATGCTCCGCACGCGGCATTTCAGGTGGAGCCGGCGCTCTCCTGGAAAACGCACATCGTGACCGTCAAGGATATTCCGGCGCGCGCCAAAGTCGGTTACGGCGGCAGCTTCGTCGCGCCCGCGCCGATGCGCATTGCCGTTCTGGCCGCCGGCTATGCCGATGGCATTCCGCACCAGCTTGCGAACAAAGGAAGAGTCATCGCCGGCGGAAAATTCGCGCCGATTCTCGGCGCCGTGTCGATGGACCTCACCACTATCGACATCAGCGCTTCAACGCACCTGCGGCCCGGAGACGAAGTGACGCTGCTCGGGCGCGAAGGCGATATTTCGCTCGACGCCCACCAAATTGCGCGCACTGCCAAAACGATTTCCTACAATCTGCTCTGCGGCATCAGCGCCCGCGTCAGGCGCTGCTACGTCGATTAAGGCCCGACCGGTAGTACGACCGTGACGCCTGCATCGACCGTCGATCCACCGTCTTTCACGTTCAGCGCCAGCGGATAGTCGCCCACCGGAAGCGGCGTCGGCAGTGTCCCATTTACCTGGAATTCGCCCGCGAAGATCAGGGCTGGCGCACTTGCCGTAATCGGCGCGCCGCCGCCGCTGATCGAAATCTCCTGCGGAAACTGCGTGACGGGCGCGATGACGCCCCCCTGCGCCGCGGCGATTCCATTCGCGAAGAACTCCAGGGTTTCACCCGGCTGCGCCTTCCGCGCATTGCTCTGCACCGCAGGATCGCCCACCAGCGTGCCGTCCAGATGCACCGCCAGTGGATAGAGATTTCCGCCCGCGGCGTAATAGAAGAACGATGGCGACGATGGGACTACGTTGGCGGAAAATGCCGCGCTGGGCGTTCCGTTATTCGTCACCACGACGTCCGCGGGGCCCAGCGGCAGATTCGAAGGCGCGAGCGCATTTACCTGCGTGGAACTCACGAAGTAAACCGCTGCCGGCTGTCCGCCAATCGTGACGCTGACTCCGTCGATCGATGTCGGCAGCGGACTTCCGGGACTTGTTCCACCCGTAAAGTCCGAGTCGCGCCACATTCGACTGGTGTTCGCAAGCCCGGAGCCATAGATCCCGACCCACTGCCCCGACGTAAACGACGGCCGCTCGCTTTCGGCATCGAAAACACCCGAAATCGTGGGGCTGGCCGCGGAAGCATTCGGAGCTCCGGTGTAACCGGGATTCGCGCCGAAATCATAAGCGCCCAGGAACACCGGAGCCAACACGAAAAGGAATAGTGCTTTTCTCATTCACTCCTTCCAAACCGTTCGGCATGGCTCGTCGGAATGACAAACGGCTACTCCATGATTATTTCACGCCGTGGTTACTTGACGGCGATCGTCACGGTCTGCGTCGTCGCAGCCGAACCAACCGTCAAAACTACAGGTACAGCGCCCGCTGTCAGACCGTTCGGCACCATGGCCTGAACCAGCGTGAGGCCGGAGAAAAATCCCGGGGGCGTTCCGGTATAGATCAGCGTCGCAGGCTGGCCGCCGATGGTCACCGAAGTTTTCAGCAATGGAAATAGCGAATCAATCTGAATCGCGCCCGTCACTCCGGCAGGGTTGGTCAGCCCGGTACCCGTGGCGAACAGAGTCACAATCGACCCCGCTGCCGCCTGGTTCGTGGAGGAATTGAGCGTTCCATCCTGATTCATCGCCACCAGTTGACCTGTACCCGCCTGGTTCAGTGCGAAGAGGCCGGGCGAGGACTGCGCCACCGGCACGGTGAACGCCGCCGTCGTTTGACCGGGCGTGGTCACCACAATATTCGCGGAAGTGGTCGTAATCGGGAAGATCGGAACAATCACGCTGGTGATCGGACCGGTGGTGTAGAGGATCGGCGCTTTTACGTCATTGATCGTCACGGTTACGCCCGCGAGCGTCGTACCAATGCTGCCTGTGGCCGGAATGGTCGCGGAGGTCAGCGGCGCAGTGCCCACTGTCTGTCCGCCGATCACAATGATTTCGCCCGAAGCGATCGGGCTGATCTGCCAGCTGGCGGCGTTTCCAACCGCGGTCACTGCCGATGGCGGCGCAATCGTGCCCAGCAGTCCGCGCGGCGTCGTTGAGCCATTTGGCATGCCTGCGCAGAAATAGAGAGTATTCACATCCGCGCGCGTGCCCGTCCCGAATACCATTCCCCAAAGTCCTGGAATTGCGATCGGGGTTCCGTCCGTGTTCTGCAGCGTACCCAGGAACGTGCCCTTCGTCGCGTCGAAGGCATTGATTTTGCCGTCGCCGAAATTCCCCACCAGCAACGCGCCACCGAACTGACCCCAGCCGGCGGGCGCAATCGCGACGCCCCAGGGCGAATTCAGAGTGCCGCCGGAAACCAGGTGCGTAATGAGGTTGCCATTCTGATCGAAGACCGCCACATATCCCGTGCCCGCGCCGCCTGCATCCAGGAACTGGTTACTATCCTGCTTCGCATATTCGACGTAGAGTTTGCCGCCGATATTCCAGATGTTGAACGGCGCATAACCCGCCGGCACCTGCGAATCCGCAAACGAACCGGCCAGCGTCACGGCAGCGAAGTTCGGTCCCCACGTATCGATCTTGCCCGAACGGAAATTCGCGCCGTAGAGCGTGGCCCCCGCGTCGCTCGTGCCGATCGCCAGGCCCTTATAGACAGCGTTTTTCGAAGAGTTGTTCACTTCGATCTCCGCCACTTTGCCGATGGCATTGTTCCAGGCCGTGATCACACCGTCTTCACTTGCGAAGATGAAACTCGCGTTCGCGTTGTTCGACAGTTTGAATGCGGCGCCGCCCGAATTCTGCACCTGTCCGGTCGGTTTGCCGGTTCCCGAGCCACTGGCCGCGGGAATCGTCACAATCACCGCCGCGTTGGGCACGCCAGTCGCCGCGTAGACCGTGGAAAGCCCCGAGGCATGATCCGAAAGCCAGAAGGGCGTGCCGGGATTGGAAAATCCCCACGGATCCACCATTCCGGGATCGGTCTGCGCCGCCACCCCCGCAACATTCGACACCAGATTCACAACGCGATACGAATTCGCGCCGGTCTGCGCCTGCGCGATGCCCGCGGCGGATAAGACAAACAGACACACCGATACGTTCAGTCTGAATTTCATGGACACTTCCCCTCTCTGTGACAGCTTGTCTGATGTAAGGCGCGCCTATGTCGCTGAGTTGTGAAATTTCTGTAAAAATTGCCTCCTTTCCGGCCTCGCATCCGGTACAACTTATTGACATCTCTCTAACAACCTTCGATTTCAGTTCCCCCTATTCTGATGACAGATGCGCTCGCTTGCCTTGGCCGTTTTACTCATCCCTGCCGCCTTCGCTCAGGCTCCGCCGCCCGCTGGCAACGCGTATGCCGGCAGCCAGCTCTGCGGCACATGCCACACCGATCTGGCGCAGCAGTTCTATAAAAACCCCCATTACAAATCGATCGCCTCCGGTAAGGAGGCGCCGGACAAGACAGGATGCGAGGGTTGTCACGGCCCGGGAAAAGACCACGTCGCCGCAGGAGGCGGCGCTGCCAACATCCGCGCGTTCTCGCGGATGTCGCCGTCACAGGTCGTCGGCGCCTGTCTGACCTGCCACGCGAAGGATTTCTCGAAAGCCAATATCCAGCGTTCTGCCCATACGGAAGCCGATGTGGTCTGCACGAACTGCCATTCGATCCACGGTTCCACGCAGCCGAAATTCCTGCTGGCGAAAAAGCAGAATGAGCTTTGCTACGGCTGCCACACCGATGTGCGGGCGCAGTTCAACATGCCGGTCAAACATCGCGTCAATGAAGGCGCGATCCAGTGCACGGACTGCCACAATCCGCACGGCAACTTCGCGCCTTCCTGGCGCACCGGGACCGGCGCGGCTCTGGTCACCGCCTCGCACGATAACGAAGAGCCGTGCCTGAAGTGCCACGTCGATAAGCGCGGGCCATTTACCTTCGAACACGCGAGCGTGCGAGTGGAAGGCTGCATGGGCTGCCACGTGCCGCACGGTTCCACAAACGCGAAATTGCTGAAGCGGCCGGTGGTGTTCACGGTCTGCCTCGAATGCCATAACGGCGCGGGCACTTACGGCCGTGAAAATCTCGGAGTCTTCACCCAGTCGAGCTCTCACAATATGCTCGATCCCAAATTCCAGCAGTGCACACAATGCCATGTGCGAATCCATGGCTCGAACGCCGATCCGAGGTTCCTGCGATGAGACCCGTACTCTGCATTGCTGCGCTGCTGGCCGCGCCGCTTCTGCAAGCCCAGCAGGACGTGGCCGGCGCGGGCGCGACCCTCGGCAATTACAACATCACGCAGTCGTGGGAGCTCGGCTATCGATTCGCGGAGGTCGGCGGCAACGAAGGCAAATACCGCAGCGACGTCAATTACCGCAACGGCATCCGCCTGCTGAACAGCACGCTTTCGTTACATTCGCTGAACGGCAAAGGCAACTGGTTCGACGAAATCGTTCTGAACACCTCCGGTCTCGGCAACGATCCTTATCAGTCGGCCACATTCCGCATCCAGAAGAATCGCCTTTACCGCTACGACCTGTTGTGGCGCTCAAACGATTACTTCAATCCCGGCCTGACCGTCGCTTCGGGCAATCATCTCGAAGACACCACGCACCGCTGGCAGGATCACGATCTCACCCTGCTGCCGCAGAGCGTTTTTCGCATCCACCTGGGCTACGGGCACATGACGGACAGCGGCCCGGCTCTGACCACTGAGCAGGAATTCAACACACAGGGCGATATCCTCCCGCTGTTCCGCGACACGCGCCGCGAGTACAACGAATACCGGCTCGGCTTCGACACCACTTTCCTCCACGCGTTCCGCCTGACCGTGCAGCGCCGTTGGGAATACTTCAAGGAAGATTCGGCGGGCAGCGTGATCGCGCCGGAGACAGGCGCCGCGGGAACGGTGCTCCAGAACTTTCAGCAGGGCGCGCCGTATCGCGGCCGCACCCCGAGCTGGATGGGCAATCTCAACGGCGAATTCAAATGGGTAGCGATCAACGCGCGCGCCACTTATTCGGGCGGCCGCGGCGATTTCGTCCAGAACGAACTCGCCACTGGCGCCGACCGTTTTGGCGCCGGACAGAACCTGCAGGTCGCGGTCACCGGCAACGGCGACCGCCCGGTGCTCACCGGCGATTTCAACCTGACGCTCTTCCCCAATTCCCCTCTGACCGTGGTCAGCAACACCTCGGTCGCCAATATCCGCACCCTCGGCGATAACGCATTCACCCAGATCGACAACAGCGCCGCCGTACTGGGCCAGATCAACTTTCAGTTCCTCGGCATTCGCCTGGTGACAAACTCCACCGACGTCCGCTACCGCTTCTCGAAGAAGTTCGACGTCTTCACCGGTCTCCGCTATGCCGATCGGCAGATTCGTTCCACGGAAGCCGCCACCAACGGCGCGGGCGTGCTGGGGGCATTCAGCGCCGAGCAATCGAACCACATCTGGGCGGGCGCTGCCGGCGTCAACTGGCTTCCGGTTACCGGATTGCGCGTTCACCTCGAAGGCGAAGTGGGCCGCAACAGCACGCCGTTTGCCCCCATCAGCCAGGCGAACTACCATTCGCTCTACGGACGCACGCAGTACCGCCACAAGACCATCACCCTGGGCGCGGCCTATCGGCAGAACTACAACAACAACTCCATCACCATCACGTCGTACAGCTCGCGCGCCCGCACCTATACGGCCGATGCCTCGTGGACGCCGAAATCCCGGCTCTCATTCGACGCCTCGTATTCAAAGCTGCATCTCGACAGCATCGGTGGCATCGCGTTCTTCGCAGGCGCGCCGGTCCCGGCGCTTGTCACCGGCCTGAGTTCCCTCTACGTCAGCAATGTCAATGCGCTGAATCTCGGCGTTCACCTCACGCCGATGAAACGCGCCGACCTCTACCTCGGCTACAACCTGACAAAGGACACGGGCGACGGCCGCGCCGCGCTCGCTCCCCAGCCTTCAGCCGCTGAACAGGTCTTCTATAACGTCCAGACCTTCCCGCTCACCTACCAGGCGCCACTCGTGCGGCTTTCCATCCAGCTGCATGAAAAGCTGCGCTGGAACGCTGGCTATCAGTATTACGGCTATCACGAACAGTTCGGCGTGCTTTCGCAAAACCAGAACTACCGCGCCAATACCGGCTACACCAGCCTGCTCTGGTCGTTTTGAGGAACCAACAAAAAAAAGCGGGAGGCACGGGCCGCCCTGTACAGCCCATGCACTCCCACGGCGCTCGCTGGCTCACCCCTGAAGTCTTTAAACTCGGGAATCACTTTCGCTCAGCGGCGCGACTGAATCCATTCTGCGCTGGAATTCGTCCGCCAGCATGCCCGTGTTGTAAAAGAGTTGTAAAATCAGCGGGCCCGTCAGGCGGGATACGGCGGGCAGGACCTTCATCGCGTTAAAATCGCCTTGCCGTGCAAACTATCCTCGTAATCGATGACGACGACAGTCTTCGTGACACCATCGGCATCCTTCTGGAGCGCGAGGGTTTCCGCGCCATCCTCGCGGCGGACGGCCAGACCGGCCTCGACCAGGCCATCCTCGCCAGGCCCAGCCTCATCATCACGGATCTTCGTCTTCCCGGCCTGACCGGCGTCGAGGTCTGCAAACGCCTGCGCAGCTCCGGCGCGAGCACGCCGATCATTGTGCTGAGCGCGGTCGGCGAAGAGATCGATAAAGTTCTTCTGCTCGAAATCGGCGCCGACGATTACGTCGTCAAGCCGTTCGGCACCCGCGAGCTGCTGGCGCGCATTCGCGCCGTGCTCCGCCGCCAGCCCGGCAACCAGCAGAAAGTCCTCGCATTCGGCGATGTGGAAGTGAATCTGGACCGCCGCGTAGTCACGCGCCGCGACCAGGAAATCCGCTTCACCCCCGCCGAGTACAACCTGCTCACATTCTTTCTGCAGAACCCCGATCGCCCGCTTTCGCGCGACATGATTCTGAACTCCGTCTGGGGCTACGAGTCGTTCCCCAACACGCGCACGGTGGACGCCCATGTGGTTCGCCTCCGCCAGAAGCTCGAAGCCGACCCGAACTGTCCGCGGCATTTTCTGACTCTCCACAAAGTCGGCTACCGATTCCTGCCATGAGAACGGTCCTGATCGTGGAAGACAGCGAAGCCTGCGCTGAGACCCTCCAGATCGCACTCGAAGCCTTGCCTGACGTGAAGACCGAAGTGGTGCGAAGTCCCGCCGCGGCCCTCATCCGGTTGCTGCGCGACGATGCCGAAATTTCGGCCGTGGTGACGGACCTTCACATGCCGAACAGCGACGGCTTCGATCTCATCCGGCAACTCCGCACGGAGGCTCGCTACGCGCGGCTTCCCATCATGATGATTTCCGGCGACAGCGATCCTCGCCTTCCGCAGCGCGCGCTCGAAACGGGCGCCGATGCGTTCTTTTCCAAACCGTATTCCCCGGCGGCCGTCCGCCGCAAACTGGAGCAACTTTTATGTTGATGCGAATCTCCGGAATCGTCTTTGTCTGCGCGTGCGTGCCTGCCCATTCGCTCGCGCAATCCGCCGCTCCGGCAAAAAGTGACATGCAGAGCGACATGCAGAAAGTGATGGAACGGCTCGACCGGCTGGAAAAACAAAATGCGGAGTTGCTGACAGAAGTCCGCGAGCTTCGCCAGGAAGTCAGCGTCGCCCACCCGCCCGGTAGCCCGTCGCCACCTCAGGCCGACGCCGAAGCCCAGCCATCCACACCAACCGTTGCCGAGCGTCTGGACGTTCTCGAAACCCGTACCGAGGATCTCGCCCAGACCCGCGTCGAAACCTCGCAGAGAATGCCCGTCGCCCTCACCGGCATGCTCCTGTTCAATGCATTCCACAATGGCGGCTTCGGCGGCGGCGCAGAAGTTCCCGTCACCGCGCAGCTCAATCAGGGGCAATCCTCCACCGGCGCCACTTTCCGCCAGACCGTGATCGGCCTCAAGTTTTACGGCCCGAATCTCCCCGGCGGCGGCAAAGCCAGCGGCTCCGCTTATTTCGATTTCTGGGGCGGTTCTGCCGCCCCGAGCAATAATCTTTTCCGCGTGCGACTCGCGACGATCGATCTCGCCTGGAAGAACTACACGATTACCGTGGGACAAGACAAACCCATCGTTTCGCCCCGCGAGCCGATGTCTCTCGCGCAGGTAGGCCTCGCGCCCCTGACCGGCTCCGGCAATCTCTGGGACTGGCAGCCGCAGATTCGCGTGGAACGCCGCTTCGGTAACGACGCAATGGGTGTCCGCGCGCAAGCCGGCATTTACGAAACCTCCGAAGTTGCGCCCGGCACGGCGCCGGCGGTGATCCTCGAGCGGCAGCGCCCCGGCTACGAAAGCCGCTTCCTGTTTTACCGCGGCGGCGAAAATCGGCGCGTCGAATTCGCGCCCGGCCTGCACTTCAGTACAACGCACGTGAATGGACAGGCCATCGACTCCCGCCTGGTCACCATGGACTGGCTCGTGAAACCCGCCCGCTTCGCCGAAATTTCCGGCGCCTGGTTCCACGGAACGAACGACGCGGGCCTCGGCGCCATGCGTCAGGGCTTCACCGTGCTCCCGAACGGCAGCATCATCGGGGTCCACGCAACGGGCGGCTGGAGTCAGCTTTCCCTGTTCCCATCCAGCCGTCTGTCATTCCACTTTTTCGGCGGCGAAGAGGAGGATCGCGCCGCCGATCTCGTGGCCAACAGCGTTCGACGCAACCTGAGTTATGCGGGTAACATTGTGTACAAGCTCGCGCCCAACATTCTCGCGGCTTTTGAAGCATCGCAGACCCGGACCGACTACATCTCTTCCGGTCTGCGGCGGAATAATCACTATGATCTGGCGCTCGCTTATCTGTTCTAGCCTGCTCGTCGCGGCGGGACTCTCCGCGGCGACGGTCTCAGGCTCCATCGAACTCCGCGAGTCACACAGCGACGCCGTATCGCGCCACCGCGATTTCTCGGGCGTCGTCATTTCGCTGCAGGAGATAGCGCATCCCGTCGCCCCGATTCCGGAAAAGCACGCCGTGATGCTGCAGAAGAACAAGACCTTCACCCCGCACGTGCTGCCCGTCATTGCCGGAACGAAGATCGATTTCCCCAACGAAGACCCCATCTTCCACAACGCGTTTTCCACTTACAGCGGCCAGATTTTCGATGTCGGCCTTTATCCGCCCGGCACGTCGAAAACCGTGCGCTTCCAGCGGCCCGGCATCGTGCGCGTGTTCTGCAACATTCACCCGGCCATGAGCGCCATCATTCTGGTGCTCTCCACACCGTACTTCACCACCACGCCGCACGATGGCTCATTCCATCTCGACGCGCCGCCGGGCACCTACGATCTCAGCGTCTTTCATGAACGCGCGACGGAACAAACCCTGCAGGCCCTGGCGCGCCGCGTCGTCGTCGGGGCGGACGGTCTGCATCTGCCGCCCATCGTCGTCTCCGAAGCCGGTTACCTGATGGCGCCGCACAAAAACAAATACGGCCACGACTACGCGCCGCCGCCCGACGACAAAACGTTTTATCCAGGCACGCACGAATGACCCTCCCTCCGCGCCATTCCCTGCTCGGCAAGATCGTGCTTTCGACTTCGGTCGCGATCACGCTTCTGCTCGCCGCGGCCGGTTGGTTTGTGCAGGATGTGACGCGCCGGACGCTTTCCGAAAATCTGCGCAACGAAGTGCAGGGCAGCCTGCGCGCCTATGAATCGCTGTGGCAGGCGCGCAAAGAATTGCTGCGCTCCATCAGCCGCGCACTCAGCAACATGTCGGACGTTCGTCGCGCTTTCCAGACCAACGACCGCGCCACCATTCAGGACACGGCCGCCGAATTCTGGTCGCGCGTCGCGCAAAACAACAGCGGCGGTGTTTTTCTGGTGACCGATCCACAGGGCGAAGTGATCGCTTCACTCGGCGGAAAGCTGCCCGACCGCGGCAAGTTCGGCGTGGTGCGCGATGCGGCCCGGCGTTTCCC
>DASYCD010000173.1:0-8813 GCA_036500405.1 Bryobacteraceae bacterium
GTAATGCGAATCGTGCGGACCGGGCGCCGCTTCGGGGTGATACTGCACGCAGAACACCTTCTCGCGCCGATGGCGGAAGCCTTCGAGCGTCTGGTCATTCAGATTCACGTGCGTAATCTCGACATCGTTCGCGTTCAGCGAATCGGGATCCACCGAGAAGCCGTGGTTGTGGGAGGTAATCTCCACCCGATTGGTGATCTGATTCAGCACCGGATGATTCCCGCCTCGATGCCCGAACTTCAGCTTGTACGTCTTTCCACCCAGCGCCAGACCCAGGATCTGGTTCCCCAGGCAGATGCCGAAAATCGGGGTCTTGCCGATCAATTTGCGCACGTTGCCGATCTGCGCCTTGAGCGGCTCCGGATCGCCCGGGCCGTTCGAGAGAAACACGCCATCCGGCTTGAGCGCCATCACGTCTTCCGCGGATGTGAGAGACGGCACCACCGTCACCTTGCAGCCCGAATGCACCAGGCGCCGCAGGATGTTCTGCTTAATACCGAAATCGTAGGCGACTACGTGGTGCTTCGGCTCCGCCGCCTCGCCGATCAGATCCGAGGGCGAGCACTGCGCCACGCCTTCCGTCCAGACATATTGGTCCGGCGTGGAAACGCGGGTCGCCAGATCGAGCCCGGCCATCGACGGAATCCGCCGCGCTTTCTCCACCAGTTTCGAGGCGTCTTTTTCAGTCGCCGAAAGCACGCCCCGCATCACGCCACGGCTGCGCAGGTGGCGTACCAGAGCGCGCGTATCCAGATCGGAAACCACCGGAATGCCCGATTTTGCGAGAAATTGCTGGGCTTCCGTATCCGAGCGCCAGTTGCTGGTAACCGCGGAAAATTCGCGGACTACCAGTCCCTCGATGCAGGGCTTCTTCGCTTCGTTATCCGAAACGGCGGTTCCGTAATTACCAATCTGGGGGTTTGTGAGAATGACGATTTGCCCGGTATAGGAAGGATCGGTGAAGATTTCCTGATAGCCGGTGAGGGATGTATTGAAGACGACTTCGCCGGAACGTTCAGCGGGCGCACCAAAGCTCCTGCCCTCGAAGACCGTACCGTCTTCCAGAGCCAGGATTGCAGAATCCAACAATGTCCTCCAGGTTTTTTAAGATTGCGAAGCGGAGTAAGAACTATTGTACGCTACCGTTTTCCGGCGCGATCGAAACCACGCGGAGCGTTTTGCTCTTTTCATCATACGCCCCGGTCACGCGCACTTTCTGGCCGGCGTATTTCTCAGATTTCTTTTGGTCGCTGAGCTTCATCACGCTGCCGCCGCTCACCAGCGCGTATGCGTAGGAGCCGCGCGCGCAGATGCGGACGCACTCGGCGTCCGATTTATCTTTCATCATGTTCGTGTGCGGTTTGGCGCCGCACATCGTATCCGTGATGACGCCGCTGAATTCTTTTGCGGGGCCCGCGAACATCGTTACCGCAATTGCCATGCACGCCAGAGTGAGTTTGCCGGTCATGATGCGTGTTTCAGTGCCGTCCCTTCAGCCGTACCCGGAGAAATACGCTGCCACCCACCGGATGATCCCCATAATAAGGCTTGATGGCGGACGGCAGCGAATACGTGCTGATGTTGAATCCGATTCCCGTCTCGATCGGTTCCCAGAGAGCGAAATCGCGCGTATATCCCACCGTGTAGCTGCGGATCCGGAACGTGCTGCCAGCCGTCGCATCAAGCGCGGATTCGATTGCAGGCTGCGCAGCGAACAGTTCGTCCTTATCCACCATCTCCGCGCGGCCTGTCACAAAATTCTTCGCGCCCACCGGCACAACCGATTCGATGAGATACGAATTCAGATTCCGCTGCGTCGCGGTGTCGTGATTGCGGCCCCAGATCAGGCTGGTGGACCAGGACGAATCGCCAATCGGTCTCGTGTACGACACCGATGACGTCAGCCGGATCTGATCCCCGGTTCCCGGTCCTTCCGGTTGCGCAATCCTCCCGCCCGAAAACTGCGCCGCCCAGTTTTTCGACGGCAAATACCAGAGTCGCCCGGACCACGAATCAATCGCGCCGCTTTCGATGATCCAGCGGTCTTCGCCAGGCTCCTTGCCATGAAATCCGCTGGCTTCGAGACGGAATTGCTTATGCGCGATCCCGACCGTCACCACTTCATAGGCGATATGCGTCGAATCCTGCCAGTGATGCGAAAGCGCCGCCTGCGGCAACTCCATCGCCGATGCGCGATGCGGATATGCCACCGGCCCAAGCGCTGGATCTCCCACCGGCGCCGCGTAAAGCGTGACGAACGTCTGATCCGCAATCTCATGCGTGTACCGGAACCCAAGCCCCATCACAAAATTGTGCGGATGCTGCGCGTCGACAAGCGGCTGCCCGTACGCAGTCTCGCCAGTCTGAAACAGCAGCGGATAGCGGCGGCTGGTGACCGTAGCCGGCTCCAGACTCAGCATCAGTTCTGTATCGAAGCTCCCCCTGGCGCCGACGCGATGCGACGCGGACGCCATCGCCCAGTTCGGCGAATACAGCTTGTCAGCGCCACGCGGACCCGACTGCTGCGTATCCACCAGAAACGCGTTCGCCATGAACATGAAGTTCCAGTGGTTATAGTGATACATCGCCATCGGCATGGGCCACGAAAGCGGATTCTGCGAAGTGCCGGAAGCGAAATTCATCTGCTGCATGCCCGCCGGATTCATATCGGCCATGCCCATGCCGGATTTCGCATCCATGTCCATTCCCGGCATCCCTGCCATCTGGGCCCACGCAGCTACGGGAATCAATGCAACCAGCCATCGCACGCTTTGATTCTGCCATGGACCCAAAAATTTAGTTGTAGGGTGGGGCTTCGGCCCCGCCGTTGAGCGTCTGCTCGACGCGGATCACAGAAGATGTTCGGGGGACTCCACGCCGGCCGGAAGGCCGGCGGCAGAGCCGAAAGCGCCGCCTACAAAAGTACTAAGCCTGACGGCAGATCTTCACCGAAGATACGGCCGAGCGTGCGATCGTCGCGCTCGGCTTCGCCTTCGAGTTGCGCGATGAGCGCGGGATCTTCGAGGCGTTTGCGAATAGTGGCAGTGGTGGCGGCGGAGATGTCGCGAACCGGGTCGCCGGTTTTCGCGCCCATGGAGACCAGCGCATCTTCCGCTTTCGGGACTGCGATCAGGGCTTCGATCCACCGCGTGGCGATGGCGGGCGTGAGCACCTGATTCGTGGGGCCGTAGAACAGGCGGCGGGCGCCGAGACGGGTGAGACACCAGAGAATGTTGTCGCTGTAGCCGGATGATTTGCCCTGGCGGACCAGCGCATCCCCCAACTGAATGCGGTTCGCGGCGGGGATCAGTTCCATGCTGGACGCGGTCCGCCACATTTCGCGCAGCAGACTGGAATTCACGCGCGGCGGTTTCGTTCCCACCTTCGGCAGAAGGATCGGGATGAGGCGCTGCACGAGATCCGATTGCTGATTCCTGTTGAGACCGCCCGCGAGACGTCCCCAGAAAATCCACCAATCAATTTCGTTCTGCGCCTGGTTGCCGAATTTCAGACCGGCCGCGTAGATGCGGCGCGCCTGTTCGATCCGGAAATCGTCGCCGATGAAGCCGAAGCCGGGGCGCAGGCAGAAGCCGGCGAGATTCAGCCAGCGGACTTCGTGCGCGGCGCTGCGGCCGCGGGATTCCACGAGTTCCAGGAAGACGTCGGCGAGTTTGCGCGCCACTTCGACTGGCCAGGAGTTGCGGCCGAGTCCAAGTGCGGCTTCGAGGCGGGCGGGAAGTTCTTCGGGCGGCAGCTTTGCTTGATTGTTCTGGCCTTGCGCGAACGTGGCGCGCACGAGTTCGCAGGCGGCATCCACCGCTTCCGCGCTGACAACCGCGGCTGGTTTGCGGGGACCCGTCTTCGCGGCGGATTTTCGAATCTGGAATTGCAGGCGCCAGCGGTTGTCGCTGATTTTGGAATCGCACCAGGTTTCGAGTGTGCCGGTTTCTGTGAGACGCGCGCCGAGCTTCACGGGGACGAGCCGCTCCCCGCCCTTGCCAAAGCGGATGACGGCTTCGAGCGGCGCGTGCGGATGGATGTCTTCGTTTTCTTCGAATCGAACGAGGTCTCCGGCTTTGTCACCGCTGCGAGTGAGCGAGCTGAGCAGCCGGAATGCGACGGGTTTGTTCGCTACGAGTTGCAAACCTTCGACATCGATCTCAACCGAATCGCCTTCTTCCGCGCCGCGCGGCAGCAGACAGACGGCGGACCCATTGTCGAAGCCGACGTAATACGCGCGCGGCAGACCGCCGCGCACCAGCACGCCCGCGCCCGTGGAACGCACGTACGAGTAGTAAGCCGCTCCGCTCGCGACGGCGAGATCGAGATCGCGGTTTTCGAAAATCTCGGGGCGCTTGCCGTACCAGTTCGCGAGCACATCCGCCACGCGCTCCTGGAGGATTTCCGGAATGAAGAAACCGCCGTTGAAGAGAATGGCGTCCGGCGTCTGGCCAGCGGATTCGAGGAACGCCGCGATGTGGCGCGTGATCGCGGGATCGGAAACGTAGGGCAGGCCGAGTTCGCGGAACAGGCTGCGCTTGTCTTCTTTCGGGAGCTCACCGCGCGGTGTCATCGGCAGGAAGCCATCGAGCGCGAGTTCGAGCGCTTCGGCGCGGGTGATTTCGGTTTTGAGCGTGCCGCCGATCATGGACGATCCGCCGCCAAGTACGCTGATTTCCACGCTCTGGCGATTGGGATCGCTCAGCAGCAGTTCTTTCGCGCGCGAGCATTCGCGCCGCAGTCCGCTGCGCTGGCGGATGGAAAGCTGTTTGCCGAGTTTGGTTTCGGCCAACCAGGCGAGGGTGAGATCCAGGTTATCGCCGCCCAGCAGCAGGTGTTTGCCGACCGCGGTACGGGTGAAATCGATCTTGTCGCCATCGCGCGCCACGCGAATGAGAGAGAAGTCGCTGGTGCCGCCACCCACGTCGCAGATGAGAACCACCTGGCCATCAAACAGCAAACGTCGCGATCGGGCGAAATTGTTGGCAATCCAGGAATAGAATGCAGCGGCAGGCTCTTCGAGCAGCGTCAGGTTTTCGATCCCGGCCTCACGTGCGGCTTGCACGGTGAGCTCGCGCGCTTCCTCATCGAACGACGCCGGAACCGTGAGCACGACCTGCTGCTCGCGCAACGCCCCAAATTTTCCATACTGATCCCACGCATCGCGCATCGTGCTGATGAGGCGCGCGGAAACTTCGGTAGGCGAGAGAACGCGGCCGCCTTCGCCCGCATCCCAGGGGAGAATTTTCGCCGTGCGATCGACATCCGGATTCGAGAGCCAGGACTTCGCGCTGTGCACGAGGCGCGTAGGCACAATCGCGCCCTGCTCGCGCGCGTAAGTGCCGACCGGCTGGCCTTCATCCAGATAAAGAAACGACGGCAGCGTGCGGCGCGGCTCTACACGGCCGGGCGCGACCAGCTGCGGAATATCGAAAATGTGGATGGGAGGAAAGCTGGTGTCTTCGGCCTCGGCCGGATCAATCCAGGCGAGGGCGGAATTGGTTGTTCCAAGATCGATGCCGACGTTCATTGTTCGCGGACGTTGAATTCCAGTTTCCAGCGCCGGCCGTCGCGGGCGACGCACCAGAGCTGCAGAGTTCCGGTTTCGGTGATGACGGTTTCGAGCGAGACGCGGACCAGTTCGCCGGAGTTGCCGGTGGAATCGAGACGCACCGCGACGGGCGCGAGCTCTTCGAGTTCATCGCCAAAATCTTCAATGAGCGTTCCCGGCGCATCGTTTTTGCGGGCCGCTGAGCCGAAGAAACGGAACTCGGCCGTGTCGCCCACCACCAGTCCGAATTCGCGCTCCGGCATCTGGATGGACGTGCCTTCCTCCATGCCGAACTGCGCGACGGAGAATGCTTTGAGTGGAGCGGGGATGCCGGGCACCGCGGGCATCGCGGTCTCAATGCCGACGTAGTACGAACGGGGAATGCCGCCGCGAATCCGCACGCCTTTGCCGTGCCGCGCCGCGCCGTAATAAGCAGCCCCGCGCGCGACGGCATGCATGAGATCTTCGCCCGCAAGCAGACGCACTTCGGGCGCGCCTTCTTCCTCCATCCAGCTATTGAGGACGGAGATCAGACGGTCACGCACAAACGGCGCATGCAGCACTCCGCCGTTGAAAAGCACATGCGTGGGGCACGCGAGTTTGCCGCTCTGGCGCAGGAACCGCGCGAGATGGCGTGTGATCGCCGCATCCGCCGCGTAAGGCAGACCCATTTCCTGGAGGCCGGCCGCGCGCGGACGCTGCGGCACATCGGCACTCGCGACGCGCGGCAGAAAACCTTCGAGAACCTGTTCTACCTGCTGACGCGTCAGCTTCGCCTTGATCGTGCCGCCGATCAGGCTAGAACCTTTGCCGAGGATCGTGACGGGCACTTCATCGGCGGGCGAAGCGGGGTCGAGCAGCTTTTCCTTCGCGAGCCGGCAGTTGTTCCAGAGCGCCTGGAGTTGGAAGCTATCGACTTTCGTACCGCGCGTCGCAAGGTCCGCCGCCACGGTGTGGGCAAGGGCGAGATCGATGTTATCGCCGCCCAGCAGGATGTGATCGCCCACGGCAACGCGATCGAGCGCCAGCTGCCCGTCGCGCTCGGACACAGCGATTAGCGTGAAATCCGTGGTGCCACCGCCGATATCGACGACGAGTACGAGATCGCCCTTGCCAATCCGCTGCCGCCAGTCTTCATGCCGCTCGATCCACGCATAGAAGGCCGCCTGCGGCTCTTCGAGCATGGTGACATTCCGAAGTCCGGCAGCTTCCGCGGCCTTTTCCGTCAGTTCGCGGGCCACGGCATCGAACGATGCCGGGATGGTGACCAGAACTTCCTGATCGGCGAACGGAGCCTCGGGATGTTCGTGCTCCCACGCCTGGCGCAGATGCCCCAGATAGGCGGCCGAAGCATCGACCGGCGAGATCTTCGTAACGCCTTCCGCCGCTTTCCAGGGCAGGATCGCAGCGGTGCGATCCGCCGCCGTATACGAGAGCCAGCTCTTGGCCGAAGAAACCAGCCGCGACGAAACTTCCGCCCCGCGGCGCTGCGCGAAACGGCCGACGATCCACGGGGGCGCGGAATCCCACGGCAGGGCCGTCGAGCCAGCCGGGAACTCTTTCTCGCCAGGTATATAGAGGAACGATGGCAGCAACGGCTCGGCCGCAACCTCATTCGCGGCGGTCAACTGCGGAACGGCGGCGACACGGACTCCCGCTCCCTCTTCGATTTCGCGGAAGGCGAGGGCGCTGTTGGTGGTTCCGAGATCGATCCCGATCGAGTGACCCGGCAAGCTTTACTCCACTTCGATTTCCGCGGGCGCGACGACCGTGAGGTCCGTCTTCGCAGCCAGCTTCGGCAACGAGGAACGCGAGGCGCGCCATCCGCGATGGCGGAGAACACCGCCTTTGGCGCGGCCCGAGGCCGGCACATTGCCGATGAATTTCACAAGAGCGGCATCGCCCGCGGGCGCGGTGACGGCGCTGCCTTCCACGGCATCCACCACCGGCTGTGGGGCGAAATGGCGCGTAATCACCTCATTGGTCTTCGTGTGCACGTCGCGCGCGGCAGCGCCGATCTGCTCATCGGAATAGGGCCCCAGGTCTTCCATGAAAAAGTCCAGAATCCGGCCCTCCCGCTGCAGGATGGCGAGCAACTGCAGAGCTCCATCCTCATAAGTGACGGGCGGTGGAGGCGGCGGAGGTGGAGGGGCTTTGGGCGCGAGGCCGAGGTGCGCGACGATATCTTCCGGCAGCTTACCGCCGAATAGAAGCGCAAAAAACGCACGAAATGCGAGGACGATGGGGTTCAAAGTGGAAGAGACTCCGAGTGTTCAGGATGAACTTACAGGATAACAACGTCCTACCGTACGGAGGGCGCGTGAGACCGGTCACTGCGGCCCGCCTCCAAATGAGGGAAAATAAAATCGTGAGTTTTCGCAAGTTACTGCTCCTTCTTTCTTTAACCGTGCTCTGCCTCGCCCAGGAAAGCTGGCAAACGGTTTCCGCGTATCCGGGGGTCGACATGCAGGGGTTGACCGCGGCGGAGAAAACGCTGGCCCTGAAGCTGATGCGGGGCGAGCAGTGTTCGTGCGGCTGCGATATGAAGATCGCCGAGTGCCGAGTGAAAGATCACAGTTGCGCGGTCAGCCGGAAACTGGCGAATACGGTGGTGAAGGAAGCGGAGGCTGGGAAGACGGAGGCCGCAATTCGCGCCGATCTGAAGAAGATGGCGACGGAAGCGCCGCCGGTGCTGGATGACCCCATCAAGATTTCCACAACCGGCGACCCGGTTCGCGGACCGGCGAATGCGCGGGTGACGATTGTCGAGTTTTCCGATTTCCAGTGTCCGTTCTGCAGCAAGGCCGTTTCGGAGACGAAGGCGATCATGCGGCAGTTCCCGAACGACGTCAAACTGGTGTTCAAGCAGTTCCCGCTCGACACTCACTCGCAGGCGGAATTCGGCGCTGAGGCCGCACTTGCCGCCCAGGCGCAGGGCAAGTTCTGGGAAATGCACGATCTGCTGTACGCGGGTTATCCGAATATTTCGCGTGTGACGGTGCTCGGCTATGGGCGCAAGCTCGGGCTGGACATGAAGCGCTTCACCGCGGAACTGGACACCCACAAGTACAGAGCGCGCGTGCATGCCGAAGAGCAGGAGGGCGAGAATGCCGACGTGGGGGGCACGCCAACGTTCTTCATCAACGGCAAGAAGCTGAACGACACGTTTGACGTGGCGACGGTCGCGCCCCTCATTCGGCAGGAATTGAAGTAATTACTTCGACCGCACCGACTGTTTGAGCTTATCGAGCTGTTTGCGCGC
>DASYCD010000174.1:0-6292 GCA_036500405.1 Bryobacteraceae bacterium
GAACGGGCGTTGGCTTCTTGGTCCGAAGACTGAGCCTCTCCATGTTCGCCGTAAGTACCGCGAAGGCACGCTGATTCTCGAAACCGAATTCGAAACGCGTGACGGCGTTGTGGCCGTGATCGATTGCATGCGGCGGCGCGATGGCGTGCATGATGTGATGCGACTGATCGAAGGGCGCAAAGGCTGCGTCGATATGCGCATGGAATTGTGCATCCGTTTCAACTATGGGGAAATCGTTCCCTGGGTTGTCAGCCTGCCGGATGGGCGGCTGCACGCGGTGGCCGGTCCCAACCGGCTGACGCTCTCCACTCCCATTGCGCATCGCGGCGAGAATCTGAAAACCGTGGCGGAATTTCAGGTGCAGAAGGGCGCGCAAATTCCGTTCATGCTTACCTGGGAGGAATCGTGGCGGCCCATTGGAGAGTCACCGGATCTGCACTCCACTCTCGAGTCGGTGGAGCGGAGATGGAAGAAATGGTCGGATCGCTGCACGGTAGCGGGCGAATATCGCGAGCCCGTGCTTCGGTCGCTGCTGACGCTGCGGGCGCTCGAAGATGGATGGACCGGCGGCATTGCCGCTGCGGCCACCACGTCACTTCCGGAGTCCATCGGAGGGCAACGGAATTGGGATTACCGCTACTGCTGGCTGCGGGATTCCACTTTCACGCTGTATTCGCTGCTCGAATCCGGTTATCACGATGAAGCGCGGGCGTGGAGAGACTGGCTCATGCGTACCGTTGCGGGGTCTCCCGAGAAAATGCAGATCATGTACGGCATGGCGGGGGAGCGCCGGCTGCCGGAATTCGAACTGCCGCATCTGGGCGGATATATGGGTTCCAAGCCGGTTCGAGTTGGCAATGCGGCATCGGGGCAACTGCAGCTCGATGTATACGGCGAGGTGCTTGATTCTCTCTATCAGTCCCGGCGCGCGGGTCTCGTTTCTTCTGCGGATATCTGGGATATGGAGGTTGCGCTGGCGAAGCGTCTGGAGACGCTGTGGCATGAGCCAGATGAGGGGATTTGGGAGGTTCGCGGCGGACGACGTCACTTCACGTGGTCGAAGATTATGGCCTGGGTAGCGTTTGACCGTGTGGTACGGACGATGGAGGAATTCGGCGCGCCGGGTCCGCTGGAGGAGTTCCGGCGCGTGCGGCAGGAAGTGCGGGACGAGATTGAGAGCAAGGGATTCGATCCTGGACTGAATTCGTTTGTGCAAGCGTTCGGCGGCAAGGAACTGGATGCGACTTCGCTGCTGATACCGATGGTCGGATTTTTGAAGGCGGACGATCCGCGGGTGATCGGAACAGTGGCGCAGGTTGAAAAGCGACTGCTGATGAACGGCTTCGTCCGGCGGTATGAAACGGAAACGAATGTCGACGGCATGGGGGACGAGGAGGGCGTGTTCCTCGCCTGCAGTTTCTGGCTGGCCGATGCCTATGTGCTGCAGGGGCGCATGGATGAAGCGCGCGAGTTGTTCGGGCGGCTGCTCAAATTGCGAAATGATGTAGGGTTGCTGTCAGAGGAGTATGACACCGAGGGAAAGCGGTTTGTGGGGAATTTCCCGCAGGCGTTCTCACACGTAGCGATGGTGAATACGGCGTTGAATCTGACGAGGGTGAAGAAGCCGGCTGAGCATCGGGGGACGTGAGGCGGCGCCGAGGCTTAGGCCCGGCGAGTCAGCGCGGTTTTCAGAAGTTCTTCCAATCCGAGGTTGTCGATGCGCAGGCTGCGGCGAGAGGCCTCGATCATTTGTTCCCGGGAAATGCGGGTCCAGTCGATTACCCGGCCGTTGTGTACGGCAAGCTGGCGGATGAATTCCCGCTGGGTACGGCCATTGCCCTCGCGGAATGGGTGGATGGCGTTGATTTCGCCGAGATAGTAGGCGGCCCGTTGTGCAAAGGTTTCGGGATCTGAGCCACTGAGATGCTGTTCGTTACGGAGATCTTCGAAGGCCTTGTTTAGCCTGGGGACGATGTATTCGTGAAAAGCGAATGAGTCGCCGGATTTCGAGATGTTGACGGTGCGGAATTCGCCAGCCCAGTCGAACATGTCCTGGAAGATGTAGCGGTGAATGGCTTTCAGGTGAGCCAAATCGAATGCTCCCACGAGGGACCGATGCTCCAGTTCGATGCCTCGCCGGGTAGTGGCTATCGCTTCGATTCGGCTGAGCGCCGCCGCGTCGCGAATATCCCGGAGATTCCTAAAAACGCTTGTGCCGGGATAAACGTACGGATCCATATTGGCGATCGAGAAGCTGGTCCACAGCCTGACCCATTTGCTCCAGCGTCACATCGCCCTCTACATATTGCCGGAAGATGGCTGAGGCTTCTTCAGAGGGTTCCATGCCCTCCATGCGCACGCTGGCGAGCGCGTTCTCCACTTCCCGTTCCCGCTGGGCTCGCGCCTGGTCGACCGCCGATATCGCCATATGGTTATTTTACCGCTGGAGCGGCAGGTACGGGTTCGGGTTGCGCGGGTGGTGGCGCCACTTTCGCGGCTGGGGGGACGGCCGCCAGGAACTTCCGGAAGTCCTCCCGCTGCCTAAAGTTGTTAAACAGGAATTCCATCGCGAACCCGTCCGTCCCCTGGCGCACGACCTGTGCGAGCACGGGAACCGAGGTTTTCGCTTCGCGGCCGCGGAAAACCAACCGGATAATCGCGCCGGAATACCATTTTTCGGTGGTACGGATGTAAGCGCCGCTTTCGCTGATATCGCGGATGCCGGGGCCGGCCGGGGCCACGCCGTCCCAGTATTCGACCACCATTTCCCCTTCGATGAGGCGGCGAGCCCGTCGCGGGTCGGAGGGGTCGGAAACGGCGGCGGCCGGCAATCTGTCTTTGGGGATGCGCATTCGGTCTATCGGGCATATCGGCAATTTCGCTAAAAGATTTAGCGCGGGCGATACTGGTTTCTTGACATCGCCAGCACTGATTGAACTCCAGAACGTCACCGTCATGCGGGGCGAGAACATCGCGCTCCGCAATCTCAGCCTCACCATCGGCGCAGGGGAGCATGTCGCCATCCTCGGACCGAACGGCTGCGGCAAGTCCACGCTGATCAAAACCATCACGCGCGAATGCTATCCGCTGGCGCAGCCGGAGGCGAACGTCATGATCCTGGGCGAACGCGTCTGGAATGTGGTGGATCTGCGCAGCCTGCTGGGGATCGTGTCGAACGACCTGATGGCGCAGTGCACGCGCGAGATCACGGGTTTTGAGATTGTCCTTTCGGGCTTTTTCTCGAGCATTGGGATCTGGCCGAACCACCATGTGACGGAGGCGCAGCGGCGGAAAACGCGGGAGGTGCTGGAACTGTTGGACGCGGGGCATCTGGCGGAAAAGCCGGTCGAGGAAATGTCATCCGGCGAAGCGCGGCGCATGCTGATTGGCCGCGCCCTCGTACATGGTCCGCGCGCATTGCTGCTCGATGAACCCTCCACCAGCCTCGATCTGTTCGCACAGCACGAACTGCGGGAAACCGTTCGCAAGCTGGCGCAACAGGGGCTCGCGATCATCCTGGTGACGCACCATCTGTCCGATATCATTCCGGAAATCGACCGCGTCATCATGATGCGGAACGGCGAAATCGCGGGCGATGGCTCGAAGCGTGAAATGCTGACCGCCGCGCGGCTGCGCGATTTATTCGGGGTGAGCGTCGAACTGGCCGAGCGCGACGGCTACTATCATTTGTGGTGAGCCAGGCGGATCCAAACCCGAAACCCGTGCCAGAGCCGCGGTGGCCGGCGCTTATGGCTGGTCTGGGGATCGGCGTTCTGTTCTATTTAATGCCGGAACCGCTCACGGTGGGTCCGCGGTGGCTGCCGCTGGCGCTGATTGCCGCGATGTTCATTCCGTCGAAGGTTTTTCACCGGCGAGGCAATGTGCAACTGAACGATATCTTCGGTTATGCCGGCCTGATGGTGACCACGATCGCGCTGGCGTCGTCGCTCGTGTTGCTGATCCTGCGGCTGCCGAAGCATATCGATTCACCGGGCGAGTTGCTGCAGGCCGCCGTGGAACTGTGGCTGAGCAACATTCTGGTGTTTGCGTCGTGGTACTGGCGGCTCGATAGCGGCGGTCCGAATGAGCGCGACCGGCGGCATACTCATCAGGCAGGCGCTTTCCTTTTTCCCCAGATGACGCTCAGTGCGGAACTGCGGAAGGCGCTCGGGCAGCATCCCTGGAATCCTGGTTTTGTGGATTATCTTTTCCTTGCGTTCAACTCGAGCACCGCATTTTCGCCGACCGACGTACCGGTGCTGACGCGCTGGGCGAAGGTGATGATGATGATTCAATCCTCTATTTCACTGGCTGCTCTGGCGCTGGTGGCGGCGCGAGCGGTCAACATTCTTTAGTGTTGTGCGCGGCGGCGGGGGAAGGTAGCGCGCGGCGAGTTCTTCGTAATCCGCGGGCGTCACCAGATGGAAGCGGATTTCGAGCGAGCTGAAGCGCCGGATTTCCCGCTGCATTTCTTCATCCGGCAGTTCCGGCCCGGCGAGATAGAGTTCGCCGGCCGCGATCCGAAACGGCAGCACTCTCCAGCGGCGCGCTACTGCAGCGGGGAGCGAGCGCGTCACAGCGACGGAGATTTCCGGCGGGGCAGGCTTTCCGATTTCGAGGCGGTTCTGCAGCGCGAGCGCAGTGTAGAGATCGTCTTCGGTGAGTTCTCCGGTGGCGATCAGATGTTCCCCGAGGCGTTGTCCGTTGGGCTGGGAAGCGAGGGCGCGGTCGAGTTGCGCGGCCGAAATCCAGCCGCCGCCTGCCAGAATTTCGCCCAGCTTTTTGCGATCGCTGAGCAGCGCGGCGCGGCCCGGATAAGCGTGTTCTGTCTTCACCCAGCGGAGAGGCTCGTGGCGCCATTTCGCTCGCGCATAGGCGCCAATCGCCCTGCAGGATGCCCAGCAATTGATCCCGTTGCCCCAGACGATTCGCAAGGGCACGGCGGCGGCAAAACGGAATCCGTAGACGCGAGCGCTCGACGCCATCCGAATCGTGGTGTGGAGACATTGCAGCGCGAGTCCGGCCGCGGCTATGGGGGCGGACCACTCGAGATCGCGCGCGAATTGCCACTCACGATTCGTGGATGTTGACCAGGCGAACGTCAAAGCGCCATAGAGAAAGACCAGATTGGTCAGCGGCCCGACGATATTCCCGACGAGGCTCTTGCGGTCGCGCCAGAACCAGTAAGCATGCGCCAGCGTTTCGGCGAACGAGTGGAACTCCCAGGATTGGAGCGCGATGCCTGTAATCCACCGGGTGCGCTGGCGGACCGCGCTCGGAAAATCGCGGGGAAAATATTCGCGCGTGGCGATGGCTCGGCCGTGGCGCACGGAAATGGGAATAAATTTCTGTGGAAGCCCGAGGTTCCCGACGCGGAATCCGTTTTCGTAATCTTCGGTGAGGCAGACAGGCTCGAAGATTCGATTGGAATAGACGGTGGCCAGCATTTCGAGCGCGCGGCGGGAGAATCCCGTACCCACGCCGTTTGATGGAATGAAACCGCTCAGGAGCGAGCGGGCCATCATGTCGCGGTGCTGGTATTCGCTGAACTCATCGCAATAAACGCCATGGGTCAGTTCGCGAAGCGGCGTGGGGAGCGCGAGGACCGGGATCTGAATCATGTCGTACGACTTCGCGTAGTAGTTGATCCAGGTGAGCGCGTCGGGGTCGATGACGTCTTCCGCATCGTGCGTCACGATCATCTCGAAGCGGACGCCGTGCGCCTCTTCGAAGAGAAGCATGCGCTGGTAGATCCAGTTGAGGCAGTCGGCTTTGGAGGTGGGACCGCCGTGCGGGCAAAGGGCGAGGTGCACGTTCGGATGCCGCTTCATGGCTTCGCGCACCGCCGCGAGGGTCAGGGGGTCGTTCGGATAGGCTCCCACGAAAAAATCGGCGCAGGGATAACGCAGGCGCGCGATGTTGTTGTCGAGCATGTTCTGGATGACGCGATGTTCCTGCCAGACCGCGACATAGACGGCCATGCGGCGCGGAGGGACGGCGGCCAGTTCGCGATCGTCCGGGGAGCCGGTTCTGAGAAGCCGAAACCAGGCGATGGCCGCAGCCACGTCGATCGCGCAGTCGTCGAGGCCGCTCAGGATAATCCAGAGGGCGAGTGGAACCAGAAGCAGTGCGACGAAATGATCCAATTCGACGGTCCGTCTCAAAAGAGAAGTGGCGGCAGTCGCGGCGTTTCTCAAGTTTTTCCGCTTGTGGCCGATAAGGCCTCCATGGGGCATTTTGTGGAAAAAGCCGTGGTGGTCTCTCGCCATGCCGTGCTGGTGGCGGGTTTTCG
>DASYCD010000175.1:0-8404 GCA_036500405.1 Bryobacteraceae bacterium
CCATCCATCGCGGCTTCGATAAGGACGCGGAAGCCGATCTTGCCGGACCCGGCAACTTTATTTCGAATTTCGAGCCGCTCACTGTCGCGCAGGCGCAGGAGTTGGTCGATCACGTTGTCGATTTCGACCAGTACACCGACCCGATGAAGAAGCTCCTGGCCGACTTCGCCGATCACGGCCACGGCTACGTGGTGTCATCCGCGCATCCCCGCCTGGTCGACGGCGTTCCCTCGAAGAATCCCCGTTATCTGCAGCGCCGGCCCGATCTGGTGAATCCGCGAGACAAGTATCTTGCCGAAATTGGAACGCGCCTCGCGCGCGAAGTCCCCTCGGAGAAGCGCGTCTACTTCCCTGTCAACGCGGTTCTCGCCGGCCGCCGCAACAACCCGCCCGACGCGAAGCTCGGCATCCCGCCGCTCGCGGTCTACAATCCCATCCACTATCAGGAACTGCCTGAGCTGTTCATGGATTTCATCTGCAGCCTCACGGGCAAGTCGCCCTCGACCACCGGCTTCGGTTCCGAAGGCGCGCTGACCAAAGGGCCGTTCAATATGCTTTGGCCGATAGTCGATCTGAACAACGCGCTCGTCTCATACATCCTCACCGGCCACGGCGGCTTCACCACCGCCGCGGGACACATCGGACCGATGTACCGCGTCGATCATGACAACTCCATGCTGGTTCCGGAGCTCTGGTGCCGCATGCGCGTCCACGAACGCGAGCCGCAATACCTGATCGACAAAGGCCTTCTCGAAAAGGTCGAAGACTTCGACCACGACGGCCGCCGCATTCTGGCCAGCCGCCTGGGCTATCGCATCACGGCGCTCTTCGTCGACCGTTTCCTTGGCCGCATTTTCGAACTACCCGGCGCAGTGTTCCCCGACCTCCTCCTCCATCCCGAAAAGCAGGACATGGAGAGTTACGTGAAGGGCGTGGAAGCCATCTGCGAAGCCCAGCGTCTCGTGGCTCTGAACTACTTCGAAGACGGCAGCGTCAACGCCGCGTGCCCGCCGATCCGGGCATTGCTCCACATCATGGCGCACGGAAGCTATGAAGGAAAAGGCGTCGAAGACGCCGAGCTCCGGAACCTGTTCACCCGCGAAGCGCTCCTCGCGAGCGACTGGTACGCCGAGCGCCTCGCCACGAAACAGAAGCGCGATATCGCCCTCTGGACCCGCCACGTAGCGGCCACCAATACCGCCGCAGCAAGAGCCGAACTGACCCGAGTCAGTTCACCAAAGTATCTGGAAGAACTCCGAGGCACGATCGGCGCCGACCCCTTCCACGGCCAATAGCCACTGGACGAAGGCTCACGCAAGCCCTCTTGAATTTATAAGCGGCACAAGGCAGACTGAAGCCAGCCATTGCTGGGAGGGCCTTTCCATGTCTGCTCGCCGAGTCTTCGTTCCGTTTCTGTTCGCCACGCTGTTCCTTTTGATTTCGATACAAACGTCTGCCCAGGTCGCGACAGGCGACATCGTCGGCAGCGTGACCGATTCCTCCAGCGCCGTCGTTCCCGGCGCCAAGGTCACGGCAACCAATCTGGGCACGGGACTCACGTATGTGTCAAACACCACGTCCGACGGCAACTACCTGATCACCCAACTGCCCGCTGGACACTACCGCATCACAGCCGAAAAAGAAGGCTTCAAGACGTGGAGCAGACCGGACGTCAACGTCTCGATCGGCGATCGCTATCGCGCGGATGCTCGCCTCGAAGTCGGCCAGATCACCCAGACGGTCGAAGTACAGGCTGAGAATGCGCAACTCCAGACGGACTCCGCCCAGGTCGCCAGCCTCGTCGACGAACGTCAGGTCCAGGATCTCCCCCTCAACGGGCGCAACTTCGTCCAGTTGACCCAGCTCGTTCCGGGCGCAACCGACTACACCGCGGGCTCGTTTTCCACCGGCAATGCAGTCGACGACCGCCGCCGACCCTCCGCCGTCTCCGTCAACGGCTTCAACGGCGCGCAAAACAATTTCATGATCGACGGGATGGATAACAACGAGCGCTTCATCGCGACGGTAACAGTGAAGCCGTCCATCGAAGCCATCGCGGAAATCAAGGTCATTACCAATACCTTCTCCGCCGAGCTCTCCCGCGCCAACGGAGCGGGAATCAGCTTCATCACCAAAGGCGGTACGAACGAGTTCCACGGCTCGCTCTTCGAATTTTTCCGCAATCAGGCGCTCGACGCCCGTCAGCCAATCCTGCTCCCCACGCAGCCGAAAGCGCCTTACCGGCAAAATAATTTCGGCGCCAGCGCCGGCGGCCCCATCAAAAAGAACAGAACGTTTTTCTTCGCCGATTGGGAATCCTATCTGGTCGGTCAGGGACAGGTGAACCAGTTGACCGTGCCGCTGGCGTCAGAGCTCACCGGGAATTTCAATACGATCGGCCTCGGCGCTAACCCCGCGATCGTCACGCCCATCTACGATCCGCAGACAACTCAAACGGTTCCGACGTCAGTCTCATCGAGCGGCGCCATTCGAACCCAATTCCCGGACAATCAAATCCCGTCGAGCCGCTTCGATCTCGCAGCCGTGAACGTACTCGCGCTGTATCCCGCGCCCCAACTGCCAGGGCCAACGCTCAACTATGTCTCCGCGCCATCACGCACGCAGAACGACGGAACCATGGACACCCGAATCGACCACCGGTTCTCCGATAAGAGTAACTTCTACGCGCGCTATTCCTACAACCACACCACCACGACCACCCCACACAATCTCCCGACCGCGCCTAATGGAATCGACCCGGTCGGTAACGGCGGGGGCTACACGGATCAGGCAAACCAGGCATTCCAGATCAATGAAGTGTATACGCTGAATCCGTCGACGATTATCGTCATGCAGGCATCGTACACACGCTGGGCGCTCTCCAGCCTGCAGACGAACTTCGGCAAAAACGTTTCCACCCAACTCGGCATCCCCGGAGTCAACGTCGATTCCGACAGTACAGGAATCGCCGCCATCACGCTCGGCACAGCGAACGGCGTCCAAAGCCTGACGGAAGGCGGGTTCCAGCCGAATCTCGACTACAACAACACCTTCCAGGAAAACGGATCGTTTCAGTTCACCCGAGGCGCCCACAGCATGAAGGCGGGGCTCAGCGTCATCCGCCGTCAGGTCAATGAAACCCAGAGCTCGGACCCACGCGGTACGTTTACGTTCAACGCCATCCCGACGTCTGACACGATCAACACCACGAACAACCAGTCCGGCAACGGACTCGCGTCTCTTCTGCTCGGCCTGTACACAACCGCATCGCGCAGCAAATACCTTGTTCATCCCGGCTATCGATTTATGGAATACGGCGCTTATTTCCAGGACGACTGGCGCGTCAACCGGTGGCTCACTCTCAATCTTGGATTGCGCTGGGATTACTACAGCCCGCTCAGTGAAGAGTACGGCCGAATTCCGAATTTCGACTTCTCCACGCTGAGCCTCGTGAATCCCGGCGTCAATGGAGTAAGCAACACCGCCGGTGTTCAGAAGGACAGAAAAGATTTCGCCCCGCGCTTTGGCTTCGCCGCGCAACCGAACGCGAAAACGGTGATCCGCGGCGGCTTCGGAATCAACTACGCGCCGGACCTGCAGGGTACGCCAGGCGCATTTCGAAACCCGCCTTACAACTACTCTCTGCCGACCAGTTACACGACACAGCCGAACCCTTACTCACCGGTTGGATATCTTCTCGCAGGCGGACTGCCTCCGATCACCCCGAGCGATCCGAACAATATCGTGGGCGGTATCGCGGGCGTTTCCATGAACTACAAAACTCCGCGAACCTATCAGTACAACCTCTTCATCCAGCGCGAGCTTCCGTTCGACACGGTTCTGAATGTAGGATACGTCGGAAATCTGGGCCGCAAGCTCAGCGGCTCGAACGCGACTTATCAGTGGGATGGCGCCGCACCCGGCTCCGCCAGCATCATCGGCCGCCGCGTTTACGCCGCCGCGCTCCCCAACGTCACCAGCATCGGCCTCGTGACCAACTACTTCAACAGCAGCTACAATTCTCTGCAAACCACTCTCACCCATCGCTTCCAGCATGGCCTGAACCTCGTTGTGAACCACACGTGGTCCAAAGCTCTCGATAACGGAACGCTGCGCTACATCGCCTTCGCCACGCCTACCCTTCTGAAAGGAAATTCGGGCAGTGACATTCGCCAGCGTGTCTCGATAGCGATGAACTACAACCTGCCCTTCGGAGGAAAATCGCAGTCTTTCTTCGCGAAAGTGGTCCATCAATGGAAGCTGAACGTGATCGGTGCGATCCAGACGGGAAGCCCGCTTTCCATCGGGAGCGGAGCCAACGTGAATGGCGCGACCGGTCCGAATTATCCGAATGTAATCGCGGACGCGAATGGACCGGGCACTTACACCCAATGGTTTAACACTGGCGCCTTTGTGAATCAGCCCAATTTCACCTGGGGTAACGCAGGCCGCGTGATCGGCTTCGGACCGGGGAGATGGAATTTCGACACCGGCCTCCAGCGCGAGTTTAAGCCGATGGAAAGGATGACCCTCCAGTTCCGCCTGGAGTCATTCGATGTGACAAACACTCAATCGCCAGCGAACCCGAATACGTCCGTCGGATCTACGACCTTCGGCCAAATTACCAGCATCAGCGGAAGCCGCCAGCAGCAAGTCGGCCTGAAAATCCTCTTCTAAAGGGGACAGACCCCTTTTTCCTGCACGCGTTTCTCCGGGCGGCGTCATAGTTGGAGACAACCATGCGCGCCGCCCTCCTGCTGTTTGCCGCCCTTGTCCTCCCAGCCCAAACCTTCGAAGTCACCTCCGTCAAAGTAAACACCTCCGGTAGCGGATCTTCCGGTGCGCCGTGGCTTGCCAAAGGCCGTCTGACGGCAACCAACACCACCATGCGCCAGATGCTCCAGTCCGCGTGGGCGTTCAGTTCGCCCCAGATCACAGGACCCGCCTGGATTGATACCAATCGCTACGACCTTGAAGCCAGATCGCCGGAAGGCGTCGCCGACACCGAAATCAAGCCGATGCCCCAGGCGCTGCTGAAAGAACGGTTCGGTCTCCAGGCGCACATCGAGACAAAGGAGCTGCCCGTCTACAACCTGGTAGTCATGAAAGACGGCCCGAAGATCAAGCCCACGGATCTGGAGCATCCCTTCACCCAGCCGCCTCGCATGCCGGGAGCCTGCTGCATGATGGTCGCCTATCGCGGTGAGCTCGATGATCTCGCTCGCGGCCTGGCTGGCACTGTCGGCAGAACTGTCCTCAACAAAACCGGTCTCGAAGGCCCGCACGCCTGGGCCCTGCAATATGCGCAGGTCGATAACGCGGCCGACCCCAACGGCGCGCCCGATATATTCGGCGCTGTCCAGCAGCAACTCGGCCTTAAACTCGAATCAGCCAAAGCGGATGTTCCAACTCTTGTCGTCGATCACGCCGAGCGCGTACCTACCGGAAACTGACCGATGCGCATAGTCGTTCTCCTGCTCATCGCTGGCGCCACCCTGTCGGCTCAAACCTTCGAAGTCGCCTCCATCAAAGTCGACACCTCCGGCACAAGGATGTACAGATACTCCGGACTTCAGAACGGGCACTTCCAGAGCACGAACACCACGATGCGCCAAATCCTGGAAAACGCCTGGCATCTGAGTTCAGTCCAGATCGACGGGCCTACCTGGATCGATTCCGATCACTACGATATCGATGCCAAATCCCCGGAAGGAGTCCCGGACGACAAGCTCGAGCCGATGCTCCAGGCCCTCCTCAAAGAGCGATTCCACCTCGACGCGCATCTGGAGCAGAAGGAGCGGCCGGTCTACAACCTGGTTGTTCTCAAAACAGGTCCGAAAATCAAACCCTTTAAAGCAGAGGATCCGATAACGATGATGGTGCCGCCGCGAATGGCCGGCGGCTCGGGCATGATGACGGCGACGAAGAACACCATGGATCAGCTTGCCATCGGCCTCGCCGGTCCCACAGACCGTCCCGTCATCAACAAGACCGGTCTCGAAGGCCCATACACCTACGTGCTCCAGTACGGCCAGACCGACCATTCCGACGAGCCCAACGGCGCCCCCGACATCTTCGGCGCCCTCCAGCAGCAACTCGGCCTCAAACTCGAACCAGCCAAAGCCGCCGTTCCAACTCTCGTCATCGATCGCGCCGATCGCGTCCCGACCGGCAACTGAACCTTCACGCCGCCGCTGAATCCTGATCCCGGAACAGCGTGCCTTCCTCCATCCTGCGAATGAAACGGCCCATCGAGATCGCGCGCATCAACTGAGTTCCGTATTTCAAGTACTCCCGGTGCCCGTACGGCGGAGCAGGCCACGCCTGCACCAGTTCATCGAGCGCCGGCAGGTCCAGGCACCGCACAGCCAGATCGATCTTCTTCAGGCGTTGCAGTTCGGCCATGATTTTCCCCTTCTCCCGCGCCAGATGAAAAACGAGATCGGCCGACTGACGGCCCTTACGCCGTTCCTCCAGCACCCTCGGCGGAAGTATTCCGGACATGGCCTCTCTGATGAGCGAGCGTCCGCGCCCATTCGCGCAATAATGCTCCTCCGGTACCGACAAACAAAACTCCATCACTCGCCGGTCGGCGGTAGGATCCATCTGTTCCACCCCCGTGAGACTACGAAGCCCCGCCATGTGACCGCCAAAATCCTTGTCCCGGAGAGCCCAGATCCGTAAGGATCTCCCGTCCAGGCTTTCAATCCACCCGGCGGCTTCTTCGGGGTCGAGACCGAAATTCGCTGCGAACTCGCGCCGGACACCGATCTCTGCCGGAACATGCTGCCTGCCAGAAAGACTGCCGAGCATTCGGAGCAAAGGGGAGGGAAGAAGCGGCCGGACTCCCGATTTCACGGCGGCGGACCATCTCGATCCGTTACTCCGCATCGCACTCGCAAGCCGAGCAGCCGCCACAATTCGCCCGCTTGCAATCAGACCGGAGAGGGCTCTGCGGCCGTCCCAACTGATGGTGAAGTTACCGTTTGCCCCGGTGAGCATGACGCGCAGCCCGCGGCTCGATGCATCCGCGCTCATCGCGAGGAACCACGCGGAATTCCCCGGGTTCAGTTGCGGACACTCCGAAGCGGAACTCATCCGGTCCAGACTCCCAAAGATATTCCCCGACAAATTCGGAATTACCACGTGATTAATATTCGGATAGAGCGCCGCGGTCGACGCCGCATGAGCGGTCTCATCACAGAATCGTCGCGGGAATCCTGCGTCATCAACCGCAATGGTCGGCGCCGCGGTGAACGCGGTCACCCGGCCTCCGCGGTCCTGAAGGATTTTCGCCGCGGTAGCAGTCACACTCGAACTGTCGAGTCCCCCACTCAAATGGGAACCCACCGCGGAAAAGCCCGATATCCGGTCGCGCACAGCCTCTTCCAGGACAGATCGAAGCCCGTCCGCATATTCGCGCGGATCGGCAAGGCGAAGACAGGGAATCTTTGCGGGTTGCCAGAAATCGCGAACCGTGACGCGTCCGCGCTCCCACACCACGGTGTGCCCCATCGGTACGGTCAGGATGTCCCGGAAAAATGTGGCCCCCGATGTCGCGGGAGAACCGCTCAGCCACTGCGCAATTCTCTCTGGATTTGCAGCAGGCGTGATATCCCCGTGGGCGAACAACCCTCTCGCCTCACTGGCGAATCGGAATTCTCCTCCCCGAATCCAGTAATGCAGAGGCCGGTAGCCTGTGACATCGCGCGCCAGCACCAGACGGCGATTTTCCGAATCCCACAGCGCGAGAGCAAAATCTCCCTGAATATACCGCGGAAACTCAACGCCCCAGTGCGTGTAAGCCTGAAGAATATCGAGCAGCCGTGCTCCCTTGCTGAACAGTCGTCCATCAAGGAAGAGAGCCAACTTCTCGTGGACGCAGGTGAGGACGCGATCACTCCCTGCGAGCGCCATCACATCGTCATACCAGAAGGCCTGCCGAGAAGTCGGCGCGCCCGTAAAAAAAGTCCGGTTCTGGCGTGAAGCACCACGAATCGACATCGGCGTTAGTCACTGATTAGCTGGCGCGGGTATCTCCGGCGCCGAAACCGTCGTCGCTGGGCTTGCTCAGATCTCCCAGTGTGTTCGAGACATGGAAGGCTCTCAGCATAGAAGTATGCCATTGCCGCCTGGTCCCATCTGGCAACATTCCTTTAATATCTGGATTTATTTCCGCGCGAATGATTTTATCCGTCATAATTCCAGCTTTATCTACACAAATATAAATGGGCTGGGCGTCACTCGCAAGGCTGTTTCTCAGGGAGTTGTACGCTTCCTGACAGGCTCAGGAAAATATCGACTATAGTTGTATATCTTTGGATAATTCCGGTCTACCCGTTCACGCCGCCACGGAAAGCCCATCGCGAAACAAAGTGCCTTCTTCGAGCCGCCGAATGAAGCG
>DASYCD010000176.1:0-9550 GCA_036500405.1 Bryobacteraceae bacterium
CTGCAATCGTGAGTGACGCCGGCTTCTGCAGGTAGACGTCTTTGCCGGCGCGAACGGCCGCTGCGGCGCAGAAGGCGTGCTGATGATCGGGCGTCGAAATGACCACAGCGTCGATGTCTTTATTGGCCAGGAGATCGTGAAAGTTGCTGTAGCCGGTGACGCCGTCATAGGGCTTGGCGCTCTTTTCGGCGTAGTGCGAGTTGATGAACTGCTTGCCGAGCTCGACGCGCTTCGAATCGAGATCGCAGACCGCCATGATGCGGGCGATATCGTGCTGCCAGATGCCCGGCAGATCATGCGCTCGCGAGATGCGGCCGACGCCGATCGCGCCTACATTGATGCGATTGCTGGGGGCGTTCTGACCGAACACACTCGAAGGGACGATGGCAGGAAAGCCGGCGAGGACCGCGCTGGTCTTGAGGAACGTGCGTCTGGTGTTCATCGCCTTGCTCCTTATGTAGTGAACTTGAGAAGTTTTGCCTGCTGCTGCGCTTTGAGCACCAGCTCGGTTGTGAGCAGCGTTTCTACCTGATCCTGCGCGACATGCGTGCGGTTGACGATGTCACCCACAAACTGGGGCCCGAACGGAAGCGCCACATTTGTGCAATCGACATAGCGCTGGGCCTTGTTGTCGACGAGGAACAGATGATTGCCGCCTTTGCGGCCGCCGATATCGGCGTATTTGCGCAGTTCGATGTAGCCGTCCGTGCCGAGGATGAAGAGGCGTCCATCACCCCAAACCCCGAGTCCATTGGGAGTGAACCAATCGACGCGCACGTAACCCGCGCCGCCGTTGCCGTGCAGCATCACGTCGCCGAAATCCTGGAACTTCGGGTACTGCGGATAGTGGACGTTCGCGACCTGCGACGCCGTCACGTCAGCGGTTGTGGAGCCGGTATAAAAGAGGAACTGATCCACCTGGTGGGAGCCGATGTCGCAGAGGATCCCGCCGTAGCGCGCGGGATCCCAGAACCAGTCGGGGCGTGCGGGCGCGTTCACCTGATGCGGCGCGATGTTGATCGTCTGAACCACCTTGCCGATCGCGCCCGCTTTGACGAGCACACCGGCCTGCACCGCCGCTTTCACTTCCAGACGCTCGGAGAAGAGGATCCCGTAGATGCGGCCGGTTTCCCTGATCGTTTTGCGAACCTCGGCTAATTCCGCGAGCGTGATGATCCCTGGCTTGTCGACGAGATAGTCTTTGCCGTGCTTCATGACGCGAATGCCGAGCGCGGCGCGCTGGTCCGGAATCGGCGCGGCGCAGACGAGCTTGATCTCGGGATCATTCAGGATCTCGTCTTCGCTGCGGGCGACCTTCACATCGCCGAAGCGAGCTTTGAAATCCGCGATGGTCTTCGGGTATTGCGGATTGGGGGAGAATACCGAGACCAGTTGACCGCCGCCGCGCTGCATGGCGGCGGTGATGCCGAGGATGTGGTTGTGATCGACGCCGATGACCGCGAATTTGATGGAGTATTTCGGCTTCGCGTTCGCTTCGGGCGAAGGCGGCACGACTTCCTCAACAATGCGCGGTCCGCGCCCGCCGGCAGCCTGCGCGAAGAGCGAATGCGGCATCGCGGGCATGAGGCCCACAGGCCCCGCCGCTTTCATGAACGACCGTCGATTGAAACGACCCATATATAAGTCCTCCCGAAATAGTTCCGGAACCGAACAAATATCGTATCGTAACCGGCCGACTACTGAATGGTGCTGGCGCCTTCGACCCCGAACGATTCCAGCGGCACGTTCCGGTTGACGTGGTTATCGAGGTTGATCACGTAGGTCGACGGATCTTCGATCAGGACGGGCGAATGCGTGGCGCAGATGATGCGGAAGCCGCGCTGATCCACCAATTCCTGCAGCATTTTGAGGATGCGGCGCTGGTTCGAAACCGAGAGCGCCATCTCCGGCTCGTCGAGCAGAAGCGTGGTACCGGATTCGAGCGACGGGAAATTCGTCCGGAACATGGCGAGCATGACCTGGCCGTGACTGGCCAGTTGCAGGAACTCCAGCATCTCCGGCTGATCGCGGAATACGTCGAGCTGCATGCGCGGATTGTGCTGCTCGGCGTCGAAGAGAAACACGCTGCCGGGTTTTACGTCACCGCGGTCGAGCTTGTAGACGTAGCCTTCCGCGCGCTCGCCCTTCAGCGCATATTGAATGGAATGCAGGAGTGTGGACTTGCCTGACCCGTTATCGCCCGTCAGCATGACCAGGGGATGCGAAAGATCCACCACCATGGGCATATGAAAGTTGAGATTGGCGAAAATCGGGTGCGACAGGATTTTCAGAAACATCGCACCCTCAGGATAGCAGCGAATCAGGATGCGGCCGGCAGCAGACCGGAGCGGACCAGCAGCGCGTTCGGATCGGGATCGCGCCCCATGAAGCGGCGGTAGAGTTCGGCCGGATCATCGCTGTCGCCTTTCGAAAGGATCGTCTCGCGGAAAGCGCCACCGGCCTCGCGGCTGAAGATGCCTTCCACGCGGAAGCGAGAGAACGCATCGGCGTCGAGCACTTCGGCCCACTTGTAGGAGTAATAACCCGCGCCATAGCCAACCGGGCTCGCGAAAAGGTGCGTGAAGGCCGCGATCATTGAATAGTCCTGCGGGAGTTCGGCCGGATTGAACTGCTGCAGAATATCGCGGGCATAGCGGCATACGTCGCCATCGCGCGCGGGATCGTACTCGCGATGCAGTTTGAGATCGACGATGCCGAAGCCAAGCTGCCGCATCTGGCCGTTGGCGCTGCGATAGGTTCGGGCCGCCACCATCTTGCGGTACAGGTCTTCGGGGATGGGCTCGCCGGTCTGGTAATGCCGCGCGAACATGTCAAGCGCTTCGCGCTCCCAGCACCAGTTCTCCATGATCTGACTCGGCAGTTCGACGAAGTCCCAGGCGACTGACGTGCCCGCCAGGCTCTTCACTTCGACGCGGCTCAGGACGTGATGCAGCAGATGTCCGAACTCGTGGAAGATCGTTTCGACTTCGCGATGCGTGAGCAGAGCCGGCTTGTCGCCGAGCGGCGGCGTGAGATTGCCGCAAACGCAGCCGACGTGCGGTTCGAAGCGGCCGGGCGCATCCACACCGGTGATGAAGCCATCCATCCAGGCGCCGTCGCGCTTGGTTTCCCGCGGGAACCAGTCGGCGTAGAATGCCCCGAGCAGCAGACCGTCGGCGTCGCGCACTTCGTAATAGCGGACGTCGGGATGCCACACCGGCACGCCTTCGCGCCGCTTGACCTGGATGCCATAGAGCTTTTCGACGATCCCGAACATGCCATCCACCACGCGCATGGCGGGGAAGTAGGGGCGCAGTTGTTCTTCATCGAAATCGTAGAGCTTGCGGCGCTGGAGTTCGGCGTAATAGCCAATATCCCAAGGCTCGAGACGGCGGCCGGCGAATGCTTCGAGCGCGGCATTCTCGCGTTCGAATGCGGGCTGGGTGCGAACCTGGAGATCGCTGAGGAATTCCTGTGCACGCCCGCCGGTGTGCGCCATGCGGTCATAGATGACGAAATCGGCGAAATCCCCGAAGCCCAGAAGGGTAGACTTGGCGCGGCGCAGTTCCAGAATTCGCCCGATCAGCGGACGATTGTCGCGTTCGACTTCGGTGGCCCGCGCGATGTGCGCCCGGTAAAGCTGTTCGCGGATGCCGACATCGGCCAGATAGGTCATCGCGGCGATATAGCTGGGGGCCTGGAGGGTGAATCTCCAGCCGGTCTGACCCTTCGATTCCGCGCTGTGCCGCGCCGCCGCGAGGGCGCTGGGCGGGAGACCGGCGAGCTTCGCTTCGTCCGAAATAATCAATTCAAATGAATTGGTGGAATCCAAAACATTTTCAGCGAATTTTGTTGTACATTTCGCCAATTCCACATCGATTTCGGCAAGGCGGTTTTTGCCGGCCGCGTCCAGTTCGGCGCCGCTGCGGCGGAAGGAATCGAGCGTCTTGGTGAGGAAGCGCTTTTTCGTTCCGGTGAGCGATTTGGCTTCGTTTGTTTCGGCGTAACGGCGCAACTGCTTCCAGAGACCTTCGTGGAGCGGGATGCGGGAAAAAAATTCGCTGGTTTCGGGTTCGACGTCGTTCCAGGCCGCGCGCATGGCGGGCGATGTGGCTACTGCTTCGAGGTGGCGGACAATTCCCATGGCGTAGCCGAGCGGTTCGGTCGCCTGTTCGAGCGCCAGCATAGTGTTGGCGAAGGTTCTTTCCGATTCGTCCGCGGCGATGGCGTCAATGCGCGCCTGGGATTCCGCGAGAAGCTGCCGGATTCCAGGGACGACGTGTTCGGGGCGCACCTGATCGAAAGGAACCGCAAATTCGATGGAAAGAAGGGGATTATCGGGCATTCTATCGCCGAAGTACCGGAAGGGTTATACGTCATATTACCACTGCTTCCGGGCTGAATACTGATATTTTACCTGGTCTTGTTTGCGCGACTAAAGTTGTGCGAGCGGAACGCCGATAAGGCTATTAGCCGCAACTCGACGAGTACCGCATGTGTCGCCTGGTCCTTACCTTACGTCTGGCAGCGGCCGGCCTGCTGGCCGCCGCGGCGATGGCACAGACCACGGGCGGAGTGTTTCGTGGCGAAATCCGCGACGCGACCGACGCCGTGGTTCCGCATGTACGGATTGAATTTCATTCGACGGCGACAGGTCTGACCGTGACGGCGGAATCGAACGGCCGGGGTTTATACGTTTCTCCCAATCTGATACCGGGCGCGTGGACGTTGCGCGCGGAAAGGGCCGGCTTCCGGACGGAAGTGGAGGGACCTGTTCAGCTCGAAGTGAACCAGACCGTGCGCGTCGATTTTGCGCTGCAACTCGGGAAACAGAGCGAATCGATGCAGGTGGAAGCCGCGTCCGGGCAGATGCTGGCCGTGGAAAGCGCGGAACTCTCGCAGGTGATCGGCGCCAAAGAGGTGGCGGAAATGCCCCTGAATGGCCGGGAGTGGCAGCAACTGATTCTGCTGAGTGGGGGCGTGAACCCCGGCGCGCCGGGCGAGAGCGGTTCGCCGCATCCGGTGAATGTCTACGGGCAACGCACCAAAGGCAATCTTTTTCTGGCGGATGGCGTTTCGGTGACCTCATCGGCGCAGGGCCGGGGAAACAGCTTCAATATCCCGCTGGAGGCCGTGCAGGAGTTCTCCGTGCAATCCGGCGCGTACTCGGCGGAATTTGGCGATGTGGCGGGCGCCGTCATCAACCTGCAAACGAAATCGGGGACGAACAACTGGCATGGGGCGTTGTTCGAGTTCCTGCGTAATGACCGGCTGGATGCGTCGGATTTCTTTTCGAATGCTACCGGGCAGCCGCGAAGCCCGCTGCGCTACAACCAGTTCGGCGGATCGCTGGGTGGGCCGCTGCGCCGGGGACGGACGCTGTTCTTCACCGATTACCAGGCCACGCCTATTCACAACTCCGGTCCGGCGGTCACCAGCCTGCCGACGGAGGCTCAGCGGGGTGGCGATTTCTCAGCCCAGGCCGCACCCATCTACGATCCTTACAGCGGCTTCCCGGCGCGTTCTCCCTTCCCGGGCAACGTGATTCCGCCCAGTCTGATCGATCCGGCGGCGGCGGCCATCAGCAAGGTTTTGCCGTTCCCCAACCAGTTCAGCGCGCCAGGCCAGGCACTGGCTTTCAATAACTACGCGGTGACGCATGTCAGCACGTCCACGGTTCAGTCGTTCGATGCGCGAATCGATCATCAGTTCACTCAGGCGAATTCGGTCTTTGCGCGGTATTCCTTTCAGAACACGAATGCCGATGTACCCTCGCTGTTCGGGCCGCCCCTCGGCGGTTCATTGCTGGGCGCAGGAATCACGCGGGCGCGCCTGCAGAATCTGGCGCTCGGAAATATCTATCAGTTCTCGCCCTCTCTCTTCCATGAGCTCCGCATCGGGATCAACCGGCAGACGACGGCTCTGACGCAGGAGGATTACGGCCAGAACCTCTCGGCTCAATTCGGGATTCCCGGTATCAATACGAGCCCGCAGACTTCGGGGCTCGCGAATCTCTCGGTCGTCGGCCTTTTCGATGTGGGAGACAGTCTGCTGACGCCGCTCAAGATGGCGACGACGGACGAGAATCTGACGGAAAAGATCACATGGGCGCGGGGACGCCACGTGTTTCGGGCGGGAATCGACTATCAGCGGGGACTCGGCAGCACGGGATATCTCGTCTACGGCCGCGGGTTCTACACATTCCTGAACCTCACGACGAGTACTCTCACCGGCACACCGGGCGGCAATGCCTATGCGAGTTTCCTGACCGGAGCTCCCTATCAGGTTCTGCAGGATCAGTTCTCGCCTGGCATGGCCGGGCTTCTTTCCTCACGATACGGTCTTTTCGCGCAGGATGACATCCGGCTCACACCACGGCTGACAGTTAACCTGGGGCTTCGCTATGACGTCATGCCGTATCCGCGGGAGATGCATAACCGGCTTTCGAATTTCGACCCCGCGTCCGGAACGATCCGGATTGCGGGGAAGGATGCGGAGGAGCGGCTGGTTCAGACGGATTTCGGCGACGTGGCGCCGCGGATCGGACTCGCCTGGTCGCCGGGGAACGCGGCAAACACCGTCCTGCGGGCGGGTTTCGGCGTCAGCTATACCGATCCTTACGGCGGCGCGGGCATTCTCAACTCCAACGAATTTAACGAGCCGTTTTACTACGTCGGCAACACCACGATATTTCCGTTTACCGCCCCCACGGTGCTTCTCAGCGGCGGTCCGCCTCCGCTTGCTTCCCCGTCGGTCACGACGCCTTCGGGCAATCAGCGGTACCTGGTTCCTGACGCCCGTAATCCGTTCTCGCGGACGTGGAGTCTGGAAATCCAGCATGCGCTGAGTAATCACTCGCTGGTCGCGATTTCGTATGTGGGGACCTCCGGCAACCGATTGCTGATGGCGTCAAACATCAACGCGGCGCAGCCGGGCGCGACGGCTCCCGCCGGGCGCCGGCCCTACGGGTCCGCGATCGCCGAAGTCCGGGAGCTTTCGGATACCGCGCAGTCGATCTATCACGGTCTTGAGGTCCGGTACGAACGCCGTTTCACGCATGGCTTCCACATGCTTGGGTCGTGGACATGGTCCAAATCACTGGACGATCAGAGCAACGGGACGGACAACGTGGCGTCCGGTGGGCAGTATCCGCAGGATCCGCTGCATCCCGAGCTCGACCGAGGGCTTTCGAGCTTTGACCGCTCCCAGGTTCTGGTAGCGAATGCAGTCTGGGAAATTCCGTTTGGCCGGAACGCGTGGCGGCCGCTGCGGGTTCTCGCCACGGGCTGGCAATTGAGCGGCATTCTGACGGCCGAAACCGGCCCGCCGTTCAGCGTCCTGATGAACTGCGCCGATGTGAATGCAGAAGGCAACAATTGCCGCCCCAATCGCCTCGCCAGCGGCGCGCTGCCAGGCGGGCAGCAGTCGATCACGGAGTGGTTCGATACGCGGGCATTTGCCATTCCCTCCCCGCAGGCGTGGGGCAACGCGGGCCGGGATATTCTCCGCGGACCTGGCGGGATCAATCTCGATCTGGGCATTGCGCGCACGATCGCGCTCGCTCCCGACGCCGCGAAGCGACGGCTGCAACTGCGTGGCGAATTCTTCAATGCTCTGAACCATACCAACTTCGGACTGCCGCAGGCTTCCATCGATTCGCCCGGATTGGGCGCCATCACCAGTTCCGCTCCCGCGCGCCAGATTCAACTGGGAGCGCGATTCGAGTTCTGATCATGCCGCAACCAAAATTGTCCAGGCTCATTCGCTATTCCATGCCGTTCGGCGCTCTCGTCGCGGCGCTTGCGACGCAATTTGCTCTCATGAGCGCGCTGCCAAAAGGCTTTGATTTTCCGTATCCGTTCTTTTACCTGATCGCGGTGTTCGCGACAGCCTGGTTCGGGGGCGTCTGGCCGGGCGTGATTGGGTGTCTGATCACTATGGTGGGGCTTCCGCTCGCCGGAGGACATGGCCTGACGCTGGCTTCGGCGGACTACACGCGTCTGGGCGTATTTCTGCTGGTCTCTCTGGGGATCAGCCGGGTGGCGGACGTGCAGCGCCACGCGCGGGACGTTCTTGCCGATGCGAACGATGCTCTGACGGGCACAAACGCGGAGCTCGACAAGAGCGCGCAGGGCAGCCGTGAGGAGCTTGCCCACGCGGTGGAAGAGTTGTGGGCGGAGGTCCTGCGCCGCAAGGATTCGGAGGAAAAACTCCAGAAACAACTCGGGCGCCTGAGCCTGCTCGACCACATCACCCGTGCGATCGGAGAACGTCAGGATCTCAGCAGCATTTTCCAGGTGGTGATCCGGACGCTCGAAGACAGCATGCCGATCGATTTCGGTTGCGTGTGTCTCTATAACCCGGAAGCGGAAATGCTCACGGTGACCTGCGTTGGAATAGGCAGCCGGAGCCTGGCGCTCGATCTCGCATTGACCGAGCAGTCGCGGATTCCTGTCGACCAGAACGGGCTGGTGCGCTGCATTAACGGACACGTCGTCTATGAGCCTGATATCAGGGGGATGGATCTTCCGTTCCCGAAGCGTTTGGCGCAGGGCGGTCTTGGCTGCGTGGTCGCGGCCCCACTCCGTTCGGAGAGCAAGGTCTTCGGCATTCTCGTGGCGGCCCGCCGCGAGCCGGAATCGTTCAGCAGCGGAGAATGCGAGTTTCTTCGCCAGCTCAGCGAACATGTCGCCATGGCCGCTCATCAGACGCAGATGTATACGGCGCTTCAGCAGGCCTATGAAGATCTTCGCCGCACACAACAGGCGGTGATGGAACAGGAGCGCCTGCGGGTGCTGGGCCAGATGGCGAGCGGCATCGCGCATGACATCAATAACGCGCTTTCACCTGTGGCGCTGTACACGGAATCGCTGCTCGAACGCGAGCCCAATCTGAGCGCGCGGACCCGCGCCTATCTCGAAACGACGCAGCGGGCTATCGGGGACGTCACACACACCGTCGGGCGAATGCGTGAGTTTTGCCGGAAACGCGAGCCGCAGCTGGTGCTCTCCCCGGTAGACCTCAATGCTCTGGTGACCCAGGTGATGGACCTCACCCGTTCCCACTGGAGCGATCTTCCACTCCAGCGCGGCATCGTCATCCGCATGAGCACCGAGCTCGAGGCCAATCTTCCGCCGGCGCCGGGAATCGAAAGCGAAATTCGAGAGGCGCTCACAAATCTGGTTTTCAACGCAGTGGATGCGATGCCCTCGGGAGGGTCGCTGGTGCTGCGCACCCGAAGATCTTCCGCGCCCGATCGTATCCATGTCGAAGTGCAGGACTCCGGCGTCGGAATGGACGCGGAGACGCGCCGCCGTTGTCTCGAACCGTTCTTCACCACCAAGGGTGAGCGCGGAACAGGGCTCGGTCTCGCCATGGTGTACGGCGTCGTCCAGCGCCAGAACGCTGAGCTTTCCATTGACAGTACTCCTGGAAAAGGTACAACGTTTGGCGTGGTGTTCAAACCTGCGCAGATGTCCGCGGGGGCATCCGCCATCGCACGGCCTTACGTTCCACTCTCCCGGCTTCACATCCTGCTGGTGGATGACGA
>DASYCD010000177.1:0-28596 GCA_036500405.1 Bryobacteraceae bacterium
CACGACATCGCTCGGCGCCGGTCTGGACGATGGAGTCGTCACACTCAACAGCGCGTCGCTCGGTTTTGTCCGCGCAGGGAGGACGCGGCTCGTTCCGGCGTGTCACGCCTCTTTTAGTTTGCTCTTCAGCTTCGGGCTTTGCTCGAAGGATGCCCTGCCAATTGCGAACATAACGGACGCCAGCAATGTGACCGGCCAGATCATCGTCTCGTTCCTCACCGGCACAACCGACTGGCAAAACCTGGGGCAGACCATTGGCAGCGTCGCCGCATCTTTGGGCGGAATCAATCTTCAGGTCGAAGATTCAACGGGAACGCCGGTCGCGGCTTCGGCCACGATTACCTCACCCACCGGTATTGACGCTCCCCTCAGCAAGTCCGCCACAAGCCAGGTGCTGTATCTCGACGTCTTTCCCGCAAGCGGCCCACGCCCGCTTCACGTACAAACCTCCGGATCTACGATTGACACCACCCAGACGCTGCTCGCGGGCAGCGAACTCCCGGTCATCGTGAAGCCCGGTCCAGTGGTTCGGGGCGCAGTTCCCGCGGGCGGCCCCATATTCCCGTACAACGTGGCGGCCGGATCGTTTGTCGCGATTTACGGAACGAACCTGGCCGGCAGTACTCTGACGGCGGGCGGCCCGAATTATCCAACTGCGTTAGGCGATGTCCAGGTCACCGTGAACGACAAGCCCGCGGAGATTCAGTACATCAGTTCGGGGCAGATCAACATCCTCTGGCCGGATGCTGCTTCCGGAATCACAAAGCTGAAAGTGGTGACCGGCAGCGGCTCGTTCACGACAAACGTGATTGTTCAGGACGCTGTTCCATCCGTCTTCACGCTGGGCGGCGATACGGCGGCGGCGGTCAACGCGATCACCGGAGTGGTGGTGAGCCAGTCAGCCCCGCTTCACGCAGGAACGGATATTGTTTCGCTTTACCTCACCGGCCTCGGCGCTGCTACCAGCACGAATGGCCTCGATTACGCGCGCATTCAACCGACTGTCACGATCGGCGCACAGGCGTGCAATCTCACCTACGCAGGACGAGTCCCGGGATATCCGGGACTCGATCAGATCAACTGCTCCGTTCCAGCCGGACTCTCGGGCGCGGCGATTCCTGTGGTGGTGACTTCGAATGGACGCGCTTCCAATACGGTGACGGTGAATATCCAATAGACGCCCGGATGGGGGATAATCGACGCTGAGCCAAATGTCGATACGTCCCCTTATCGTCCTTACGGCGATGGCTGTTGCCGCCGCCCCCTCCTATGCGCAGTCCGCGTGCGAGAAGCTTGCGACTGCGCATTTTCCGTTCATCACAATCACGTTGGCGACTGAGCATCCAGGCGGCCCGTTCGCGATGCCCAACGCGAATCCGAATGCAACGCCGGTCGCCCTGCCTGCGTTCTGCCGAGTGGCGGGCGTCGTTGGGCAAGAGCTGCGGTTTGAGGTCTGGATGCCGGCGCAGTGGAACAGCAAACTGGTGAGCGTTGGCAATGGGGGTCTGGCGGGCACCATCAGTTATACGGCGATGGTGAAGCCTCTTGAGGCAGGCTACGCCACCAGCAGCACGGATACCGGCCACGTGAACGCGGGCTCAGGCGATGGCGCATGGGCGCTCGGCCACTATGACCGCATCGTGAATTTCGCGGATCTCGGCACGCATCTGCTCGCGGAAGCCTCGAAGGTCATCATCGGAGCGTTTTATCGCGGCAAGCCGGAGCATTCCTACTTCAATGGCTGCTCGCAGGGAGGGCACGAAGCACTGATCGAGGCGCAGCGGCATCCCGACGACTACGACGGTATCGTTGCCGGCGATCCGGCCAACTACTGGACGCATCACTATGTGGGTGGCCACCTGTGGAGTGGCATTGCGACGGACGGCGACGCCTACATTCCGGCGAGCAAAGTTCCGATTATTGCCGATGCCGTGAATAACGCCTGCGACAAGCTCGATGGCGTACAGGACGGCGTGCTCAGCGATCCGCGGCGCTGCCACTTCGATCCGGAAAAGCTTCTTTGCGCCGGCGCCGATACCAGCGAATGCCTGACAGCGCCGCAGGTTTCCGCAGTCGAGAAACTCTGGGCTGGGGTGAAGACAACGGATGGCCGGCAGGTCTGGCCCGGTCTCATGCCCGGCGGAGAGGCCGGTCCGGGCGGCTGGGCGAATTGGATCACAGGAGCGGGTCCGGGTCGCGGCGGTCACCTGAATCTCGGGATTCCGTTTTTCAGGTTCTTCGTTTTCGACGACCCGAGCTGGGACTATCACACGTTCCGTTTCGAGCCGTCGGATGGCTTCGACAGCGATATCGATTACCTCGACAGTAAATTGGGCGCGCTGTTCAACGCGATCAATCCGGATCTGAGCGCGTTTCGCGCGCGCGGCGGGAAGATGATCCAGTATCACGGCTGGAGCGATCCGGATATCACGCCGATGAACAGCGTCAATTACTACGAGAGCGTGCTGAAGACAATGGGCCCCGATACGCAGGAGTTCTACCGCCTGTTCATGGTACCCGGGATGCAGCATTGCAGCGGCGGCCCGGGCGCGACGACGTTCGACATGCTCAATGCGCTCGATAACTGGAAGACGAAAGGCATTGCACCCGATTCGGTTACAGCGTCGAAAGTGACGAATGGCGCGGTGACCAGAACGCGGCCGCTGTGCGCATATCCGAAGGAGGCAAAGTGGAAGGGCTCAGGCAGTACGGATTCGGCGGAGAATTTCGAGTGCAAGTAAGATAAATGGGCCACAGATAAGCACAGATTCACACAGATCAAAAGAATCTGTGTGAATCTGCGCTTATCTGTGGCCAATAATTAAGCTGCCTGGCTTTGGGCGGCTGCGATGCGCATCAGTTCGAGGCGCAGGGCGCTGAGGAGGGCATCCCAGCTGGCCTCGATCACGTCTTCGGAAACGCCGACGGTGGACCAGCTTCGGGCGCCGTCGGACCATTCCACCAGTACGCGTACTTTTGCCGCTGTACCTTTGCCGGAATCGAGGACTCGGACTTTGTAGTCGGTCAGGCGCACGTCGCCGATCTGCGGGTAAAGCGCGGAGATGCACTTGCGCAGGCAGACGTCGAGGGCGTTCACCGGACCGTTGCCGGCCGCGGTTTCGGAATGCTCGTTCCCGCCAACTTTCACCTTCACGCTCGCAGTGTGCGTGGTGCCGGAGGCCGCGGCGCGGATCACGACTTCGTATCCGAGCACATCGAAAAACGTCTTGCCCGGGTAGAGAGCTTCGAGAACGAAGAGTTCGAAATTGCCATCCGCCGCTTCCAGATCGTAGCCGGCGAATTCCGCGTCCTTGATGCGCTCGAGAAGTTTCGCGCGCGAGGCGTTATCGAGCTTGTTCTGCGGATCGAATTTCGTCAGCTTGTGGACGATGTTGCTGCGTCCCGCCAGATCGCTCACCAGAATGCGCTGTTCGTTACCAACCAGTTCCGGCTGGATATGCTCGTACGTCTTCGAATCTTTCAGAACCGCGCTCACGTGAATTCCACCCTTATGAGCGAACGCGCTCTGGCCGACGAACGCGGTACCGCGCGGGATCTGCAGATTCGCGAGCTCCGCGATATAGCGGGCGGTAGAGGTCAGCAGCTGAAGCTTTTCCGGACCAATCGTCTGATGACCGGCCTTCAGTTCGAGATTGGCGATCACGCTGCCGAGATTTGCATTACCGCAGCGCTCGCCATAACCATTGAGACAGCCCTGTACGTGCGTGGCTCCATTCTCGACCGCCGCCAGCGTATTCGCCACCGCGACGTCGCAATCGTTATGTACATGCGCGCCAATCTGGCCACTAAATTTCGAACGCACATCAGCAACAATCGCGGCTACGCGTGGGGTTGGCGTGCCGCCGTTCGTATCGCACAGGCAGAGCACGTCAGCGCCGGCTTTGTGCGCCGCTTCGAGAGTGCGCAGCGCGAAGTCTCGATTGTTGATATAGCCATCGAAGAAATGCTCGGCGTCATAGACGACTTCACGCCCGTGTTTCTTCAGATACGACACCGTCTCCGAAATCAGCGCGAGGTTTTCCTCTTCGCTGATGCCGAGCGCGCGGTGCACATGCAGATCCCAGCTCTTGCCGAAGATCGCAATGACCGGCGTCTCGGCTTCGAGCAACTCACGCACGTTGCGGTCTTCGTGAACCGGATTCTTCGCGAATCGCGTGGAGCCGAACGCCGTCAGCTTTCCGTGATTGAGTTTCAGCTCCTTACGGGCGCGCGTAAAGAACTCACGGTCGCGTGGATTGGAACCTGGCCATCCGCCCTCAATATAGTCAATACCCAACTCGTCCAGTTTCCGTGCAATAAGAATCTTATCGTCCACGGAGAAAGAAACGGCCTCGCCCTGCGTGCCATCCCGAAGAGTGGTATCGAACGTTTGAATGCGCATAGTCTTTGAGTGAAAAGGGCCGTGACGCCGAAGCGCTCACGGCCCGGTAAATCAACTGCCCTTTCTGTTAAGCCTCCGGTACGCCGCTTTCCTTATTGCGCCGCAGGAAGGTCATCATCTTGCGAAGCTCCGCGCCCACCGTTTCAATCTGCTGGTTGGTCTGCGACTCACGCATGGCGAGGAACTTCTTCCGTCCGCCGGTCTTGTTTTCCGCGATCCACTGCTTCGCGAATTCGCCCGACTGAATCTCCGAAAGGATCTTCTTCATTTCGGCGCGCGTCTGATCATTCACGATGCGCGGTCCGCGAGTGTAATCGCCGTACTCCGCCGTATCCGAAATCGAGTAGCGCATGTAGTTCAGGCCGCCCTCATAGATCAGGTCGACGATCAGCTTGAGCTCGTGCAGGCATTCGAAGTAGGCGATTTCGGGAGCGTAGCCCGCATCCACCAGCGTCTGGAAGCCAGCGCGGATCAGTTCCGCGGCGCCGCCGCACAGCACGGCCTGCTCACCGAACAAGTCGCTCTCCGTCTCTTCGCGGAAGCTCGTTTCAAGCACGCCGGCGCGCATGGAGCCGATGCCGGTCGCATAAGCCAGACCGTTCTGCAACGCCTTGCCGCTCGCATCCTGATGGACAGCGACGAGCGACGGGACGCCCGAGCCTTCGGTGAACACTTCGCGCACGCGATGGCCGGGGGCCTTCGGGGCAACCATCGAAACGTCGACATCGGCCGGCGGCTGAATGGATTTGAAGTGAATGGCGAAGCCGTGCGCGAACATCAGCGTCTTGCCGGCCTTCAAATTGGGCGCGATGTCCTTCTCATAGATATCCGACTGGAGGTGATCCGGAACCAGGATCATGATGAAGTCCGCAGCCTTCGCGGCTTCGGCGGCGGTGAGAACGGTAAGACCCGCGGCGGTCGCCTTCGACCGGCTCTTGCTCGATTCCGGCAGGCCGACCACAACGTCGAGCCCTGAATCGCGCAGGTTCAGCGCGTGCGCATGTCCCTGACTGCCGTAGCCGATGATGGCGATCTTCTTTCCCTTGAGCGGGTCAATATTCCCGTCTTTTTCGTTGTAACGTTTCACCATTGTGAGAACTTGTCCTTAATGAGTTTTGGTTCCGGAATTCGTGTTTAGGCGGCGGGAACGCCCGCGCCCGCCGGCACCGGCGGCTGCAGCCGGAGCTTTTTCGATTCGAGCGACATCGCAACCGCGCCCGATCGTGAAACTTCAATCTCACCGTAGCTTCGCATGACGTCGATGAACTCGTCGAGCTTCTCGGCGACGCCGGTAGCTTCGATGGCAAACCCTTCCACGGAAGAATCGACGACGCGCGCCTGGAAAATCTCGGCCTCTTTCAATACGGCCGTGCGGCTTTCCTGCGTGCAGCGTACGCGCAACAGCACCATTTCGCGGATGAGCGACGGCGATTCCGTCATGTCGGTCGCCTGGAGCACGTTGACCAGCTTGTTCATCTGCTTGATCACCTGCGCGCGCAGGCGCTCTTCCACATCGACCGTGATGGTCATGCGCGAGAGCTCCGGGTCCATCGTTTTCGCGACAGTCAGGCCCTCGATGTTGTATCCGCGGGCGGAGAGAACGCCGGTGACACGCAGCAGAGCGCCCGCCTTGTTCTCGAGAAGAATGGAAATTGTTTGCAGCATGGATGTCTCTCTGGTTCGTTTACCGCGTTATTCGGCTGCGACCGGCTGGGGCGGCCCCAGCACCATTTCGTAGATCGCGCCGCCGGCCGGCACCATCGGGTACACGTTCTCCATCGGGGCGACGGTCACGTTCAGCAGATACGGGCCCGGCGTCTTGAACGCAGTCTCGAGCGCCTCGGCAAGTTCCCAGGGCTTATCGACTGTGCGGCCGGGGAAGCCGTACGCGCCAGCCAGCTTCTCCGCATCGGGGAAGCATTCGAGCGCCACGGAACTCAGGCGGTTGTTGTAGAACAGCGTCTGCCATTGACGCACCATACCGAGACAGCCGTTGTTCATGATGACGATCTTGATGGGCAGGCTGTGGGTGGCGATGGTGGAGAGTTCGGGCAGCGACATCTGGAAGCCGCCGTCACCGCAGATCGCGATCACGAGCTTATCGGGACGCGCCATCTGGGCGCCAATCGCGGCGGGAACTCCGAAGCCCATGGAGCCGAGGCCGCCCGAGTTGACCCAGAGGCGGGGCTCGTTGAACCGAATCAGCTGCGCGGCCCACATCTGATGCTGGCCCACATCCGACGTAACAACAGCCTGGCCGCCGGAGAGGCGATCGATCTCATCGAGAAGATGCTGCGGACGGATGACGGTATCGTCATGGCGGCGATCGTACGGATGCTCTTCCATCCAGCCGCGGATCTTGTCCCACCAGGCGCCGCGCGAATCGGAGTGCGTGGCCCGCATTTCGGGAGCAAGCTCCTGAAGCGCCTTGTTCATCTTCTGGAGAACGCGCTTCACGTCGCCGACGATTGGGATATCCGGCGTGCGGTTCTTGCCGACTTCGGCAGGATCGATATCCACGTGGATCACGCGGGCGTGGCGCGCGAAGGAATTGAGCTGGCCGGTCACGCGGTCATCGAAGCGGGTGCCGAGCGCGATCAGGAGATCGCATTCGGTCATCGCCATGTTCGCCGCGTAGCTGCCGTGCATGCCGGGCATGCTGATGAAATTGCGATGGCTGGAGGAGAGCCCGCCAAGACCCATCAGGGTGCAGACCGTCGGGGCATCCACCGTTTCAACGAGTTCCTTCAGTTCGGGCGAAGCGGCTCCGGCGAGAATACCACCGCCCGCGTACACCATGGGCCGTTCCGATTCCCAGATCAACTGGGCCGCGCGGCGGATCTGACCGGCGTGGCCTTCGGTGAACACCTTGTAGCCAGGGAGATGGATCGAATCGACCGGCACGTAGTGGCCGCGCGCCTGGAAAACATCTTTCGGGATATCGACCAGCACCGGGCCGGGACGGCCGCTCGATGCAAGATAAAACGCTTCGTGCACAATGCGGGGCAGTTCGGCCACGTTGCGCACCATGAAGTTGTGCTTCGTCGCCGGGCGCGTGATGCCGAACGTGTCGGCTTCCTGGAAGGCGTCGCTGCCGATGAGCTTGGAGTGCACCTGACCAGTGATCGCGACGAGCGGGATGGAATCCATCAGGGCGTCGACCAGACCGGTCACCAGGTTGGTGGCGCCGGGTCCGGAGGTGGCGCAGCAAACGCCCGTACGGCCCGTGGCCCGCGCATATCCCGCGGCCGCGAACGCCGCGTTCTCCTCATGGCGGACCAGGATGTGCTTGATATGCGAGTCGTAGACCGCATCGTAGAACGGCAGCGTCACGCCGCCGGGATAGCCGAAAAATACATCGACGCCCTCGCGTGCGAGGCATTCGAGAAGCATCTCGGCGCCCGTCATCAATTTACCCGGGTCGGCCGCTGGCCCCCCATTCGTTTGCGCTGCGTTCGGAGTTTGCATATTCCTGATTCCTGATTCTTACGAGTCCTGAAAATAAGAAAGGCCATCCGCTGGGCTTTTGCGCCCCGCTGATGGCCTCGGAAGTTTTTGACTTAGCCGATGCCTCAGGCGGGGCCGGATACTACGACCACAATAATGCTTACTACGACGGGAATGGTCGAGGTAATGAGGCGGGCTGTGAAGCTAGACGGCATTGCCAGAAATTTCAGTGTAATTCAGAAGTTTTGGAAATGCAAGTATGGACTATTATAAATTGTTTTTATATGTGAAACATAGACCGCGATCCGAATACTATAGGAGAAGAGGAAACTTCGGGGTTTCCCGGACCGTATCTCCTCCTTGTAAGGGCCGACTTGCACATCATCAACGACAAGCTTGAGGCGCAGGTTTTCGACCCCCTGATCGAGCGCACGAAACACTGGCACCCGACCATCCGCTATCTCTCACAAACGGAAGTACATGTCTATGCGCTTTCGATCGCCGCGAGCGTGATGCTCAGCCTCTATCCGTTCCTGACGGTGATGTTTTCGCTGGCGCGGCTGTTCCAGGGAACGGGTGGCCTCGCGGAGCAGGCCCTGACCAAAGCGCTGACGGATTACTTTCCCAGCACGTTGGGTGATTTCATCAACCGGAATCTTCTGGCCAACCTGGGTAAGTCAGGGCATGGCCGATTCCAGGTCGTATCGCTGATCCTGCTGATGCTGACCGCCAACGGCGTCTTTGAGCCGCTGGAAGTCGCGCTCAACAGGGCGTGGGGGGTCGTCCACAACCGAAGCTATCTTCGAAATCAGGCGATGAGTCTGGGGTTGATTCTGCTTTGCGGCGGTATGGTGATCGGGTCGGCGATGCTGACCGCAATCAATCAGGAGTTTCTCGAAGCGCGGCTCGGACCTGCCTTACCCAAGTTCATGCCGCTATTGCTCTTCAAACTTGCGGCCGTTCCGCTCACTATGCTGGCGTTGTTTCTGGTGTATTGGCTGTTGCCGAACCGCAAAATGCCGGCGCGCCCGTTGATTCGGGTCTCGATAGTCGTGGGTGGGGCGCTCGAAGTCCTGAAGTATGTCGCGCTCGCAGTCTGGCCGTGGCTGGACCAGAAGCTCGCAAACGAATACGATGTGTTCAAGTACTCGGTCGAAGTGATCCTGTTTACGATGGTCGCGTCGTTTATCGTGCTGGCTGGCGCTGAATGGACGGTGCGGCACGCGAACCCGCCGCGATTGCAGCTTGCGCCTCCGCCAACGCCGTTACGCGGCGCTTAGGTCCGCTTGCGAGGGCGGGACTGCTTTATCCGCCTGCTCGAAGCGCTTCGGATTGCCGGACCAGTTCAGGTCCATATCGCGCGTCACTTCGTCCAGCATTTCAATGGACGCCTGCCGCTTCTCCATGGCGAACGCGGTCAGCAGCAGATTGTCCGACACCAGATTGATCAGGCGAGGAATGCCCTGCGTGCGTTGGTGGACCTCGAGAAGCACATCCGGCGGGAAAGCGGTTTGCTCGCGCATGCCTGCGCGGGAGAGCCGGGTGGCGATATACGCGGCGGTTTCGGCTGGGCTGAAGGAACGAAGGCGGCAACGCAGGCCGATGCGCTGGCGAAGCTGACGGTAGTTCGGCTCTTCCAGCTTACGTTCCAGCTCGGGTTGGCCGGAGATGATGATCTGGATCATCTTGCCGCGCCGGTTTTCGAGATTGCCGAGCATCCGGATTTCTTCGAGGACTTCCCAGTCCAGGTTTTGGGCTTCATCGACGATCAGCGCCGTGGTTTGGTTCTGATTCGCCCGTTCGAGGAGCAGGTTATTCAGCGCGAAAAGGACCTCGGTTTTCGACGAGCGGTCGCATTCGAGATCGAAATCCCAGGCCACCATTTCGAAAAACTGCTGCGGGGTGAGCCGTGAGTTAAAGATAAAGCCGAAAGGGGTGTGATGGGAGGTCAGATAGTCGCGAAGACATTCCAGCAGCGTGGTTTTGCCGGTGCCCACCTCGCCCGTCAGCATGATGAACCCCTTACGGCTGGTCACGCCGTAAATGAGGTTGGCAAGGGCTTCTTCGTGGAAGGGACTTTTGTAAAGAAACGTGGGGTCCGGGCTCAGATTGAACGGATTGCTCGTCAGCCCGAAGAAAGCCTTGTACATGCCGATACCTTTCAAAGCGTACCATGTGTCCGGGGAGGCAGGCAGCTTCCAAAGGTTAATTCACGTACCGGTGGGGGACCAGGGAATGTCTCACCAGATCACAGAAAGACCTTTGTAGTGGCTGAACTTAGAGTCGGAGGTGACGACAGGGATATTTTCGGCCAGTGCTTGCGCGATGATCTGGCGGTCGAAAGGGTCGCGGTGGTGGAGCGGGAGATCGAAGAGAAAAGAGGTGTGTTCCAGGGTATATGGAAGCACCTTTAGCCGCAAATCCCGAATCGCCGTTCTGACGTCCGCCATTGGCATGTCCAGCTTTCCTATCGCATGGTTGATCGCGACTTCGGTCAAAGAAATCGTACTGAGTTCGAGAATCAGTTCGTTATCAGCGAACAGCGAATGCGCCTGCCGCGAAAGGCGCTCCGGAGCTTCGACTGCGCGCACAAAAGTAACCGTGTCGAGTAGAAAACGCATCCAACGTCAGTAGCGGCCTTCCTCGAGAAAAGTCTCCACTTCTTCGTCGGTCATCGGTTTCCACCAGTCAGGATCGATGATCCTGATTTTTCCCCGGAGGGTCCCAAGCTTACGCTTTGGAAGCTCGCTCTGCGTCGTTCGGACCAAGTCCACCACCGGCACGCCTCGTCGGCAAATCGTCACCGTTTCACCCGCCTCAGCAGCCTTCAGCAGTTCGGTAAGCCGGTTCTTCGCATCTGCCACGCTGACCTGCACGACTTCATTATAGCCATCTCAGATAGCTATCTCGCTCCCGTTCGCTATCTTCCCCCGTTTCTTCTATTCTGAAAAGCGAGAGCCATGCAACTGCTACCCAGCCAGGAGGATGTCACCGGCATCCTGCGCGAGACCGGCGCGCTTCGCCAGGGCCATTTCGAGTACCCGAATGGGCTGCATTCCACGCAGTATCTTCAGGTTCCGCTGGCCATGCGGCACTATCAGTACGCCAAAATACTGAGCGTCGGGCTCAGCCGGCTGCTGCGGGCGAACACCGAGATCCGCGTCGCGATCCCCGAACTTTCCATCGTCTCCCCTGCTCCCGGCGGGTTGCCGGTCGCTTTCGGCGTCTGCGAGGCGTTGCGGGCGAAACAGGTTTACTGGGCGGAAGACGGTCCCGATGGGAAGCCGGAGCGCTTTCGCCAGTACATCGAACCCGACCGTGGCGCACCCGTGGTTCTGGTCGACGACATACTCCGGTCCGGCCGCCGGATCGTGGCGCTTCGGAAACTCCTCGAAGCGGCCGGGGCTCAGATCATGGCGATTGCCGCCATCGTTTATCAGCCTTTTCCCAAGGTGGAGTCGTTCGATGGGATCCCTTTGTACTACCTGGCGCGCGTCGAACCGGGCTACAGCGCGGACGCCGCATCCTGCGAAGCGTGCAAAAATGGCGTTCCGGTCGAAACGGTGCGCTTGTAGCGCCCTAAACATATGTAACGGAAGCGCGCCGTGATGGAAACACTGCCACTTAGCGCCCAGATTTCCGGATTGCTGAAGGACGCAGCACTACGTTTCAAAACGGTTATTTACCGGCATAATTTGCGTAGCTGGACCGGCTTTCCCACAAGGTTTTCCACAGACCCCGATGAAAACTGTGGAGGGTACCAGGTTTTGACACTCACCGCGCTGAATTGAGCGCGAGCGGGATCGAGCACCGGCGAGTTCTTGCTTTCCGGCAGAGAGATGTGCGGCCTGCGCCCGCGCGCGAATCGGTGGCTGTGATGGAGTAGTTGTTGATGCGAACGCTATCGTTACTTTTCGTCCTGGCAGCCCTGACGCTTACGGCGCAGCCCGCGCCCCAGCCGGATCAGCCGCCGGGCAGCCTCGCCCCCTATCTGCCGACGCCCGATTCCGTTGTCGACCGCATGCTCCAGGCGGGTAAACTCCAGCCCGGCGAAACTATGTTCGATCTCGGCTCCGGCGACGGCCGCATCGTGATCGCGGCGGCCAAAAAGTACAAGGCTAATGCGATCGGCGTGGAACTCGACGATGGGCTCGTCGCCAGGAGCAAGGCGAAGATTTACGCGCTGGGCCTCGACAAAACCGCGCGCATCATCCGTGGTGACTTATTACAGCAGGATTACTCTTCCGCGGATCTCGTCACCGTCTATCTCTGGCCCGAAGCCAACGAAAAGGTGGCGCGGCTTCTCGAACAGCAGCTCAAGAGGGGCGCGCGCGTGGTGGCGCATGATTTCCCGATAGATAAATGGACACCCTCCGCCACAATCACCATCCCCGACGACGGAACTGGACGAAGCCATACGCTCTACGTTTACATCAGATAAGAACGCATGAATATCGGTATCACGTGTTATCCCACCTACGGGGGCAGCGGCATCGTTGCGACCGAGCTCGGCCTGGAACTGGCGAATCGCGGCCATGAGGTCCACTTCATTACCTACGCGAACCCCATCCGGCTCGACCCGAATATTCCGCGCATCCACTATCACGAAGTCGAGGTTTCGAACTACCCGCTGTTCCAGTACCCGCCCTATTCGCTGGCGCTCGCGTCGCGCATGGCGGATGTGGCGGAGAATTACAATCTCGACCTCCTGCACGTGCACTACGCGATTCCTCACTCGATCGCGGCGCTGCTTGCGAAGCAGATGGTGGCCCCGCGCCGCCGCGTGCCCTTCATCACGACCCTGCACGGCACCGATATCACGCTGGTCGGCGCGGATCCGACCTATTACCCCATTACGAAATTTTCGATTGAGCAATCGGACGGCGTCACCGCGATCAGCGAAGACCTGAGGCGGAGCACCATACAGACATTCGGGACATCGAACGAAATTCGGGTGATCCACAACTTCGTCAACTGCGACATCTACACGCCCGCGCCCCACGAACGCAACGGGACGCCGCTGCTGATTCATCTTTCGAATTTCCGGCCCGTGAAGCGCGTGCTGGATTGCATCCGGATTCTGGCGGAAGTGCGGCGCACGGTGGACGCGCGACTTCTGATGGTGGGCGACGGTCCCGATCGCGGACCCGCGCAGCATCTGGCCGCCGAGCTCGGCGTGCGCGGTGCCGTGGAATTTGTCGGCAAACAGAACCACGTGGAGCGGCTGATTCGCCAGGCGCACGTGCTGCTGATGCCGAGCGAGATGGAATCGTTCGGTTTGGCGGCGCTGGAGGCGATGGCGTGCGGCGTGGTGCCGATCGGCACGAACGTTGGCGGTGTTCCGGAACTGATTACGGATGGCGTGGATGGGTGTCTCGAAAAAGTCGGCGATGTTGCCGGGCTCGCGGCGCGCGCCACGGAATTGCTGACCAATCCTGAGCTGCACACCAAAATGGCGACAGCCGCGCGCAAGACGGCGACATCCCGATTCTGCGCCGAGAAATTGATCGCGCAGTACGAACGCTATTACGAGGAAGTACTCGGCCGGGCCTGACGCGCCCGCAGAAATTCCACCAGCGGCACGAGTTTCGCCTGCATCATCTCTTCCTGGCGCGTGTGGCACTCCCAGACTTCGAACACGCTCCAGCCCGCCTCGCGAAGCTGCCGCCGGTTGCGCTTATCGCGATCTACATTAGATCGCCTCTTTTCCGCCCAGAACGTCTGATTCGTCGCTGGAACCGGCTTCCCATACTTACAGCGATGCATGTGCCAGAAGCAGCCATGGACAAACAGCACAGCCTTCGCCGCCGGAAACACGAGATCGGGTTTACCCGGCAGGTCTCTGACGTGCAGCCGGTAGCGAAACCCCATACCGTGCAGCAGCTTACGCGCGCGGATTTCGGGCTTGGTGTCGCGGCCCTGAATGCGCGACATGTTGTAGCTGCGCTGCGCGGAATTGTGGACGTCGGTCAAAGAGCCGCCCCGCCTAAACCATTATGTCCCAACGGCATTGCGGCGCCTTTCGCTTCGTTGTAACCTTTTGCCAGCCACCCGGTTAGCCTAAATGAGCACGGTGAATACCACTTCGGATCACGAGTTGATGACGGCGGTGGCGGGTGGCGATCTCCACAGCATGACTGAGATCTACGAGCGCCGCCATAAGGCGCTCTTCCGCTTCTTCTTCCGGCTGTCCGGAAGGCAATCGCCTGCCGAAGATCTGACGCACGAAGTGTTTTTGCGGATGATTCGCTATCGCCACACGTATCAGTCGGGCGAAATGTTCGAAGCCTGGATGTACCGGATCGCGCGCAACGTTTTCGCCGATCACACGAAAAAGCACCGGCTCGAGGTACCGGCGGCGGAGGGCCAGATGGAGATGGTCGAAAGCTCGCGGCCCACGCCGCACGATTCCGCCGTGAAGGAGCAGGATCTGACGCTGCTGCGCCGCGCTCTGCGCGAGTTGCCGGCGGAGAAGCGCGAGCTCATTGTGCTCAGCCGCTTCCAGGGACTGAGCTACGAGGCGATGGGACGAATTTTGGGCTGCGAAAGCGGAACCGTAAAAGTACGCGTATTCCGCGCGATGAAAGAAATGGGGCAGGTGTTTCATACTCTGCGCCGGGAGAAAGCATCATGATGGATCCGACCTGTGAACAGGCGAAAGCCCTGATGGCGGCGGCATGGACGCCGGGTGAGCTCGATGAAGCGCAAGGCGCGTGGCTGCGCATGCATCTGACAGGCTGCGCCGCGTGCGCCGAAGAGATGGTGTCGCTCGGCAGCATGTGGCAGCGGCTCGGCGATATTCCTGTTCCCGAACCGAGCCCCGCGCTTCGCCAGCGCTGGGAGCAGACGCTCCAGGCGCTGACGGTCCCCCAATATCAGGCGCGTCCAGTGCCCGCCGCCCGGCCCGCCTGGTGGCGTAATTTCTGGCCAGCCAATCCGGCATGGCAGATGGCGATCGCGGCGCTGTGTCTTGCGGTTGGTCTTGGCGCGGGGCTCTCGATGCACCACGGCGATTCCGAACGCGACGAAGTTGCGCGTCTGCGGGACGAGGTATCCAGCACGAAGGAAATGGTGGCGCTCTCGCTGCTGCAGCAGCAATCCGCGGCGGAACGTCTGCGCGGCGTCGATTACAGCACGCGGATGCCTTCCATGGAGCCGCAGGTGGTTTCGGCCCTGGTCCACGCCGTCAACCTGGACGCGAACGTGAACGTGCGGCTTGCGGCGATCGACGCGCTTGGCAAAGTAGCGAACAACACGCATGTACTGGAGTCGTTCCAGGAAGCGCTGCCGCGAGAGGACTCTCCCATGGTGCAGGCTGCGCTCATCGATTACATGGTGCAGGCGCATGACCGCAACGCGGTAACAACCATACAGAATCTGGTAGCAAAGCCGGATGTGAATCCCACCGTACGTGAGCGCGCCACGTACGCGGTTCATCAACTGGCGCAGTAACTAAAGCAGAGGAAAGGCAGATCAATGAAGCAGATATTATTTATGGCTTTGATGGGCGCGACGCTGGCGTTCACTGCCGCCGGGCGCGACTACAAAGTCGAGGATCGCTCGCCGGTCAACCACACATTCTCCAGCGAGAAGAAGCTCGACGTCGACGTCATCAGCGGCTCGGTCGAAATCATCGCCGATGGCGGCAACAGCATTCGCGTGACAGGCGAACGCGTGATCCATGCGGCCGACCAGCAGCAGCTCGCAAAAGCGAAGCAGGATGACGTTCTCGACATGAACGAGAAAGACGGCACGGCCCAGATTTACGAAAACGGGCCGTTCCGCAACAACAACAATAGTCGTTCGAGCGACAATCACGGGTTCCATGAGAACTCCGACCGGCGGGAATATAACGTGGATTGGAATCTGACCGTTCACGTGCCTCGCGAGATCGCGTTGCGCCTGCGTGACGTCAATGGCTCGATCAAGGCCGACGGCACCAACGGCGCGTTTGACATCGGCGCCGTCAATGGTTCGGTCACGGGTACGAATATCGGCGGTTCGGGCAACATCTCGACGGTCAACGGGCCGACGGTCATCTCATTTCGTGACAATCCGAAATCGGACAGCTCGTTCAAATCGGTTAACGGAAAGGTGGATGTGACGTACCAGCCCAATCTTGCGGCGGAATTTGACTTGAAGACGGTGAACGGCGGGATGTTCACGGATTTCGAATCGGTGGCGCTGGCATCGACCGGCGGAGGGTCATCGAAGGACGGGAAGTTTGTGTACAAATCGCACGGCAATTCACGCATCCGCATCGGTTCCGGCGGGCCCGAGATCCGCATGGAAACCGTGAACGGACCCATCCAGATCAGAAAGGCGAAGTAAGCGGAGGACTATTATGCGAACCAGCAACATTGCACTTATTACATTTCTCTGCGCGGTGGGCGCGAGTGCCCAGGACAGGGTGACCGTTCCCATCAGCAATCCCTCGCAGCCTGTCACCCTCAAGGTGTCGACGCTGAATGGAAGCATCAAGGTCACGGCGGGCACAGGAAAAGACGTCATCGTGAGTACGGAGGAGGGCGACGCAGCCCGCCGGCGTGACCGGAATCCACGGGACGGCGCGCCTCCCGGAATGACCAGGATCGGCGGCGGACGTTTTGGAGTCGATATCGAAGAAGACCACAACGTCGTCACGATCAACAGCGGCCCCCCCGGCGGCGGAAACCTGACAATCGAGACGCCGGCCAACACCAACCTGCAGCTCAGAACCACGAACGGCTCGACGATCGACGTCACGGGCATCAACGGCGACCACGAGATCGAAAACACCAACGGCGGGATCCGCCTGAACAATGTTTCGGGGTCCGTGGTGGCGCATACGCAGAACGGCAGCGTGATCGTATCTCTGGACCGCATCACCGGGACGAAGCCGATGTCATTCACTTCCATGAATGGAAAGATCGACGTGACTATGCCTGCGGCTACGAAAGCGCGGCTGCGGCTGAAGTCGGATAATGGCGCGATTTACAGCGACTTCGATGTGAGGCTGGAAGCGGATGCCACGAAACCGCTGGTGGAAGATAACCGCGGCACGAATGGCAAGTACAGGATCTCCATCGATAAGTCAGTGACCGGCGCCATCAACGGAGGCGGCCCGGAATACACGTTCCAGACGATGAACGGCAATATTCTGATCCACAGGAAGTAGGCATTACTCGGACCGGAACGCGGCCGTCGGATCGACGGTCGCGGCCCGGTTTGCGGGAATCAGGGCTGCCAGGAACGCCACCCCGAGGAAGAGCAGCGAAGTCGCGGCCAGAACGAATGGATCGGTTGGCGTGATTCCGTAAAGCAGTCCGGAGATTGTTTTGGTCAGCAGCATCGAGCCGACGATACCGGCAGCCACTCCCACCAGCGCCAGCAACATTCCCCGACTGATCAGCAGAGACAGTATTCTCGTCTTCGTCGCTCCTACCGCCACACGAATTCCCATCTCACGCGTGCGGCGCTCGACCGCATAAGAAATCAATCCATAGACACCGGAAGCGGCGACCAGCAGAGCAATCACTGCGAAGGCGCTGACGAGCAGCAGATAGATCCTGCGATTCGCCACAGACTGCGAGAGCGCCTCGTCCGCGGTCTCAATTTCGGCAATCGGCTGGTCTCTGTCAACCGCCCAGATTCGTTCCTGAACGGCCCTGGCCAGCGATGCGGGATCGACCTGCGTGCGAATTGCCAGTGAGACGTACGGTTGCTGAGCGTATGGCAGGGAACCGTAGGTATTGACCTGGAATGGGACGAATGTTTGGGAAACGGGCTCGTAGTCCCGTCCGCCGTATCGAGCGTCGCGTACCACGCCGACAATTTGGAGCCAGCGTTGAGGGTTTTTGTCGTAATAGAAACGAATCCGTTTTCCAAGGGGATTTTCGCCGGGCCAGAAACGGCGCGCCATTGTTTCGTTGATGACGAGAGGAGGCGTGGAGGTGGTGGTTTCGCCCCGATCGAACGCTCGCCCGCTGCGGATCGTCATTCCCATGGCGGCGAAAAATTCGTTGCTCACCACATTGAATGCGGCGACGTGACCATGATCGGGCGCAGGATCGGGCCGGCTCTCAATGTGGAACGTCTCCTGTGATCCTCCGCCGAGAAAAGGCGGATCCGTGTGAACCGCAGCCTGCCGGATTCCGGGAAGACTGTGCACCGAATCGAGCAGTTCCGTCAGATACGTTGCGCGGCGCTCGGGTTCCGCATACCGCTTCGAGAGCACCAGATCCACCAGCAGGACGTTGTGCGGATTCATGCCGAGGTCGGTTTGCTGCAGCAGGGCGAAGCTCTTCAGAAGCAGTCCCGCGCCGACGATCAGGACAACGGTGAGGGCAGTTTCGCCAGCAACGAGCAGGTTCTGCAAGCGATTCTCGCGGCGTCCGCCGGAAAGACCGCGGCTGCCCTCCCGCAAACCATCGCCCGGCTGCGATCTCCAGAGCAGGATGGCGGGCGGAACACCGGAGAGAAGACCGGACGTGATCGTGATGGAAGCGGCGATCGCGGGAAGTATCCAGTCGAATCTCACCGGCGGCAGAGTGAAGCTCTCCGAGAGAGAAACCGTAAGCAGCCTGCTGCCCCAGAAGGCAATTGCCGAGCCGGCGATTGCGGCGAGCACCGCCAGCAGCACACTTTCCGTCAGAATCTGCCGGATGAGCCGCGCGGCGCCCGCTCCGAGCGCGCTGCGGACGCCGAGTTCACGTTCGCGAGCAATCGCGCGAACCAAAACCAGATTTCCCACATTGGCGCAGCCGATCAAAAGCACCAGACCAGCGGCGGCCATCAGGATGAGCAGCGGAATCCTCACCTCGCCTGCCGCTACGCGCCGCAGAGGAACCAGGTTCAGACCGCGGCCCTGATTACTCGGCGGATATGCCGCGGCCAGACGCGACGCGATGCCGCTGAATTCCTGGCTGGCCGCCGCCATTTTTACCTCCGGCTTCAGCCGGGCAATTCCGCGCAGATAACCCCGTGAACGGCTCGGATATTCCTGCAGCGGAACCATGACGGTGGCATCCGTGAAGCCTGGAAACTGAAAACCCTGCGGCAGGACCCCAATGATCGAATACGATTCGTCATTGAGGCGGAAGCTCCGGGTCAGAACATCTGGTGAACCGCCGAATCGGCTTCTCCAGAATCCGTAGCCGATCAGTGCCACATGTGCGGCCTGCTTCTGTTCCGCTTCATCGAAGCCGCGGCCGATCATGGGCGCGACACCCAACACGTTGAAAATCTCGAATGACGCGCGAAGACCGGTGACGGGCGTCGGCGCGCCAGCGCCGGCCAGATTGAACGGATCGAGCCGCCACGCGGCGATGGCGGAAACGGTCGTGCTCTGCGTCTTCCAGTCGGTGAAATCCGGGAAGGAGGTCGTGTCGCGCAGAATGTTACGCGCGGGAACGGTGGCGTATACGACCGTGAGGCGCTCCGCATCCGGGAATGGCAGCGGCCGAAGCAGCACCGAGTCGATGACCGAAAGAATCGCCAGGCTCGCGCCCATACCGAGAGCGAGAGTAAGTACAGCAGTCACCGTGAAGCCGGGCGTCCGGGCGGCGCTGCGCAACGCGTAGCGAAGATCCTGGAAGGTCGATTCGACAAAGCCGATCCTCCGCATGTCGCGGCATTCTTCCTTCTTTTGCGTGATTCCGCCGAGCGCCCGCTTCGCGCTGTGCGCCGCATCTTCCAGCGTTTTCCCAGCCGCCTGCTCAACTTCCGTCTGCTGATCGAGGTGGTATTGAAACTCTTCTTCCAGTTCCCGTTCCATCTGATCGCGGCGAAACAACGCGCGAAGCTGAACGCGGATTTTGAATAGCCAGCGCCATTCGGGCATGGTTTATCCCTCGGTCAGCCGGACCACGCGCGTAATGGCGCCGGACAGCCGCTCCCAGCTTGCGGCTTCGCGCTCCAGCGTCTTGCGCCCCGGCCGCGTCAGCGAATAAAACTTCGCGCGGCGTCCGTTCTCCGTTACCTTCCATTCCGCTTTGATCCAGCCTTCGCTCTCCAGCTTGTGAAGTGCGGGGTAGAGGGAGCCGTCGCTCACCTGGAGGATCTCGCCCGATACCTGCTTCAGGCGCAGGCCGATCGCCCAGGCATGAAGCGGTTCGAGCGCCAGAATCTTAAGCAGAAGAAGGTCCAGCGTGCCCTGCACTAGGTCGGATGGCTTGCTCATGTTCCCTCGGTAACCGAGGTCAAGCATATCAGAGCTTCTCTCGGTAAGCAAGGGGAGACGGCAATAGTATGCTTTCTGTGTGAATCTCCGGATTGCATTGCTTCCCGCCGCCGCGCTCATCGCGTGGATGGCATGGCCTGCCGGAAAGCAGGAACAGCCCTGGCCCGGCTATGGCGGTGGACCGCTCGACAATCGCTATTCGCCGCTGAGGCAGATCAACAGGTCGAACGTCAGCAAGCTGAAAGTGGCGTGGACCTACGACACGCAGGATGGCGCGGGCGATACCCAGACTCAGCCCATCATGGTCAACGGTATGGTCTATGGCGTCACGCCAACGCACAAGATCGTCGCGATGAACGCGGCGAACGGAACGCGTAAATGGCAGTTCGATTCCGGCGTGCGCGGCCGCGGCGCCAATCGTTCGGTCATGTACTGGGCCGGCGGCAATGAGCAGGTCATCTTCGGCTCGGTCCAGAGTTTCATTTACGCGCTGAATGCCCAGACCGGCGAAGTGATTCGGACCTTCGGCAAAGACGGCCGCATCGATCTGCGCGAAGACCTGGGACGCGATCCGTCGAAGCAATCCTGGGTGCTCACCAGCCCCGGCATCATCTATAAAGACCTGCTGATCGTCGGCGGCCGCAATCCGGAATCTCTGCCCGCGCCCCCCGGCGATATCCGCGCCTACGACGTTCACACCGGAAAGATTCGCTGGCAGTTTCACACCATCCCGCGTCCCGGCGAATTCGGCTATGACACGTGGCCCAAAGACGCGTGGCAATACACCGGCGCCGCCAACAGTTGGCCCGGTATGGCGGTGGATACGACGCGCGGTATCGTCTACATTCCAACCGGCTCTGCCGCCAGCGATTTTTACGGCGCGGATCGCCACGGCGATAACCTCTTCGCCAACTCGCTCCTCGCCCTGAAAGCCGATACCGGCGAGCGGATCTGGCACTTCCAGGCGGTGCATCACGATATCTGGGATCGCGATTTTCCCTCGCCGCCAACGCTGGTAAAGATCAAGCGAGAAGGCAAAACCATCGACGCCGTCGCGCAGGCATCGAAGCAGGGCTGGCTCTATCTGTTCGATCGCGTGACCGGCCAGCCGCTATTCCCGATCGAAGCGAAGAAATATCCAGCAAGCACCGTCCCGGGCGAGGCCGCCGCTGAAACCCAATCGCTTCCCACGAAACCAGCGCCCTTCGCGCGACAGCTACTCACCGCCGATCTGCTCACCAATCGCACTCCCGAAGCCCACCAGTGGGCCGCGCAACAGTTCGCGACCCTCCAGAGCGCTGGGCAATTCGTACCTCTGACTGTCGGGAAAGAAACCGTCGTGTTCCCCGGCTTTGACGGCGGCGCTGAGTGGGGCGGCTCGGCGTTCGACCCGGAAACCGGACTCTACTACGTCAACGCCAACGATCTCGCCTGGACTTCCAGCCTGAGCCCGGCGCCTCCCCCGCGCGAAGGCCGCGGGCCGTCATCCACAACCGCCAGACAGCTTTACGTCTCGAACTGCGCCGCATGCCATCGCGACGATCTCACAGGCCAGCCGCCACAGTTTCCCTCGCTCATCGATCTGCGAGGCAAGCGCACCGAGCAGCAGGTGACCGCGATGATCCGCCAGGGCGGCGGTCGCATGCCGTCCTTCCCCGCGCTCACTGCCGCGGACATGACGGCGATCGCCCAATACGTCCTGCAGGGCGAAGACAAAGAACTAGCCAGCGCCGGACCGCCGGCCGATCCGCGCATCAACAACGCCTACCGCTTCAACGGCTATCACAAATGGCTCGACCCGGACGGCTACCCGGCCGTGGCGCCGCCATGGGGCACGCTCAATGCGATCAACCTCAACACCGGCGAATACGCCTGGAAGATTCCGCTGGGCGAATATCCGGATCTCGTCGCGAAAGGGATCAAAAATACAGGCTCGGAGAACTACGGCGGCCCCATCGTGACCGCGGGTGGCCTGGTCTTCATCGGCGCGACGAATTTTGACCGCAAATTCCGCGCCTTCGATAAGCGCACCGGCAAGCTCCTGTGGGAGACGACGCTGCCAATGTCCGGCAACGCGACGCCGATCACCTACGAAGTGAATGGCAAGCAGTATGTGGTGATTTACGCCACGGGCGGTAAAGCTGGGCGGGGCGCCCCTTCGGGCGGGATCTATGTGGCGTTTGCTTTACCGTGAAGCCGGTCAGTGCTTCTCGCTGATGTAGTTGCGGTTCCACGAGGGGATGTGAACCGTCACGTCGCCCTTCACCACCGCCTGGCATCCCAGCCTGGAATTGAGCTGAAAGTCGGAGGCCTGTTCCACGCGGTCAAACTCGTCGTCTTCCATCGGCGAGAGATTGTCCACGCCTTCTTTCACCACCACGTGGCAGGTGGTGCAGGCGCAACTCCCCCCGCAGGCGTGCTCCAGATGAAAGTTGTTATTCATCGCTACATCGAGCAGTGATTCCGGCTTGCCGTGATTTTTATACGGCAGCTTGCCGGATTCGAATTCAAACGTTTCGTTGGCGGGAAGAAAAGTGACCTTCGGCAAGACCCATTGTAGCGAATCGATAAAGGGAGGCTCGCCCGCAAGGTCCCGAGTCGCGAACGAACAAACTGCGCCGCATCGGAAAACTTTTCTCCTAAACAACTCCATCGCATAACGTTACGAATTGGCAAATGAGTTGCATCATAGAGGGCAGTTGTCACCTGCTTCTCCCCATGCTCCGGGGAAGAAGCGGCTGAGGAGCGTACAGGGCAACCGTGAATTCATCGCGGCTGCCGCTATTCACAGGAAAGGTGAATCGTATGCCGATCAGAAAATACCGGATTGTTGAACCAACGATTGCGATGTCCGACGATACAGGTCGCGGCGTAGCTTACACGATACTCGCCGGCGCTATGGTGGAGATTCAGAACGGACCGCTCGATGGAAACAAGCTGGTGGAAGTGAAGTGGGATAGCAAAAGCGTCCTGATGTTCACTCAGGATCTGCGCCAGCGCGCGGAGCCTGCGGATTGACGGATCAGTGACGCTTGAAGTACTGCACTTCCCGTTCGTGTTTTTCAGCGGCCTCACGGGAGTCGAAGGTACCGAGGTTCCTTCGCTTCCCGGCCGCCGTTTTCTTTTTCGAATAGAGCCGGTACTTACCGCCGGCAATTTTCCGAATCATAACCGGCTCCTGAATCAGTCTTTGAGCATCGGCTTGCCTTCGTGCGAGACGAGAAGATCATGCATGTCATTGGCATGCTCCTCCTCGTTGACCAGAATGCCTTCCAGCATTACGCGCGTAGTTGGATCCTTCTCCGCAAAATAGCGAATGAGTTCCCGGTAGTGGTCGCAGGCGATGCGTTCCGCGATCAGATTCTCCTTGATCATCTCGATCAGATTGCTGCCGACCGTGTATTCGGACGCGGAGCGTGACAGCAATCCCTCGGGATTGAAGTTGGGCGTGCCGCCAAGCTGATTGATGCGCTCGGCGACCATCCGCATGTGCCCCTGCTCTTCTTTCGCATGCTGGTCGAATTCGTCCTTCACCCCTTCGCTCGAGATTCCCTGGGCGGCGACGGCGTTCATCGTGTAACGCAGAACGCAGACGATCTCGGTCGCGAGGACGTTTTGCAGGATTTCGATGGCCTGCTTTACGTCACCCTGATAGGTGGACGTGACAGGACCGTCCTTGATGGAAGCGCGGGCGCGCGAACGCAGTTCTTTCACATCGGTGAGGAATGACTGGTCGTTGTTAGGCATGGCTATTCGGGGACGAATGAACACGCGGAGTTCCACTGTGTTTAGCGTGACAGAAAGAAAGGCGAACCCGACCGGTAACAAGTTTCTTTGGGAATTTTACCGTCCCATCTGGCTTTTTGTTTTCAATTACTTACTCGCAATAATGGGTTCGTTTCTTCGAATGGCTCGCGCGGGGTTTTTTGAGGCCGATGGCAGAATCTCGTCGGAGGCTCGTCGTCGCTTTGTCCGAATTGATTTGGAAATTTCAGCCTGACCGCACGATTTATCTGCGGGGTTTTGACAGCTTTGCCGCAGCGGCCGCGGCACATTCCGCGTCGCCCACCGGCTTCACCCTCAGCGGCACGTTTCGCGACCCGGCCGATTTCGCAGTCGCGGTTCTCTATGACGCCGACAATTTCTTCGAGCATCCGCGCATCAAGTACCTGCCGGATTTCGATCTAGCGGGACTGACCCTCCGCTTCGATCTCCGCTACAGCGACGGCGTACAGCCGATCGATTCCCCAAAGTTCAACTGGATCGACTGGGCCACGCTCGATTGCATCCGAGAGGACGGAACGACCGCACAGGTGCGCCTCTGGGACAACGCGACGCTGGCGGATTCGTCTTTCCCGGCCGCATCCGCTACATGCACCCTGCTCACCAGCGACAGCGTGCAGCCGTTCGACCGCGCCACGCTCTGGTATCAAAACCTCGCGTTTGACTACATCGTTCCGCCCGGCAATACCTCTGTCACATTCGCGTTCTTCGCCCACGGTACGGGAACGGTCCACTCCATCACGGTCAATGGCACGGTCTATTCACATACCGAATCGAATCCAGCGGGCGAGAGCAGCGCCGATCAGGCCAGCGCGCTCGCCACGGCCCTCGCGGCCGACCCGTATGTCACGGCATCCAGCTCCGGCAACTCCGTGACATTGACGGTGCGCGCGGCGCATGACGGCGTCGCCTTTCCGGTCAGCGCGAGCGACGGCAACGGGACCGCAACAATGAAATACACTTCGCCCGAGTTCGTGGCGGCGCAACTGGCCGCGCAGGTGAACGCCACGGACTGGATCGCTGCCAACACTACGCATGCGCTTCTGGCGTCCACCAGCGGACCCGCGATTACGCTGACAGCCGCACGATATGGATTGGCAACAGTAAGCGGCGCGTCCGTCACGGTTGCCCCGGGATCCACGGTGTTCTCCGGCCTCACGACGGGCTCGCCGATTCTGCTGGGCGGCGTGCTCTGCGCGGTCGCAACCGTGAATACACCCACCAGTCTGACGCTGACGGCTCCGGCTACATCCGGCAGCAATGTTCCCTGGGTGGCGCCACGGGGTGGCCGCGACGGTAATCTCATTGAACTCTATTCGCTCTCAAAAACCGGCACGCTCCGATTCGATAATGCCAACTACACCCTTTCCGGCGGAAGCTCAGACGTCACGTGGACCTGCGCGCTCGATTTCACCGCTCTCGGCATCGACCAATTGCGCCAGTGCTGGCTGACGTTCGCGCCTTCGCTCATCGCCGGCCCCTTCACCGCCACTGAATGGAGCGCCGTATTTTCCAACTGGAGCGTGTCCGGCCCTGATTCGGTCCGTGAACTGAAAGTCGCTGGGCCGGGCAGCGTTCGCATCGAGCAAAGCGACGGCAGATGCGCCTACAGCGGGTCCTGGAGCCGCGAAGCCGGGTTCTATTCGAAGTACTTCGCGGCAGTCACGAGTTCTACCAGCGCCTCCGTCACCATCACCTATACCTGCCAATTCGCGCACGATCTATGGGTCGGGACTTCGCTCTATTCAGACCGCGCCAACGCCCTGGTCAGCGTAGACGGCGATACGGAAACCACGCTCGTCTGCCAGCTCTCCACCGATTCTGCGGTGGTCACTCGGCGGCGGGCGCGAACCGGAATTTCGGCGGGCCGTCACACAGTCCGGCTGCGGTCCGCAACCGCAGGGTACCTCTACTTCAACTTTCTCGAAGCCGTGGTCGCGACTGACGTACCGGGCGCCCTCCCGCCCCGAACCGGCATTTCCCCCGCGCTCGATTTCGATACCGATCATTCCTACAAACTCCCGCCAGCCCGGCTGATGTGGATCATGGATCAGCTCGGCTACGCCGGACCGATGAACGAATATTTGGGTGTGTTCTGGTGGAACGAACGAAAGCAGACGGACGCCTCATTCCCCTCGGCAGAGGTCACGTTTGCCGGCGCGTTCGTCGACGGCGACACCATCTCCGTCACCCTCAACGGAACACTGGTTTCGAAATCGGTTTTTCCCGCCGACACGCCGGATACGATCGCCCTGCACTTCGCCGCGTCGATTAACGGCTCCTTCACCGGTGTCTGGGCGTCGGCAACGGGTGGCGTCCTGACCCTCACCGGCCGCTCAACCGGCGCTGCCTACAACATCACGCTGTCTACTTCCACCTCGTCCACGTCCGGCACCGCCACAATCACCAGCGGACCAACGGCGGGCGTACCCGGAACCTGGGTCATCGACGACACGGTATCTCCGCCACTCAATCGCGCCATCCGCGACTGGCACGCGGACTATTACGCCGAATGCGCGGCGCGCTCACGCGAGGTCGTGACCGCCTGTTCGCTCGAGCTGGTGAACCCGCCCAGCGGCTACGCGGCGAAATTTCCGGACGGAACCGACGTCTCCACCGCCACCGGCTTCGGTTCGCTCTTTTCCACTCAGTGCGCGGTGGGATCGGCCGCCATGCTCGCGTATCAGAAGGCGGTTTATCGGGCAATTGCCGGATTGCAATCCGCGGCGGGCCTCACCCCGTACGTTCAGTTCGGCGAATTCCTCTGGTGGTACCTGGCGAAGACCGGCGGCGGCATGGGCTACTACGATTCTGAAACCACCGCCGCCGCACTCACTGCGCTGGGGCGAGCGCTCCACGTCTTCACCGCGCAGGACGACGATCCAGCCGTGAACGGAGGCGCCGACACCGAGTTCCTCCGCAACCGGCTCCGCGATCACGTAGAAGCGCTCATAACGGATATCCGATCCGCGTATCCGGCAGTGCTCTGCGAGGTCCTCTGGCCGTACGACGTGAACTACCCGTCCATCGTGCCCGGCGCGGGCATCGGCGGACGTCTGAACTACGCCGTCAATCTTCCGCTCGAATGGAAAACGCAGACGTCGAGCGCCCTGGACCGCATGAAGATTGAGGCCCTGGCCTTCGGTTCAGGATTGCGAAATCTGAATCTGGCCCGCGAGGCGGCCGAGCTCTTTCCCGGCTTCGGCTGGCCGCGCGACCGCCTGCGCTATCTGGTACCCGTGTTCGGCTCCGCCTGCCCGTGGGTGCGCGAACTGGGGCTCGCGGCCGGCGCGGGAATCACGGCAAACAATCTCTGGGCATTCGACCATATCTGCCTTTACAACCTCGAGGTCCCGGAAGCGCCGCTCGACCGTCGGTCGTTCGCGAAATGGGGATGAGCGGGTCCAGTATAGTGATAGGGAATGGCATCCGAGCCGGAAGCTGGCCAAAACACGCAGCAGGGAACCGCATGGCAGCGGGTGCAGAATGCCAGGCACCCCAAAAGGCCGCACACTCTCGACTACATCCAGCGCATCCTCACGGATTTTCAGGAAATCCATGGCGACCGGCTGTTCGGCGACGATCCGGCAATCGTCTGCGGATTCGGGCGTCTTGGCGACAACAGTGGTCCACCGGTGATGCTCATCGGCGAACAGAAGGGCCGCGACACACGGCAGAAACTGCACCGGAATTTCGGAATGCCGAAGCCGGAAGGCTACCGGAAGGCTCTGCGGGCCATGCAACTGGCCGCGAAATTCAATCGCCCGATCATCGCTTTGATGGACACCCCCGGCGCTTATCCCGGCATCGACGCCGAGGAGCGCGGTCAGGCGGAGGCCATCGCCCGCAATCTGCGGGAAATGGCGCGGCTGCCGGTGCCGGTGATTTCAGTTTGTATCGGCGAGGGCGGCAGCGGCGGCGCTTTGGCTCTGGGCGTGGGGAATTCCGTCTTCATGCTGGAAAACGCCGTCTACAGCGTGATTTCGCCCGAAAGCTGCGCCGCGATCGTCTGGCGCGATTCGGCAAAAGCGGAACTGGCGGCGGCCGCCCTCAAGATGACCGCGACCGATATGGTGAAACTCGGTCTGGTGGATGACGTGATTCCCGAACCGCCGGGTGGCGCTCACGAAGACTACGACGAAGCGGCGCGGCTGCTGCGCGAACGGCTGGTTGCCACCCTCGGTGGGCTCGGAAAGCTCGGCTCGAACGATCTGATCCAGGGGCGGTACGAGAAATTCCGCAAGATGGGAAATTTCTTTCTCAACGCCTGAGTCATGCCCAAGCCCAGAAAAAAGTGGCCGGTTCTCGCGGGGCTGATCTTCATCGTGGGATTCATCGTGGCGATGCTGCTCACCACCTCCGGCGAGTCCAAATATCACTGCGAAGTCTGCATCTCGTTCAACGGCGGTACAGTCTGCCGGAACGGAGGCGCTCCTACTAAAGAGGAAGCGCAGCGCATCGCGACCGAAGCTGCGTGCACTGACCTTGGAGCCGGGGGGTTTTCGAACTGCCGGAACACCGTCCCAGTCAGCTTGAAGTGGAAGTAGAAGTCACGTATTTTCAATTGCTTACGCGCGGTTTTGCCCGCGGCGTGTTATCATCGATCCATAAATACTGAACAAACGGGCCTGCAGTCACGTCTATTCCGATTGGATCGTAGCCAAAACAATCTGATCCGGCGGTAGTTGCCCTGCGCCGGTTTCAACAACGGAGTACCCCACATCGTGCAAGGTAAATGGAAGGTTTTGATCGGAGTTGTCGGCGTCGCCGTGATCGCGGGCGGCGTGGGTGCGAGCATCAAGTA
>DASYCD010000178.1:0-1792 GCA_036500405.1 Bryobacteraceae bacterium
ATGCTGCTGCTGTGAAAGCGCGGATTCCCTGTTCTTCTCCGTTGTCGAAGAGCTGGAAATCTTTTTGCGTGAGCCCGGAGACCGGGCCGCTGTGATCGCGCACCGCGACCTGAACCTGCACCAGCTGGGTTGCGGATGGGAACTTCGCCGGTGGACGCATCGGAAGAGGCACTGCGCCCATTTCTTTCAGAGGCGAAACGAGTCTCGCGTATGCGGGAACCTGGATCGGCAGATCGTCCGCGGCGGGCGTCGCGATTGTTTTCTTCAGCAGGGGCGGGGCGCTGGCGGCGAGATCGGGTCGCCACTCTTTCGGCAGAGCAGGCAAGTGGGAAGGCGGAGCGGAGTTCGCCGGGAGCAGCGGGTCATACAACAATGTGTTGCGCGCCATCTGGACGGCAGGCTGGGTCAGTTGCGGAGCCACGTGCGCGGTGACGTTCGCGAGTGCGCGCGCCGCGCTCACGATATGCCGCAGACCCGGCGTTTGGGATGCGTGGAGCGCGATCACGCTGACACCGGCAAACCACAATAACGCGATCGCCGAAGCCGTACCCGGTCCCGGAAGGCTGGCGCCGCCGGGCTGCGAGGGATCGAGAAGTCTCCGGATGCGATGGAGAAGCGAACCGCCATTGGCCGCCATTGCGGGACTGAGCCGCCGCGGTTGTATCGTTTCGAGCTGCGCGAGCGCGCGGGCATAAGTCAGTACGTCGCCGCTGGCGATCACGGCCGCGTCATCGCAACAGAGCTCGCGTTCGTTGCGAATCTCGCCCGAAACCCACCAAACTGCCGGATGGTAGAAGAGCAGCGTCTCCGCCAGACTTTGCAGAAGGCCGGCGAGATAGTCGTAGCGCCGGATGTGAGCCAGTTCGTGTGCGAGAAGCGCATATACCTGTTCGGCAGGGAGTCCCGTGAGTGTGCCAAGGGGAACCAGAATCGCGGGACGCAGCCAGCCGATCACCGTGGGAACGTCGACCAGTGAGGAGACGAAAAGCCTGACGGGGCGAGAAGTCTTCACGCTCGCGGCGATCTCCTCCAGCTTGCGCTGCCAGTGGGCTTCGGCCGGACAAGCGGTGCGGCGCAGTTGCGAAACCAGCCGCCAGCCACCAGCGAGACGAATGGAAAACACGATAACGCCCGCGATCCACACGGCTACGAAGCCGCGAATCAAATTTGGCCAGGCCGCGGCGGGCAGGCTCCAGTGGACAAGGGGCGGAATGGAATGTCCGGCGGGGCTTCCGGAGGAGAGAGCTATATAAGTGATGATCGGCGACATCGCCATGGCCGCGAGCGCGAGACATGCCAGCAGGTATCGCCCCTGTGGGGAAAGCGAGCGGCGGAAAAGTGCGCGGAGCAGAGCCCAGACAAGCGCGATGGCGCTCCCCTGCCAGAGAAAATGCAGGAGAGTCCATCCGAGCTGCTGCACCCACGCGGCGTTCATCGAGGCTTCCTTTTCTTCTTCGCCTCGAATTCATCCAGCAGCCGGCGGATCTCATCCAGATCTTTCGATGAGGCGCGCTGCGCGGTGAGCGCGCCCATGACCAGGCTTTGGGCGGAGCCCTCAAAGACGCGATGCATCAGCTCACCGGCGAAGCGGGCCTGCGCTTCTTCCTTCGAAAGCGCCGGGGCATAGATGTGCGAGCGGGCGCTTTCCTCCCGCTGCAGCAGGCCTTTTTCGTGCATCACCTGCATCTGCTTCAGCGTGCTGGTGTAGCCGGTGTTTTTCGCAAGAGCTTCGTGGACGTCGCGCACGGTACTGGGGCCGGTGCGCCAGAGATAAGTCAGGATGCCGAACTCG
>DASYCD010000179.1:0-14106 GCA_036500405.1 Bryobacteraceae bacterium
CCGAGCGAATTCAGGAAGAAGCTCCACACCACGCCGAACGCATACGCTTCACCCAGGATGTAGAGATCGCCGCGGCTGAACAGAATCGTCGCCACCTGAAGCAGTGCAATCGAGTTGATCAGACGATATGTCGTCCCGAACTTCTTGTGCGGCCTGCGGAACCAGTCCACCAGCACGCGGTCTTCCGCCACCCTGTTCAGGATGCCGTTCGCGCCGATCAGCGACGTATTCACCGCGCCCGAAAGAATCAGCACGCCGACCGTCACCACGAACATATGGAACACCAGTTTCAGAATCTGCGGACCCGCCAGATACATCGCCAGTCCACCCAGCAGATTCTGCGTATACTGGCTGCGCACGGCGTCCGGAATGATCATCCCCGCCAGCACCGTCAGCACGCCCGTGGAGATCACCGCATAAATACAAACTGTGTTCGCCGTGAGCTTCAGGTTCTTCAGCTTCGGATACGCAATTTCGCGATACACCTGCGCCAGCGTCTCGAAACCGCTCATCGAGAGCAGCGAGTGTCCGAAGGCCATAATCGAGAGCGCGATCGGCACCTGAACCCAGAAAGTGCCCTTGAACCACCCGAGGCTTTCGTTCGAAAAGTGCATGTTGGCGAACGTCGGCGGAGGCGGAATCTGCGCCGGCCCGTGCAGCAGAATCGTCAGCGGACACCACACGAGGAAGATCACGACCATCACCGTCGTGATCTGCATAATGCGCAGCGCCTGGCCGCTCGATTCGTGGATGCCTCTGATATTGCTGCGCCAGAAATACGCCGTGGCCAGCAGCCCAACCGCCGCCGCGAACAGATTTGGCGGCACCCTCAGATTGGAATGCATGATTTCCGCCGTCTCATTCAGCAGGCGTCCCAGATACTGCCCCGCCGTAACGCCGCTGATCGGCCCGGTCAATATGAAATCAAAAATCAGCGCCGATACCGAAAGCCGCGCCATGAACGGCCCCATGGAGTCGCGCACCACGACATAAACGCCGCCGCGCACGAACATGCTGCAGCCTTCCATGTACACGGAGCGAACCGCGAAGCTGAACAGCATCACCGCCAGGATGAACCACGGCGCGCTCTTGCCGATGGCCTGTTCCGCGATACCGCCCGCATAAAAGGCGGAGGAGGCGAGATCGCTCAGAACGATCGCCGCCCCCTGCCAAAAAGAAATGAACGATAAGGCTACGGTTGTGGCAACGACAACACGCGGTGTGCCGCTCGACGAGGGTTGATTAGTTTCCATCTATGCGTGGTGGCGCGACTACCAGAATAAACCGCGCCACATGGGACGAAGCAGGCAGCCTCTCTACAGGGCCATCTGCCCCCGGTCTCCATTCCGAATCCGGATCGCCTCTTCAATCGTCGACACAAAGATCTTGCCGTCCCCGATCTTCCCGGTACGCGCCGCCTCCGTGATCACTCCCACGACCCGATCGAGATCCGCATCCCCCACAATCAGCTCGATCTTCACCTTCGGCAGCACGTCGACCTTATACTCCGCGCCCCGATACGTCTCCGTATGCCCCTTCTGCCGCCCATGCCCGTGGACTTCGAAAATCGTCATCCCATCCACGCCCGCGCTCTTTAAAGACTCCTTCACAGCGTCCAGTTTGAACGGTTGAATGATCGCTTCAATTTTTTTCATGTCTTCTTCTCCTGTTCTCAGCCGCCTACCGCTCGCGCGGAATTGTCATCGCCGCAGGCGTCACCACCGAAGAAATCACGTACTCCGGGTAAGCCGAGATCCCGTGCTCATGCAGATCCAGACCCTCCAGTTCGCCTTCCTTCGACACGCGCAGCATGCCCACCGCGTTCAGCCCGCCCATTACCGCCATTGCAACCGCGAACGTCGCGACACAGGTAATCGCGCTGCCGATGAATTGCGCCGTGAACAACTGCATGCCGCCGCCGTAAAACAGCCCCTTTAATGGAGCCGAGTTATCCGGCGCAATATTACCCGAGGCGCCGAACTCACCCGAGGCAAACAGTCCGAGCGAAAGCGTTCCCCAGATGCCGTTCATCATGTGCACGGGAACCGCGCCGATCGGATCGTCGATCCGCAGGTATTCCAGTAATTCCACACCGCAGTACACCAGCACGCCGGCCACAACCCCGATCAGGATCGAACCTGTCGGACTCACCCAGTAGCAAGGACATGTAATCGCCACGAGGCCGGCAAGAAAGCCATTCGTCGTGAAACTAACGTCCCATTTCCTGTTCGGAATCCATGCCACCAGCATCGCCACCAGACCCGCCGAGCATGCCGCCAGCGTCGTATTCGCCGCCACCCGTCCGATCCCGACAAAGTCCATCGCCGAAAGCGTCGAACCCGGATTGAATCCATACCAGCCAAACCACAGCAGCAAGCCGCCCGACACGGCAATCGTCAAATCGTGCGGCAGCATCGGTCCACCGCCATCACGTTTGAACTTGCGCCCAAGACGGGGCCCAAGAACAATCGCGCCCGCCAGCGCAATCACGCCGCCGATCGAGTGGACTACCGTCGATCCCGCGAAATCGTGGAACCCCGTCCCCACCCATGGCAGGAAGCCATCCTTCGTTCCCATCGTCGCGAGGAAGCCATCCGGACCCCAGGTCCAGTGCCCAATGATCGGATAAATAAATCCGGAAACGCAGAAGCTATAGAGCAGATCGCCAATCCAGCCCGTGCGCCCAATCATCGCGCCGGACGTAATCGTCGAGCACGTATCGGCGAATGCAAACTGGAAGATCCACACCGCAAGAAACGCCACGCCCGTGCCTTCATAAGTTGCCGGTGCGCCCTGCAGAAAGAACCAGTTGCTGCCAATAAAGCCGCTGCCGTGGCTGAACATGAACGCGAAGCCCCACGCGTAAAACAAGAGACCGCAGAGGCACGTATCAACCACGCATTCCATCAACACATTCACCGTTTCGCGCGAGCGGCAGAAACCGGCTTCGAGCATCGTGAAACCCACCTGCATCCCGAACACGAGAAACGCCGCCACCAGCGTCCACACCGTATTGATCGGGTTGACGATGTCGTTGCCTTTCAGTTGTGGATCGGCCGCGTGCGCACTCAACCCCAGCAGATCGGGGTTGATAAACGCCATTGCCACCAGCAACAGACCGATAGCGGTCAGCTTGCCGGAAACCAGCAGCGCGCCATAGCGCCGCCATTCCGAATCGCGAAGACGGGTCCGCAAACGGGACACCTTCTCCGCAAAAGACAACTTGTTCATGAGCCACTCTCCCTGTAAGTTGATTTGGATGTACTACAGCGCCGGGCACAGGGCAGGCAGACAGGGCGCGCCCGAAAATAGTGCCGGAAACAGAAGTCTAGCGGTGATAAGTCAACTAAGTCCAATCAATAATTTCAATTCACTGGAGAGATAAACCTTAGGAAAGAAAGACAAAACTAAAGAACCCGTAAACACCGGCACCTATCGCCAAGTTAGTCGGCGGTACTTTCCGCATAGTACTGCAGTAATTCACACATTCTCATTAGCCAGTATCTTTATGAATTCTATGCGCCTTCCTCGCACACTTCCCCTGATCGCCTCCCTCGTTGCCGTCAGCGGGGTGGCTTCCGCCATCACATCGACTCCATCTCGCCCTTCACTGCGAGCAGCGGGTTAAGTGCCCTCAGTCTCCAGGTCGGGGAGGTAGTTACCGTTCCTACTGCCTACCTGCATCTAGACAGCTTTACTTTAGTGGAGAGTGATCAAAACAATGCGTCTCTCGAAGGTCAGGTCCAGATCTGGAATGGGTCGAATGTCGGCGCAACCTTGTACACCGGGGGTCCGCCCGAGCCCTCAACCATGGCAATGTGTTCGGAGGAGCAACCTTATGCTCTTCTCACGAACCGCAGATTCGCAAGCGTGGGCGCGGCTTAACGAAGATGCCCGCGGTACACGGCGATAATCGCAGCTACAACGGCTGCGATTATCACGCACGGAATCAAAATCGCTCTGACGAACTGTCCCCCGGAAAGTGGCTTACCCGCTAAGTCGATCAGCCGTGGCAGGTAAGGGTCTTCCCATCGGAGCATCTCGACGGCGTTCTCCCAGGTGTCACCGTTCTCGGTGTCCTCGGCCGCCTGTCGCGCATTGCGAATCACGCCCTTGAGTCTCTGCTCGAACTCTTCCGGAACCGAACGCGTCCCGAAAGAATCCAGCATCTTCAACTCATCTTCGGAAAAAGTGACGCCATCGCGCTCGGCCTGAGCTGCAATGCGCTCGACGAGAAACTCCTTCGCCTCCTGCGGGGTCATGGACAATAGCGGTTCTCCCAGCCCTAGTGTGTCAGATCGTAGATGAAATAATTCGTGGCGATGCGGTACGCGAGCGAAGCCCACTTCTCCGGATAGCGCGGCTCATCGGAAACTTCCCACGCATCCCCCAGATCCATGTTGTGGCAAATCGCCACCATCACCCGCCCCTTGTCGTCGTAGATCCCGCGCCAATGCGGCGTCATCCCGTTCCGAAAATCAGGCTGGCCGTCGACCGTCACATCCGAACCAGCCTCATACGTCTTGCCGCTTTCGAAGTACTGCGCGCCCGGCACCTGAAACCGATCAGTCAGATCGTAAATCGTGTGGAAGATAGGATCGCTATCCGGCAGATCGACGATCTCGCGTCCCGGCAGCGCCCGCTCCATACTCTGCACGAAAATCCGCCACTCGCGGTCGCCATGAAAATCGTCCACCATCAGGAAGCCGCCGCGGTTCAGATATTCGCCCAGTTGCTTCGCCTGATCGTCCGGCAGTAGCCAGTGCCCTACTTCCACCGCATACATCACCGGCCAGTTGTACACATCGTCCGTGCCGTCCAGACTCACCACCTGCTCCGCCGACCGCACGTCGATACGCGTCAATCGCTTCACCCCCGCCAGCAGGTGCCGGTCCGACCGCGGATAATCCATCGTCCAGTAACCCGGGAATTCCTGCCCGTTCGGGTAGTAGAGCGGCCGGGATGGATACCCCATGATGTCGGGGTAGCGCAGGCGCGCCCGCACCCATTCCGTCTTCTTGTTGTAATCGGGAGGGATCGGAAAATTGCCGTATTCGATCGCCGGATACTCTTTGAATGGCCGTTGGGCCACGAGCACAAACGTCGCGCCCAACCCCAGCAAAACGATCGTCACCGCATGACGGAAATGCATATCCGTCCCGGAAGGGGACAGTCGCATTTTCTCATTTGGGTGACGCCGCATGGACTGCGGAAGGATTCGACGGTGTTGCTGGCGTCTGAATCGCCCGCCACGAAAGCTGCCCGCCGATGTAAATCAGCCAGACACACAGCGCCAGACGCATCTTGCGCGGCTCAATGACTTTCGTCAACTGGGTTCCGAGCAGGACCGCCGGAACACCGCCCGCCAGCAACTTCAGCAGGACCGGCCACGGCACGCCGGTGGTCGACGCGTGGATTCCCCCCGCGAAGATCGAAATCAGCAGCCCGAACGCCAGGTCCGTGCCCACGATTTCGGACGGAACCAGCGTCGTGAACCGCATCAGCGCCAGGGTCCCCAGCGCCCCAGCGCCCGCCGACGAGAACCCGACCTCGAACCCGATCGGCGCAAAAACCATGGGCATCCACGCGGGATGGACCGGCCTTTTCGTGATGCCCTTCGGCGAAATGCTCCGCCAGAACGTTCCCGCCGCCGAAATCAGCACCGTGACCCCGACAATAATCAGAATCGGCCGCGTCAGGCCGCCCTTATCGAGGTGATTCAGCAGCAGGCTCCCGATAATCACCGCCGGCAAACCGCCCGCCGCAATCCACGCCAGCACCCGGAAATTCACCTGCCCACGGGCAAGGTAAATTGGTGTAGCGAAAAGCTTTACGATCGTCGCGAAGACCAGCGAGGTCGTGACCGCCGCCGACGCCGACATCCCGAAAAACAGGATCAGAATCGGGGCCGTGATGCTTCCCGCACCGACGCCGGTGGCGCCAATGGCAAGAGCGATCAGGAACCCGGCAAGAATCTCCACTTGGGCCAGTATATCCCATACCCGATAGGAATTGGTGGGTTTGGACGAGCGTGCTACAAAGGTCAATTGATGCCGATATCCCCTGAAGTGCGCGAACGCGCCGCCAAGATCAAAATCCTGCTGATGGACGTGGATGGCGTCCTCTGCGACAAGATGTATTTCATCCCGGATGGCGCGGGCAACGTCGTCGAGTTCAAGGGCTTCGACGCGCAGGACGGGATTGCGCTCCAGTGGTGCAACTGGAAAGGCATGAAGACCGGCGTCATCAGCGGACGCGACTCTCCATCCGTAGTGGAACGCGCCCGGCAGGTTGGAATGCACTACGTGTATCAGGGGCACATCGAGAAGATTCCGATTCTTGAAGCGATCCAGGCCGACGCGAAGGCTTCGGCGGAGGAGATCGCGTATATTGGCGACGATCTGACCGATATTGTGGTGATGCATCGCGTGGGCCTGGGGATCGCGGTCGCCAACGCACGGGCCGAAGTGAAGCGTGAAGCTCACTACGTCACCGAGGCGCGAGGCGGCTTCGGCGCCGTACGCGAAGCGATCGAGATGATTCTCGAAGCGCGCGGGCAGTGGGGCGAGATTCTCGATAAATACGAAGTGAAGCGTTAAAGCGGCTTTTCCGGCCAGGCGTGTTTGGGATAGCGCCGTCCGAGTTCCTTGCGGACCTGCGGATAGAGGCGCTGCCAGAAACCGGCGAGGTCCGTGGTGGTCTGCACGGGCCGCTTGTTCGGCGCGAGCAGATGGATCACGAGCGGCACTTTGCCATTCGCCACGCGCGGACTTTCCGTCATGCCGAAAAAATCCTGCAGACGCGATTCGACCCATGGCGCTTTGCCTCGCTCGTAGTGAACTTTCGTCTGGCGGCCAGCCTGGAGGCGCAGGCGGTCAGGCGCGATGCGGTCCAGCAGTTGGCGGTCCCGCATGGCTTCAAGAGCAGGCAGCAGGCCGGATGCGGCGCGTTCCAGATCGGCGAGGCCGCGGAGACCGTAGCAGATGGTTTCGATGGCGCTGCGGACGTCCTCTTCGTTCAACGGCTTGATGGCGGAGTGCTCGGAGGCGAACTCGATGCGAGCGAGCAAGGCGTCGAGATCGGCGGGATCGACAAACCGTCCAAGCCCGGCTTCCACGGCGCGTGTGGCGAGGAGTTTGGCCGCGGCTTCATCATCCACGCGGCCGCCGCGCGTTTCGTCGAAGGTCAGCTCGTCGTAGACCAGGGCGCTCACAGCTTCCACGCGCTCTCCCTGACGATTCCATTCGACGGCCTGGCGTTCGGTGATGCGCTCGGGAAAAAGGTCGATCAGCCAGTCGGGTTCGATCGGACAAGCCAAACGCAAGAGCGGCGCGTGGCGGTCACGGCCTTCTTCGATGTCGATCGCAACAAGGAATTCTCCGCTTTGCGCCACGGTGACTGCGCTCGCAGCCGAGCCGCCGTTGGAGAGCAGGATCACGCCGTTGGCCCGGCGGCGTCCGACGCGATCCGGGAATGCGGCGAGCATGGCTTTCGCCAGCGCGGCATCGCCCGCGGTGTCCCGGCCGCGCGGCGCGAAGCGGCGAAGCTGGTCGTAGACGGCGCGTGTGCGCGAGTCCCGCTCTTCATCGAGCGCGTGGAAAAGATCTGAGGATCGGACTCGCTGTCCGCTGCTGAGCAGTGCGGCGGCGCGGCATGCGGCGTCTCCGCAGCCGGAACGGCCCGCATCGATCAGCAGGCGGGCAAGACGCGGATGAAGCGGCATGCGAGCCATCGCGACCGCATCTTCGCTCTTCGCGTGGAGGCGATCGAGCAGCGCTTCGGCGGCGTCAACGGCTTCGCGCGGGGGCGCCGTGAGCCACTCGATCTGGCTCGGGTCCGCAATTCCCATCGAGGCCAGATGCAGACAGAGCGATGAAAGCTCGCGGCGGGCGATCTCCGGCTCATCGTGATCCGGCCGGCGGTGAAAGTCTTCCGAGGTATAGAGACGGATCACGTGTCCCGGCGCGGTTCGGCCTGCACGCCCCGCGCGCTGCACAGCCGAGGCGCGGCTCACGCGTCCGATTTCAAGCGAGGGCAAGCCGGTCCACGGCGAATCGGCAGCGATGCGCGCGAGGCCGGAATCGATCACGACGCGCACGCCGTCGATTGTCACGGAGCTTTCCGCGATGTTCGTCGAGAGAATGACTTTGCGCTTCGATGCCGGCTGGAGCGCCAGGTCCTGCTCAGCAGGCGACAGATCGCCGAAGAGTGGCACGATTAAAAAATCGCTCAGCAGATCATGCCGCCGCGCCACGCTTTCGCAGACGCGAGCGGCGCGATGGATCGTGGCGGCGCCGGGGAGAAACACGAGAACGTCGCCCGGAATCCCGCGCACCAGCACCGATTCGAGCGCCGTTGCCACCTGCTCATCAAGCCCTGCAGCAGAGTACGGCGTCCACTCTACCTTGAGATCGAACAAGCGCCCTTCCGCACTCACCAGCGGACAGCCGCCGAGAAATTCGCGGATTGGCCCGGCATCCAGCGTGGCCGACATCACCACCAGCCGCAAATCCGGACGCTTCGTTTTCTGCAGCCGCCGCAATAGCGCGATCGCAAGATCGGTTTCGAGATGCCGCTCATGGAATTCGTCGAGCACCACAGTCCCGATGCCGCGCAGTTCCGGATCCGCCACCAGACGCCGGGTGAGCACGCCTTCCGTCAGGAAGCGCAGCCGAGTACGTGGTCCGGCGGTTTCCTCGAATCGAACCTGATAACCGACGGTTTCGCCGACCGCCTCCCCCATCTCAGCCGCCACGCGTCGCGCGGCCATGCGCGCCGCGATACGGCGCGGTTCGAGCACCAGCACGCCGCCTCCGAGCGCGAGCAGCGCGGGCGGTACACGCGTGGTTTTGCCGGCGCCGGGCGCAGCTTCGATCACCAGATTCGGGGTGCGCCGCAGACTGTCCGCAATTCCAGGCAGAAGGGCGTCAATGGGGAGTGGAGCGGCCACTCCATCCATTGTCCAGATATGCTATCGTTGCGATCGGATATGTCCGTTACACGCCGAACTTTTCTGGGCGCCGCAACCGCCGCCACCGCTTCTCTCGCCTTTGCACAAGCAAAGAAGGTTCCCATTGGGCTCGAACTCTACTCGGTTCGCATGGCGCTCGCCGCCGATCCGGTGGGCACCGTGAAGAAAGTAGCGGCGATGGGCTACGAGGTCGTGGAATTCTACGCGCCCTATTACGACTGGCCGCTCGACCGCGTGAAAGAAATGAAGAAGGTGCTCGATGATCTCGGGATCAAGTGCAACTCGACCCACAACGGCCTCGCGAGTTTTCAGCCCGCGAATTACCAGAAGACCATCGACCTCAACACCGCCCTCGGCGGTAAATATGTAGTGCTGGCGAGCTCTTCACAAACCAAAGACCCGGATTACTGGAAGAAGCTGGGAGCCGAAACCCTGACGCCCGCGCTCGAGAAATTCCGCACCGCGGGCCTGGGCGCGGGCTATCACAACCATCAGTACGAGTTCGTGCCCACGAATAACAACGGTCCGCGCGCTGTCGAAATTCTGGCCGCCAACACGCCGAAGGATTTCATGATGCAGTTCGACGTCGGCACCGCGGTCGAAATGGGCGCCGATCCGGTGGCGTGGGTGAACGCGAATCCGGGACGTATCAAGTCCATGCACCTCAAGGACTGGAGCAAGGCCGAGGGCTACAAGGTCCTGTTCAGCGAAGGCGAGGTCCCGTGGAAGCCGCTGCTCGATGCCGCTATCAAAACCGGCGGCGCGGAATACTTCCTGATCGAGCAGGAAGGCAGCCGCTACTCCGAGTTTGAGACCGCGCAGCGTTGCCTCGAAAACTATAAAAAACTAATGGCATAACGCACAACTCTTCGCGCTAATCTGTTGGATGTCTCCCCCATGACATTCCCGCGAATCATGGTACGCGCAGGCATCGTTCTGGCCCTTCTGGGGCTGGCGGCGATGGCGTTTGCCCAGGTCATTGAGTACGAAAGCAACGGCGAAAAATATCAGACGCTGACCCGGCGGGGGCTGACCGTCATTCTCACCCATATGCCGGTGCAGGTGGCCGGTTACGGGCTCATCCAGGTGTCGATTGCCAATGGCTCGGATATCCACTGGACCGTGAAGCCGGAGCAATTCGCCTACGGGAATGGCCCGGAAGCCACGCAGGCGCTCTCGGCGGACGACGTGGTGAACGTCATGCTGGCGCATGCCTCCTCCAGCGACACCATCAAGCTCATCACATCGTACGAGCGGGCGCTTTATGCGATCCCGAACATGAGAGGGAAAAACGGCTATGAGGAGCGCCGGCAGAGTGCGCTGGCGTTCGGTGGTTCCACGAAGCTGAGGGCGGCAGCCGCCGCCGCGGCGATCACGCTGGCGCAGGTTCGGCTTGCGCCAGGAGATTCAACCGATGGGGCGGTGTTCATCCGGCTGCCGCACGATCAGAAAACGCTCTCCGGTGGACGGGTGGTGCTGAAGTCCGAAGGCGAGACGTTCGAGTTCAATCCGGATTAGCGGCTGGTTGCGGGGCAGGATGGCAACCAGGTTTCCAACCCGCCCCACAGATGTCCGTCTACTAGAACGACTTCTTCACTTCTTCGTAAGCCCAATCGAGCCACGGCAGCAACGCTTCGATATCCGCTGTATCGACCGTCGCGCCGCCCCAGATCCGAAGGCCCGCCGGCGCATCGCGATACGCGCCGATGTCAAACGCTACGCCTTCCTTATCGAGCAGCGACACCAGCGACTTCGCGTGCTTTTCCTGATCTTCCTTCGCGAGGCCCGTGTATGCCGGGTCTTTGATCACCAGGCAGATCGACGTGTTCGACCGCGATGCCGCATCTTTCGCGAGGAAATCCGCCCAGGACGACTTCGCCGCCCAGTTCTCGATTGCCTTCAGGTTCGAATTCGACCGCTGCATCAGCCCCTGCAGACCGCCAATCGATTCCGCCCACTGCAGCCCATCGAGCGCATCTTCCACGCAAAGCAGCGAAGGCGTGTTGATCGTTTCGCCCACGAAAATTCCGGCGATCAGCTTGCCGGCCTTCGTCATCTGGAAAATCTTCGGCAGCGGGCGATCCGGCGTGAAGCTTTCAAGCCGCTGCACCGCGCGCGGGCTCAGCGCGATCATGCCGTGACCGCCCTCGCCGCCCAGAACCTTCTGCCAGGACCACGTCACCACATCGAGCTTGTTCCACGGAATATCCATCGCAAACACGGCCGAGGTCGCATCGCAAATCGCGAGGCCGCCGCGGTCGCCAGGGATCCAGTCGCCGTTCGGAACCTTCACGCCGGACGTCGTGCCATTCCACGCAAACACCACATCGCGCTGCCAGTCGACCTGCTTGAGATCCGGCAGTTCGCCATAGCCCGCTTTGAGAATCCGCAGATCGGAAAGTTTGAGCTGGTTCTTGCAGTCCGCGCCCCAGCCGGAGCTGAAACTTTCCCACGCAAGCACGTCGACGCCGCGCTGACCCAGCATCGACCACATCGCCATCTCCACCGCGCCTGTATCCGACGCAGGCACAATGCCCAGCACATAATCCGCAGGCATTCCCAGAATCTTCTTGCTGCGGTCAATCACTTCCGCCAGCTTCGTTTTGCCAATTTTGGCGCGGTGCGAACGCCCGACAGCGGCTTTCCTGAGACCGTCCAGACTCCAGCCGGGATGCTTCGCGCACGGGCCGGAAGAGAAACAGGGATTGTTGGGTTTTTGAGTGGGCTTCATTGTTGGAACTTTGATAATAGCGAACGGGTGTGGGCGATTTGAGGGTCAAATCGGCCTGAGAGTATGTACGCTATAAAGAGTACCGGTAAGAACCGCGAAGCTCTTTACGGGGGCAGTCAGGCGCCAGAGCGTCGCCCGAATAGGACGGGATGGAGCTCGTGGAGCGAACTTCGCACTTCGCGATGCAGCGGTCCCGTTCCGGATGAATATCTGCCGTCACGCGCTCCCGAGCTCGCACGCCGAAGCCACTCAGGCCACTCTGGTCACTAACAACGTGAGGGGGTTGAAAACTGAATCGAAAAGCCCTGAAGGCGTTCGCCTCACATTCAGACTGAACTGAATCTGGCGCGGCGTCGCGCTTGGCGAAAACGCGGCGGCGAGCGGCGAAACTTGAACGTTGGGTGGAGAGGAGGGCGAGATCGGCATAGTGACGGCCGTTCAGGGGGCGGCAGTGAAAATACCTCTCCACGCTGCGGGTTCGCGCGGCGTCATGTCCCACAGGAAGGGATACGTCCGATGCCGTACAAAACAGTTACCATCGCGCTCACACTTCTCGCGGGAGTCCTGCTCACCTCGGCCATGTTGCGCTCCCAGATGCCATCAGCCGGGCCGCAATGGGAATATGCCACGGTGACGGGATCCGGGGCAAAAGCTTTCATCTGCTACGGCGCGAGCTACGGATGCAAAAATGACGAGGTCGGAACCAACGACCCGGTCATGGCGGCGGCCACGAAGCTGGGCGACAAGGGATGGGAACTCGCTTCGGTCACGGAAGCTGTCGACCGAAGCCCCACCCGCACGCTTTACTTCAAGCGCCTGAAGAGCGTCATTAACAAGAATGAGGACCGGCGCTAGGTCCGCTATTGTGGCCCTGGTACTAGAGCGTGGCTGAATGATCAGCGGAAAAGTTCTATTGGTTTTCCGTCAGGCGTAATCCACAATACATTGAGGAGGAATACGCCGTTGACGAAACTGAATGCAGTCGCAATGGCTACTTGTCTCGCAGCGCTGGGGTGGACAGTCCCTACGGCGCAGGCTAGTCTGGTCGCCGCTTACACCTTTAACGACACTCTCGCGCCCGTGGAATCGGGTGTCCCCTCGCTTGTGGCTGTCAATCCCTCAGGCTTGAGTGGTTTTCAGTCGGCGACGGTTTTCAGCAGTACGCAGGAGACCTATCACTTCGACGGAACCTCCACGCCAGCCAACCAGGGCGGACTGGACCTGGATGTCTCGTCCCTGGGAATCAGCAATAACACTTATTCCGTCGAAATGGTTCTGGAACTGACGGGCGCATCGGGATGGCGCCGTCTGATGGATACTCTGGACCGCCAGTCCGACTCCGGCCTCTATATCAATCCGAGCAACGCCCTCGAGGTCTATCCAACTGGTGGAACGAGTTCGCCGTTTTCGGCAAACACTTTCTTTGACATCTTTGTGACCGTTGATGGGTCCACGGCGACGCCGACCATCTCCGGATACTTCAGCGGTCTTCCGCAATTCACGCTGCAGTCTACGGCACTGAACTTTACAGCCAACAATACCCTGGGCTTCTTCCTTGATAATGTTGCCGCGGGGGGGCAGGGCGAGTGGTCCAGCGGCAATGTTGCGCTGATCAAGGTTTTCAATACGGCTCTCACCGCGGCGGAAGTGCAGGATGAGACCGCCGACCCTTTCCGGAACACCACGGCGCCCGAACCGGCCACCTGGGCGCTTTTCGCGGCGGGTGCGGCTGGCCTCGGCTGGCTCCGCAAGCGCAATGCGTAGTTCTGTTCTTTCCTGGTAGTGCTTCAGCCCGGTCTGCAAAGACCGGGCTTTTTCATTTCAGCGCCAACGCATCGCCTGATGGACGTGCGCGACGTGGTGATCGCCGTGCCAGGCATACATCGCCAGCATCTGATCAAGACGAATTCTGCCGTTGTTCACATCCATCTTTTCCGGATGCACGAGCGTGCGGCCCCACTCGCCGCCCGTCATGCTCCGCAGCAGGCAAACCCAGCGAGTATGCAGCGCCTCCAGCAACTGCAGCGAAACCTCGATCGGCGTGGAGCTCACATCCCTCAATCGCCCCCACGCCGCTTCGTCGTAAGTCTTAATCAGCGGCTCGTTCTCCGTCAGCGCCAGCTTGAACCGCACGTAGCTGTTCATGTGGCTGTCGGGAACATGATGCACGACCTCGCGAATCGTCCACCCGCCCTCACGATAAGGCGCATCAAGCTGCGCCTCCGTCAAGCCCGATACCGCCTCGCGCAGACGCGCGGGCGTCATCGGCTCTAGCTCGTTAATGGGGGCAAACCCAGCCTCTGACTGATAAAAACAGACTTGCGAGGAAAGTTTTGATCAAATCAGAGGCGGTATTGGGTTTGCCTGAATATGAGGTTACAGGCATCGAAGAGTCGGCGGGGTA
>DASYCD010000180.1:0-2849 GCA_036500405.1 Bryobacteraceae bacterium
GCCGCGGTGACGCGCGACGGGCTGGCGCTGCGCATGAAGCCGGCGGATTGGGATGCGGTGCTGCAGACGAATCTCTCGGGCACGTTCTACTGCATGCAGCAGGTGATGTCGCCGATGCTGAAAGAGCGGTGGGGACGGATCGTGAATATCTCGTCCGTGGTGGGCGAGTCGGGCAATGTGGGGCAGGCGAACTACGTCGCGTCGAAGGCGGGCGTGATCGGCCTCACGAAGGCGATGGCGCAGGAACTGGGATCGCGCACGATTACGGTAAACGCCGTCGCGCCTGGTTTCATCGACACCGACATGACGGCGGTGCTGAAGGATGAGGTAAAGGCAGCGGTCCTGGGGACGATCCCGCTCAAGCGTTTCGGACGGGCGGAAGACGTCGCGGCGGCGGTGCGGTTTCTCTGTAGCGAGGAAGCCAGTTACATCACCGGGCATGTCCTTGACGTAAACGGCGGCATGTACATGCGGTAAGTCCGGCAGCACGAATGCTATGCTCACGGGCAGGTGAGCTGGTTGTCTCAGAAGTGGAGCATCGCCGCGCTCGCGGGAGCGGTGTTGGCCGTCGCGGCGTTCGCGAGCTCCACGCTTGTTTCTGAGCCCGTGGCCGGTGGCGACCCCACTCTGCCCCGTCCTTTCCGGGTTTATCGCAGCCTGGAGCTCAATGACAACGTCCAGCTGCCGCTCGATTACCGGGAGCAAACGGAATTCGTTTTCGCGCGGCTGATGTATCCCTCGCATCCTTATGGTTTGTTTTCGCGCTCGCGCGGGTACCCGGAGATCGCGGATCGCGACTGGCGGCAGGGCGGCGTGAGCTGGACGCAGGATTATCCGCGCGCGGACCGGCATTTCACAGTGACGCTGCGACGGCTCACCCGGGTGCATACAAGGTCGGTCGAGCAGCCGGTGAATCCGGATGACGGCGATGACATTTTCAACTGGCCGTTCCTCGCGGCGGGTGAGATGGGCGACTGGAAGCTGAGCGGCGAGCAGATTTCGAAAGTACGCGAATATCTGCTGCGCGGCGGTTTTTTGATGCTGGATGATTTCTGGGGCGCGCAGGAGTGGGCTCGCTTCATGGAGACGATGCGGGAGGTTGTGCCGGACCGGCCCATCGTGGATATCGAGAACAGCGATCCTCTCTTCCATATTGTTTACGACCTCAATAATCGCTATCAGATTCTGGGGCAATGGGCGCTCACCGGACGCATGGCGGAACGCTGGGTGGGGACTACGCCGGGATGGCGCGGAATCTACGACGACAAGCACCGCCTCATTGTGGCGATCACGTTCAACAACGACGTAGGCGACTCGTGGGAGTATGCGGACGACCCATATTATCCCGAGAAATATTCGGCGCTCGGGATTCGGCTGGGCGTGAATGACGTTGTTTACGCGATGACGCATTGAGCCCCCGGATTCTTAAAGTTTTGTGAGAACAGCTTGACGCTCCATTGGGCGGAGGCTATTGTAACTTCAGCGTCATCATGCGGGGAGTTGTCCAGGTCGCGGCCGGTCTGCTTCTGTCTCTGACGGCGGTCTACGCGTTTCAGATGCCGTTCCGGACGCTGATCAGTCAGGAAGGCTACAACAACGAACCGCTGCCGCCGGATTACAAAGATCACAACGAATTCGTCATCGGGCGTCTGATGTATCCCGGCGGATTCGGAGGACGGTTCGGTGGCGGGGGTGGATGGGAAATGGGCGGTACCGCGTGGTCGAACGACTATCCTCGCGGCGACCGCGCTTTTGCGCGTATCCTGCGGCGCCTGACACGAGTGGATGTGCGGTCGGTTGAGCAGCCGATCAATCTGAACGACGGCGATGACGTGTACAACTGGCCGTGGCTCTACGCGGCGCACATCGAAAGCTCGAGTATGCCCGATTCGATGGTGCTGAAGCTGCGCGAGTACCTGGCGCGCGGCGGCTTCTTTTACGTCGACGACTTCTGGGGAGACGCCGGCTGGGAGCGCGTGATGGAGCTGATGGGCCGCATTATTCCGAACGCGCAGGCGGAAGAAATTGGGGATAACGACGCGATTTTCCACGTGCTCTACGATCTGAAGGACCGGTTCATGGTGGCGAATCACAATGAGCTCATCCGTAACGGCGTGCCGTATCACAACATGGCCGGCGGTCGGGAAGCGCATTGGCGAGCGATTCGCGATGAGAAGGGACGAATCATCGTCGTTCTGAATTTCAATTCCGATATTGGCGATTCGTGGGAGTGGGCCGACCGGCCGGAGTATCCGGAGAAGTATTCCAATCTCGGAATGCGTATCAGCATCAACTACACTGCTTACGCGATGACGCACTGAGCCCGTCTCGTGCCACGCCGGGCGATAATGGCGATTATGTCTCCATCGCCCGCGGGCGCGGCTTTGCGTGTGCGCGGATTGCGCAAAGAATACAAAGACGTGGTTGCCGTGGACGGCCTCGACCTGGAAGTGCATCGAGGCGAATGCTTCGGGCTGCTCGGCCCGAACGGCGCGGGCAAGACGACGACTATCGAAATCTGCGAAGGGCTGACTGAGCCCGATTCGGGTGACGTGGAACTGCTCGGTATGCGCTGGAGCACGCAGGGCGAACAACTGCGGCAGCGGCTCGGAATTCAGCTGCAGGAGACGCAGCTTTCGGACAAGCAGACGGTGATGGAAACGCTCGAGATGTTCCGCAGCTTTTATCGTCAGGGTCCGCGGCCGGAGGAACTCGTGGAAACGATGCAGCTCAGCGAGAAGGCGAAATCGCGAGTCGGCGGACTTTCGGGCGGTCAGAAGCAGCGGCTGGCGCTGGCGTGCGCGCTGGCGGGAGATCCGGAGCTGCTGTTTCTGGATGAGCCGACGACG
>DASYCD010000181.1:0-2767 GCA_036500405.1 Bryobacteraceae bacterium
TTGGTGACCTTTGTCGAGAGCCCCGAAACGGCGGAGAGCTGATCGTGCATCGACTTCAGCTCGTTCTGCAGCGTCTGCACGAGAGTCGAGTTCAGGTTGTTCACCGTGCCGGTGGTTTTGGCGAGGCTATCGGAAATCTGCTGCATCGTGGACGTCAGTGACGTCAGAGACGCCTGATCCGCTTTCTGCAGCTGCGTCAGCTGATCGGACATCATCGCCACATCGCGCTGGAGATCCTGCATTTCCTTGCTGGGCGCCGCGGAAACCGCGAGCGGCGCGAGAAGCGTTGCACTGACCACCGCGGCGTGGGTCGCAAAACGTGTGAAGCGCATAAGCATATCTCCTTCTGAAGTACCTGTTTCTATTGTCCTGCCGAGAGATGAACCCGGCGATTCTTTTGATAGCAAGCCTCGTCGGCTTCCGTGCACTGCGGGCGTTCCTTGCCGTAGCTGATCGTGCGGAGCTTCGCTTCAGGCACGCCGAGCTGGACCAGAAGATCGCGCGCGGAGGAAGCGCGGCGGTCGCCGAGGCCGAGATTGTATTCGGCCGATCCGCGCTCATCGCAATGGCCTTCCACGTTAATGGTGGCGTTCGGGAAGTCGTTCAGGATGCGCTTGAGTGCGTCGGCGTCGGCGAGCAGCGCGGTGTGCGCGTCCTCCCGGAGAGTCACCTGATCGTAGTCGAAGAACGCGTCTTTCAGATCGCTCTGCACGCGCGATTCGAGCGTCCCGATCGAACTCGAGGCCGGCCGCGGCTGCACGGGCGGCGGCGCCGGAGCTGTGAGGGTCACCGTCGCGGTGGCCGATGTTTTGCCATTCGGGCCGGCCGCGCTGAGGGTATAGGTTGTCGTATCGATCGGGCTGACCTGCTGGCTGCCGGTCGTGGCCACGGTGCCCACGCCGCCGCTAATGGTCACGTCATTCGCATTCGTCGTCGTCCAGCGCAGGGTGGCGGACTGCCCGGCTTCAATACGGCTCGGCTCGGCGGTGAGCGTCGCGGTGGGGAAGCCTGGCGGGTTCGCAGCCGGTTCATTGGACGCCTGCGGACCAGCCGGGGCCTGTGTCGGAGGCGGCGTAGGAATCTGCTTCTTCCCGCATGCGCTCGCAAACAGCGTCATCACGGCAACTGCTGTAACAGCCAGCGTCAGGTTACGATCTCGAAACGAAAAACTCTTCATGGTTATTTCACTCCCCAAACGGGATATCTATTGGTGCCCTGCGTTGTCAACTGCGTAACCTGTGTCCCATCGGCCAGCATGCTGTAGATCTGCGATCTCCCCGAGCGGGGTGTCCGCATAAATACGATATGCTTGCCGTCCGGCGCCCAGACCGGATTTTCATTCTTGCCGCCGCTGTCGTGAGTCAACTGCTGGTAGTTGTGCGAACCCACGTCCATCATGAAAATGTTGAATTCGCCCGCCTGGTAGCCTCGGGTCCATGCGAAAGCGATGTGCTGACCGTCGGGGCTCCAGGAGGGATTCGCCGCTTCGCCGGTTCCTTCGGTCAGGCGTTCGATATTCAATCCTTCGGCGTTCATCCGGTAGATTTGCTCATTCGGAAATCCCTGCACGAAGAGCAGGGAATCGGCATTCTTCGGATTGACTTTCGGCTCGCTGGGATTCCCTTTCGTCTGTGTGACACGGGTGAAGTCGCGGCCATCCACTTTGGCGCTGTAAATCTGCGCCTCGCCCGAAGCGGAGGAGGAATAGAAGACGCCCGTGCCATCCGGCGTAAACGTAGCGGCGGCGTTGAGCGATGCAGCCTGGTTATAGAAGGGCAGTTTCCGGCCGGTCTGGCTGTCCACCATGGCGATGACGGGGCTCGGGTTGCCGCTGAGCGGCCAGATGGTGCACGCGAGGCGCGATCCATCGAACGAAATGGCGGGGTAAGCCATCAGCGCCCCCAGCTTTGTGAGCTGTTTCTGATTTTTGCCGTCCCAATCCATGACCCAGAGCTCACGGCCGCCTTTCGCGGCGCCGCGGTCGGAGACGAAGTAGATGCGGCTGTTCAGAAGGGAGCCGGTGCCGCCGAACTGAACAATAATGTCGTTGGCAAATTCGTGGGCGATGCGAACCGCGCCCGCTTCATCGGAAGACCCGGCGTAGCGCTGCGCAAATACCTTCGCCGCCGCGACAGCCTGCCGCGTATCGTAAACATTGCCGTAGACGGCCAGCACGCCGTTCACGACGGCGGCATATCCAAACACGAGATGAGACGCGCTGACGGGCGGCCCCGACCAATCGGACAATGCCTTGCCTTGGCCGTTATCCTGCGGGACTAAGTCCGACGGCTGCTGCGGATAGCTGGCCGGAAAGAAACTCTTCGATTTCAGATCGAAAAGCGCCGAGGACTGCAGATCGGCCATGAGGGTGGTGTTGAACGCCTTCATCAGCGGGTCCGCACCGCCCGCGCCGTGGAAATCGATCACAGCCAGTGCGGGCCTTGCCCCGGTGTTGGTAATGGTGGAGTTAATATCCGTGTTCTGCCCAAAGAGCAGAGCAGCCGCCACCGCAGCCCCGAAACTCACGCCGATAAGAATTCGCTTCTTCATGACAGTTCCTGCATTGCTACTTCAACTGAAACCATAGTTCCACAGTTGCTTCACTTTTATTGAACTCTCTCGGGAGCGGAGGGAGCGGATTCGCGTCGGCAACGGCCCGTCGCGCCGAAATATCGAGGTCGTAACTGCCGCTTGGGTGCGATACGTTCACGTTACTGACCGCGCCGTTCCGCGAGATCGTGAATGAAATTCCCACGCGTTGCGTGGC
>DASYCD010000182.1:0-5908 GCA_036500405.1 Bryobacteraceae bacterium
AGTGCTCGATAACGAACGCACGCTTTCATTTAACGTGGCGCAGCAGTTCATCGCCGCGCAGTTAGCCGAATCCATGCTCGATCTTGCCCAGCAGGATCTGAAGAGCTATCAGCAGACCATCGACATCAGCGACGCGCGCGTCCGCGCCGGGGATATGAGCGAGGGCGATCTGATCAAGATCAAGCTGCAGCTTCTGCAATTCCAGCAGGATGTTTCTTCCGCGAAGCTTTCGCGCGTGCAGGCGCTGGCCGCGCTTCGCCAGTTGCTCGGGTTCGAATCCGTGCCAGAGAACTATGACGTGGAGGGCGCGCTCGATTACAAACCGGTCGTCAGCACGGAGGATGAGCTGAAATCGCTCGCGATCCAGTCGCGGCCGGATCTGACAGCCGCGCGGCAGAGCGTGATCGCGGCGCATAGTCAGGTATCGCTGGCGAGAGCGAACAGCAAGAAGGATCTCGGCGTCAGCTTCAATTACTCGCACGTGGGCGCGGAGAATTCGGCGGCGTTCTTCTTCAATATGGATATCCCGTTGTTCGATCGCAATCAGGGCGAGATTGCTCATACGCAGGCCGCGGTGACGCAGTCCGACGAGCTCTACCGCGAGGCTACGGAGCAGGTCTCATCCGATGTGGTCACCGCGTGGGAAGGCCTGAAGACGAACGACGAGATTATCAATCTCTATCGCTCCGGCTATCTGGATCAAACGACGCAGTCGCGTGACATTTCGGAATATGCGTATCAGCACGGCGCGGCGCCGCTGCTCGATTTTCTCGATGCGGAGCGGAGCTATCGCGCGAACCAGCTCGCTTATCGCCAGGCGCTGGCCGCCTGGATGGTGTCGCTCGAACAATTACGCGCCGCTGTAGGAACGAGGACCCTGCCATGAACGGAATCAGAATACGCGCGCTTCTCCTGACGGGCGGATGCATCATCGCCCTTTCGGCTGGCTGCGGCAAACGTGACGAGAGCGCCTCGCAAATGACGTCTTACACGACGCAGTCCTCGAAGACGGACACGCCGGCGCTGTTCAGCGTGCCGGCCGAGCAGATGGCGCATATCCAGGTGGTGAAGGCGGTTAAGGCGTCGATTCCGCGCGTGCTCCGGTTCACGGGGTCTGTCGCGTACGATGCTCTGCACACGACGCCGGTGTTCTCCGCGGTTGGTGGCCCTGTTCGCAATATTCTGGTTGCTCCCGGCGACATGGTGAAGGCGGGGCAGCCGCTGCTCGAAGTCACCAGCCCGGACTATTCGAGCGCGCGCGCTGCTTATCAGAAGGCCCGCGAGGCGTTCCAGCTTGCCGATAAGAATTACAAACGCTCGCAGGATCTGCTCGCCCACAAGGCGATCGCGCAGAAGGATCTGGAACAGGCTGAGTCGGATCGCGCGCAGGCGGAATCGGATCTCGGATCCTCGGGGGATGCGCTGCGCGCGCTCGGCATCGCCGATCCCGATGCGAAATCATCGACGACGCTACAGATTCCGGTGCTCGCGCCAGCGGCTGGAGAAATTGTGGAGCGGCTCGTGGGTCCCGGCCAGTTGTTGCAGGCCGGAGGGACGCAGTGCTTCACGATTTCGGATACGAGCAAAGTGTGGGTACTCGTGAACGTTTACGAAAGCGATGCGGGCAGCGTCCATATCGGCGATAGCGCCGACATCACGACGGATGCATTGTCGAAGCCGTTCCACGGAAAAATCTCCTACGTCGCTCCAGCGATGGACCCGGATAGCCGAACCCTGCAGGAGCGCATCGAAACCGAAAATCCGAATCATGAGTTGAAGAAGGACATGTACGTGACGGCGTCGGTGCACGCAGGCGCTACCGCGAACGCCATTCTGGTTCCGGATAAAGCCGTCCTGCGCGACACCGAGAATCTGCCGTTCGTCTACGTCACGACGGGCAACAATCGATTCGCGCGGCGGCCGGTCACGATCGGGGATTCTTCCTCCGGCCAGACGCAGATCAAAACCGGGCTGAACGAAGGGGAGAGCGTGGCGGCTGACGGCAGCCTGTTCCTCCAGTTTCGCAATTCGATGCAGCAGTAACGAAAGCCAACCATGATCCATCGAATCGTCAAATTCGCCCTTGAACAGCGCTTCCTCGTGATGGTGCTGGTGGTTGTGCTGATTGTGGCCGGCGCGTTTTCGTTCTCGAAGATGCCGGTCGATGCTTATCCGGATCTTGCGCCGCCCATGGTGGATCTGGTCACCCAGTGGCCGGGCCACGCCGCGGAAGAAGTGGAGCGCCTCACCACGCTGCCACTCGAACTCGCGATGAATGGAACTCCGAAGATGAAGGTGATGCGCTCGGTATCGCTTTACGGGCTCTCCGAAGTGGTGATGACATTTGAGGAAGGAACCGACGACTACTTCGCGCGCCAGTTGGCTTTCGAGCGCCTTGCCGACGCTACTCTGCCGGAAGGAATCACGCCCAGCATGGCGCCGCTGTTCAGCCCGAGCGGCCTGGTTTATCGCTATGTTCTCGACAGTCCCGATCGTACGCCTGAGGAGTTGCACACGTTCGAAGACTGGGTCGTGGAACGCGCTTACCGCAGCGTGCCTGGCGTGGCCGACGATTCCGGTTTCGGTGGCCCCACGATGGAGTATCACGTTCTGCTCGATCCGGTGAAGCTCTACAACTTCCACATTCCGGTATCGCAGGTGGTCTCCGCGCTTTCTTCGAATAACGCCAATACCGGCGGCGGCTTTTACTCGAAGGGCGGGCAGTTCAATTACGTGCGCGGCATCGGTTTACTGCAGACGGTGGAAGACATCGGCGAAGTGCCGGTGGCGGCGAATAACGGCGCGCCGGTGCGGATCAAAGATATCGGCCATGTGGAAATTGGGCACGCGCCGCGGCTCGGCATCTTCGGCTTTCAGGACAATCCGGACGCCGTGGAAGGCGTGATTTTGATGCGCCGCGGCGAGCAGACGCAGAACGTTCTCAAAGGGGTGGAGCAAAAGACGAAAGATCTGAACACCTCCATTCTGCCGCCCGACGTCAAGGTGCACCCGTATTACGACCGCAGCGATCTGGTGCGCGTCACCACGGACACGGTAGAAGATAACCTTCTGCGCGGCATGCTGCTGGTGGTGATCGTACTGATCTTCTTCCTCGCCAGCATCAGGGCTGCGGTGATCGCGGCACTCACCATTCCGCTCGCGCTGCTGTTCGCCTTCATCATTCTGAAAGCGCACGGCGATGCCGCGAACCTGCTGTCGATCGGTGCGATCGATTTCGGCATCATCATCGACGGCACGATCGTGATGGTCGAAAACATCTACCGCGAACTTGGCCTGCGGCACGGACAGGAATACAAGCTGAAAGACGTTCTGTTGATCGCGGCTCATGACGTGGATCGGCCCATCTTCTACTCAGTCGCGGTCATCATTGCGGCCTATCTGCCGATTTATGCCCTCACCGGTCCTGCCGGTCTTTTATTCCGCCCGATGGCGAACACCATGGCGTTCGCGCTGCTGGGCGCGCTGATCCTGACTCTGACGATCGTGCCGGTGGTGGCTTCGTTTTGGTTCACGAAAGGCGTCAAAGACCGGCCCAATCCGGTTTTCGAATGGATCCGCGGCATCTATAAGGTGATGCTCACCGCGTGCCTGCGGGTCCCTCTGATCACCGTGCTTGCGGGAGTGGCGGTTTTCGCCGCCACCACGCTGCTGATCCCCACCATCGGCGGTGAGTTCCTGCCGCACCTCGATGAAGGCGCGCTCTGGGTGCGCGCCACCATGCCCTACACGATTTCGTTTGAAGACTCCTCCGCGTTCGCTCCGAAGGTGATGAAGATTCTTCGCCAATATCCGCAGGTCACCGTGGTGGGCTCCGAACTGGGCCGTCCCGATGACGGCACCGATCCCACTGGTTTCTTCAATGACGAGTTTTATGTCGGTCTGCGGCCTTACAAAGACAAGACGTGGACGCAGGGTTCCATCCACACCAAAGCCGATCTCATCGCGGACGTCAGCAAAAAGCTCGACACCTTCCCCGGCGTGATCTTCAATTACACGCAACCCGCCGAAGACGCCGTCGATGAAGCGCTCACCGGCCTGAAAAGCGCGCTCGCGGTGAAAATTTACGGCGAAGATCTCAACATTCTCGAATCGAAAGCGGTCGAGATCAAGCGCGTTCTCGATCACACACCGGGCTTCGACGAGCTCACCGTGGTGCGCGAACTGGGCCAGCCCAGTCTGCTCATCACTCCCGACCGCGCGAAGATAGCGCGCTACGGCATCAATATCGATGACGTAGGGGCGGTCGTGAATGCGGCGGTCGGCGGCCAGGCTGCCACGCAGGTACAGCAGGGCGAGAAATTGTTCGACCTCGTCGTTCGTATGGACCCGCAGTACCGCACCGGCGAGCGCGAGATCGGTAATTTGCTTGTGCCTGCGCCCGGCGGGCAGCAGATTCCGCTTGCCGAACTGGCGACGATCAAACAAGCCTCCGGGGCTTCGTTTATCTATCGTGAAAACAACTCCCGCTATATCGGGGTGCAGTTTTCGGTCAAGGGCCGCGATCTGGAAGGCGTGATTAAGGACGGCCAGGCGGCGGTCAACAAAGCCGTGCACCTGCCGCAGGGATACCGGCTCGAATGGGGCGGCGAATATGGCGAGTTGCTCGAAGCGAAATCGCAGTTCGCGCTGATTGGACCGCTCGCGGTCGGCCTGATCTTCCTGCTGCTGTTTGCGCTCTATGGGAATTTCAAATTCCCGCTGATGATCGTGCTCGGCGTCAGTCTTACTGCCCCGGTTGGGGCGCTGCTGGCCTTGCACATGACCCATACGCCGTTCAGCGTGTCGAGCGTTCTCGGCCTGCTGGCGCTGATGGGCGTCTCGGTGGAAACGGCGGTGATCCTGGTCAGCTACATCAACAAGCTGCGCCTCGAAGGGATGAGCATCCATGACGCGACGCTTTCCGCCGCGCTCATGCGGCTGCGGCCCATCATGATGACCGCGCTTGTGGCCTGCCTGGGACTGCTTCCGGCTGCCATGGCGACGGGCATTGGGAGCGACACGCAGAAGCCGTTCGCGATCGTGGTGGTGGCGGGGCCGATTTCGAGCCTGCTGCTCGGGTTCTTCGTCAATCCGGCGCTTTACAAGCTGGTGGCGCGGGAGAAAGACGTTCTGAAGGTTTGATTCGCGCGTCCTGTTAACCTGCGATTTACGAATGTGCGGTATTGCAGGCTTCACACAGCGCACGGCGGCCGATCCATCATCCAGCGAATCGCTGATTCGCCGGATGACGGCGACGATCGTTCATCGCGGTCCGGACCAGCAGGGCGCGTACTGTTCCCCGAACGTCGCGCTCGGCGCCGTGCGACTCCAGGTGATCGATCTCGATGGCGGCGAACAGCCGATCCGGTCCGGCATCGATGGCGACGGCCAACAGTGCGTCATCGTCTACAACGGCGAGATTTATAACTTCCGCGAACTGCGCGGCGAGCTCGAATCGCTGGGCCATCGCTTCCGGTCAGACTGCGATACGGAAGTTGCGCTCCGCGCTTTCCTCGAGTGGGATACCGGCTGTTTCGCGCGCTTCCGCGGTATGTTTGCGATGGCGCTCTGGTCCGAACGCGACCGTCGCCTCGTTCTTGCGCGCGACCGTCTGGGCATCAAGCCGCTCTACATTCGGCGACTCGGTGAGGATCTCGTTTTCGGCTCGGAACTGAAAGTTCTTTTCGAGCATCCCGACGTGCCGCGCCGTCTCGATCGGGCCGCGCTCAGCGACTTTCTCTCGCTCCTCTACGTACCCGCGCCGCGCACCCTGGTCGAAGGCATCGAAAAACTTCCCTCCGGCCATTACCTCGAATGGCGAGACGGCGTTTCGAAAGTCACGCCGTACTGGACTCTCCGATTCGCGCCCGATTCCAGCATCACGGAAGACGACGCCCGCACTGAGCTC
>DASYCD010000183.1:0-4819 GCA_036500405.1 Bryobacteraceae bacterium
TGAAAAGATGGAGCGGGAGACGGGGTTCGAACCCGCGACGTCCAGCTTGGGAAGCTGGCATTCTACCGCTGAATTACTCCCGCCCGCGGTCGTCTCCAGAATAACAAAATGCTAAACTGCGTCCAAGCCTCGCCATGAAGAAAGCCTCGCTCCTCATCCTCGCCGCTCTCGCGCTCGTTGCCCAGACCGCCACCGACGGCCCTCAATACAACGCCGACGGCACGCTCCAGTTGCCGAAAAACTACCGCGAATGGGTCTATCTCAGCTCCGGTCTCGGCATGACCTACGGACCCGCCGCGTCCGCCGACACCCAAAACCCGGCATTCGACAACGTCTTCGTCAATCCCTCCTCCTACCGCGCCTTCGTCCAGACCGGCCACTGGCCCGATAAAACAATGTTCGTTCTCGAGGTTCGCAACGCCACCGGACACGGCTCCATCAACAACGGCGGCCATTTCCAGAGCGACATCCGCACTATCGAAGCCGAAGTCAAAGACGAAAAGCGCTTCCCGCAGAAATGGGCCTTCTTCGGATTTGGCAAGAAGGACGCCGGCACGCCCAATCCCGCCACCTCCAGTTGCAACCAGTGCCACGGAGCCAACGCCGCAGTCGAAAATACCTTCGTCCAGTTCTATCCGACGCTCCTCGAAATCGCGAAAGCAAAGGGCACGCTGAACCCTGCCTACCTTCAGAAGTCCGCGGCGGACACACCAGCCGCGCACTGACGCACAGGTGTTAGCATCGGCTCATGGCACTCGCTGACATTGGCCGCGCACTCACCGGACAGGTACTCGACACCGCAAAAAGCAGTGTGCTCGATGCTGTCCAAGGCGCGCCAGCGAAGCCCGCGCCCGCACCGCCGGCCCCTGCGCCGCAGCCCCCCACCGATAACGTCGGCGCCGTCATCCTCGGCCAGCTCCAGGGCATGCAGAAGTCGCTGAAGGAAGATCAGGAACTCGTCGTCCAGGTTCGCGCCGGCGACGATCTGCTGCGCATCACCGAAGTTTTCATCCCCTCACCGCAGGTCCTCGTGCTCACCGGCAACGATGGCCAGCGCCGCCTCACCCGCATCGTCGCGGCCGCTTCCACGCTGCAACTCATCTGCAAAATTCTACCCGTCACCCCAGGCGTTCAGCCCGTGCGTCTCCGCATCCTGACCCCCGCCCCGCCGCCGCCAAAAAAATAAATTGTGCGCTGTCGATTTCGCGCGCGCCCATTCGACTATCCGGCGGAGACCCAACCATGCAATATCTTCTTTTGATTTACAACACACCCGAAAACGTCGAAGCCAGCCGTTGCGACACTACGATGATGCAGGAATACGGCGACTTCACTCGCGGCATCATCGCCTCCGGCAACTATAAAGGAGGTAATCCGCTGCAGCCCGTCGCCACGGCGACATCCGTCCGTGTCCGTGGCGGCAAAACCCTGCTGACAGACGGTCCCTTCGCCGAAACAGCCGAGCATCTGGGTGGTTATTACCTGATCGAAGCCGGCAATCTCGATGAAGCAACCGCTATCGCCGCTCGCATTCCGGGCGCGCGGAACGGCACGATCGAAGTTCGCCCCATCATGTCCGTGCCCTCGCCTGCCTGATTGTGGCGACGTTTTCCGAACAACTCGAACGGATCTACACCGATGAGCGTGACCGCATTCTGGCCACGCTCATCGGTATATTGCGCGATTTCGATCTCGCCGAAGAGACCCTGCAGGAAGCCTTCGCCGCCGCGCTGACGCAGTGGCGCGAAACCGGCATCCCGGCCAGCCCACGCGCGTGGATCGTGAGCGCCGCGCGATACAAAGCATTCGATCGCCTTCGCCGCGACGCTTCCTTCCGCGAAAAATTTCCCGAACTCCAGCGCGCGGTCGAGCACAGCGTTGCATCCGAAACCGATGAGAGCATTCCCGACGATCGTCTGCGCCTGATCTTCACCTGCTGTCACCCCGCGCTCGCCTCCGAAGCGCAGATCGCCCTCACGCTCCGCACGCTCTGCGGAATGACCACCGAGGAAATCGCCCGCGCGTTCCTGGTCGCCCCGCAAACAATGGCCCAGCGCCTCGTACGCGTCAAACGGAAAATCCTTGAAGCCGGAATCCCCTATGCGGTCCCGCCCGAACACGAACTCCCCACCCGCGTCCACAGCGTGCTGGTCGCGATCTACCTCATTTTCACCGCAGGCTACACCGCCACCGCCGGCGAGACACTTCTGAAAAAAGACCTCTGCACCGAAGCCATCCGCCTTGGTCGCGTTCTGACAACGCTGTTGCCGCAACAGGGCGAAGCCGCCGCGCTGCTCGCTCTCATGCTGTTCCACGATTCTCGCCGCAATACAAGGACCAACGCGGAGGGCGACATCGTACTCCTCGAAAACCAGAATCGCGAGTTGTGGAATCGTTTCGCTATCAACGAAGCCGCCGCATTGCTGGCGGACGCACTGCACCGCGGCGCGGGAAGTACGCGCTACGGCATAGAAGCGCAGATCGCGTCCATCCACGCCACGGCGCTCCGCCCGCGGGACACAAACTGGCAGCGCATCGCGCAACTCTACGCCGAGCTGATGCGCGTCGCGCCCTCACCTGTTGTCGAGCTAAACGAAGCCGTCGCAATCGCGATGGTGCAAGGTCCCGAAGCCGGCCTCGCCCGTCTGACCGAGCTCGAACAATCCGGGCAGCTTGAAAATTATCACCTTCTGCCCTCCGCCCAGGCCCGGCTCCTCGAACAGCTCGGCAAGCGAGACGAAGCATCCACTCACTATCGCCGCGCTCTCGATCTCGCGCGCAACGAGCCCGAAAGGCGTTTCCTCACCGCTCGCCTTGCCAGCCTGGCGCTCAGTTCTCAACAGGGCTCTGATTAACCGCGTCGATCACGAGAAACTCTACCGCGTCTTTCCCCGCCACAATCTTCAAGCCCAACTGCCGCTCGAACGCCGTGAAGATCAGCGACAGCGGATCCGCTCCCTCGCCATTCAATATGTAACCCGTCGTGTTGATTCGAAGATCGTAGTGTTCGGTCAGACCTGTCTTATCCACCACGGGCCGCTCCAGCGGCTCGGAAAGCTTCCCGGCGATATCACTGATCATCGCGCCTTCCGCGATCAGCCCGGTTTTATCCTTCGAAAATTGCGGATCGCCTTTCCGCGCCGACACAATCAGCTTCGAAGCATCCTTCTCGCTCGAATCATGCAGCCGTGGACCATCTTTTGCCAAAATGATTTCGTAAGTCGGAATCACGCGCGTCTCGCGATGCGCCTTCATCCCGAAGCGCTCCTCGATCAGCCTGCGAAGCATCAGACGCAGGTGGTCTTCATCCGCCGAATCGGCCGACTTCGCCACAATATCGAAGCGGGTATCGCGTATCCAGTCCGGGCCTTCAATCTGCTCCGGCTGCATCTCATACGCCCATTGCAGACACCGCGAGAGATCGTAGCCGCGCATCACCAGATTGCCAGGATTCACCCCCAACACGGAGCCGCGCACGTCACCCTCCGAAGGACGAATCGTAGCAACCTCAAACGCCTGACTCTGAGCAAATACGGGATAAGCAGCCATCCACACCGCGAAGAGAAGTATTTTCCGGTTCATTCAACCGGTGATTACGTCTCTGGTGAGATGAGGTTTACGTAGCTAGACAAGAACCGTGAACGCCGTTTCCGTCCGCTGCACCGGCCTGTACAGCGTATCGCGTTCCACCGGCGTCCTGCCCGCCAGCCGGATCAGCCGCAGCAGGTCCGTACGCCGTAACGACTGCGCTACCGTCGATCCCGCATCGTGGTAAATCTTCTCTTCCACCACGGTGCCATCGATATCGTCCGCGCCAAATCGCAGCGCAATCTGCGCAATCGCCGGCGTCAGCATCACCCAGTACGCTTTCACGTGCGGAATGTTATCGAGCATCAACCGCGCAATCGCGATGTTCTTCAGATCGTCGAAGCCCGTCGTCTTCGGCACATGCGAAAGCGCCGTGTTGTCCGGATGAAACGCCAGCGGAATGAACGTAACGAATCCGTTCGTCTCATCCTGCAGCGCCCGCAGCCGCACCAGATGATCCACCCGATCCTCTTCGTTCTCGATATGCCCGTAGAGCATCGTGCAGTTCGAATGCAGGCCCAGCGAATGCGCCGTGCGCGCCGTATCCAGCCATTCGTCGCCCGTGAGCTTGTGGTCGCAGATGATGCGCCGCACGCGCTCGCTGAAAACCTCCGCGCCGCCGCCAGGCATCGAATCCATCCCGGCCTCGCGCAGCTTCACCAGCACGTCCCGCACGCTCATCTTCTCGCGCCGCGCGAAATACCCAATCTCCACCATCGTGAACGCCTTCAGGTGAATCTGCGGATACCGTTCCTTCAGCCCGCGCAGCATTTGGCAGAACCAATCGAGGCTCAGCTCCGGATGCAGCCCTCCGACAATGTGGAACTCCGTGATCGCTTCTTTCCACCCATGCCCGGCAGTCTCCCACACCTGCTCGAGCGACATCGTGTACGATTTCGGATCCCGCTTCTGCTTCCCGAACGCGCACAGCCGGCAGCTAGCCACGCAAACGTCCGTGGGATTGATGTGCCGATTGACGTTGAAGTACGTCACATCGCCGTGCTTCCGCTCCCGCACCACGTTCGCCATCTGGCCAAGCGCCAGTACGTCGCTCGTCCGGAAAAGCGTCACGCCGTCGTCGTACGTCAGTCGCTCGCCCGCCTCCACCTTCTCACGGATGGGCAGCAAACGGCGGTCTTCAAATGTGGTGGTCATGCGGAATTTACAGCGGACGGCGGATGAAAAAGATATCGGCTGCCCAAAACACGAAGAATAGCACGCTGACCCAGCC